>JBKOYM010000132.1:0-11108 GCA_046725375.1 Actinomycetota bacterium
GCGGGCGATCCCGTACAGCACGGTCAGAACACCGAGCAACACGAGCAGGAGAGTGACGTTCTCGAAGACGGTGAAGCTCTCCCGGATGCTCGCCGGCATCGCGAACCACATGACGGTGACCATGACGGTGAGGCACGCCCCCGCGACGAGAGCCACCACCCGCGCACCGAGCGGTCGGAAGGTACGCGAGTCGTCCTTCACCGGCCCGCCTCGCTGGCGCTCGTCGAGCCGGCGAAGAGTCGCAGCGTTAGACGGTTCGCTGGCACGTTCGCTCACAATCGGCAGGCCACGATGTCGGTGACGAGGGTGCCACGGGCGCCGAGTGCCCACAGTTGGTCCATGACCTGCTGGGCCTGGTCGCGCGGCACCATCGAACGCACGGCGACCCAGCCTTCCCGATGAAGTGGCGACACCGTCGGCGACTCGATGCCGGGCGTGAGTGCGACCGCCTCTTCGACCTGCTCGACCTGGATGTCGTAGTCCATCATCACGTAGCGTCGCGCCACCATGACGCCTTGGAGACGCCGCTCGAACACGTCGAACCCGTCCGGCATGGGAGCGCCTTCGCGAGTAACAAGCACCGCCTGCGACTCGAGGATCGGCTCGCCGACCAGCTCCAGACCGGCCTGTCGCAGGGTTGTCCCGGTCGATACGACGTCGGCGATGGCGTCGGCAACACCGAGCCGGACCGCCGACTCGACCGCGCCGTCCAGCCGGACCACGTTGGCCTCGACGCCCTTGTCGGCCAGGAAGTCCTCGACAACACCGGCGTACGACGTGGCGATCCGGTGCCCGGCGAGGTCGGTGACCGACTCGACCGCGCCCGGCGGCGCCCCGAAGCACAGGACCGAGTCACCGAATCCGAGCTCCATGACCTCCTCGGCGCTGGCCCGCGAGTCCCGAAGCAGGTCGCGGCCGGTGATGCCGACGTCGAGGGTGCCCTCGCCGACGTACACCGCGATGTCGCGCGGGCGGAGGTAGAAGAACTCGACCCCGTTGGACGGGTCCTCCTGCGTCAGCGACCGGTTGTCACGGCGCTGCGCGTACCCGGCCTCGCCAAGCAACTCGGCGGCGGCAACGGACAGGGAGCCCTTGTTGGGCACGGCGATCCTCAGCATGGTCCGACTCTCTCAGAGGTGCGCGTAGATGTCGTCAGTGGTCAGCCCGCAGGCGATCATGAGCACCTGCGCGTGGTAGAGCAGCTGGCTGATCTCCTGCGCCGCTCGATCCGGCGACTCGTGCTCGGCCGCCATCCAGGACTCGGCGGCCTCCTCGACCAGCTTCTTGCCTATCGCGTGGACACCGGCGTCGAGAGCCGCCACGGTGTCAGAACCGTCGGGTCGCGCACTCGCCTTGTCGGCGAGTTCGGCGAACAACTGGTCGAACGTCTTCATGACTGCGCTCTCTCCTTCGGCGGCGCCCGCAGCCTACCGAGGGCGAACAGCGCGTCACACCGGCGTCCACGTCGTGGTGTGCTCCGTACTCGCTGAAGCTGAGTATTGGCGGGAAGTTCGGCTGTTGTTGCCGCCGCCGGATTGGCGCGGGGGTCCCCCACGCCAATAGGTTTGGCGCAGGGGTCCCCAGCGTGCGATTGGCGCAATCATCCCCACGCGGGTCAGCCGGCGGCCCGGCGCTGTGCGACAATCTCCGCGATCAGCTCGATCTCCTTGGCCCGTAGGGCGTCGTACTCGACACCGGCCTCGCGCAACACCCGGCCCGCAGTCCCCTCGCCTTCGGTCAGCAGCGCCAGGATGATGTGCTCGGTGCCGATGTAGTTGTGGCCCAACTTGAGTGCCTCGCGCAAGGTCAGCTCGAGCACCCGCTTCGCCGGCGCCGTGAACGGGATGTGCCCCTCGGGCGCGGCCTCCCCCGGGGTGAGCCGGGACTCGGTCCGCTCGTAGATGTGGGCCGGGTCGAAGCCGAGGGCCGAGAGCGCCATCGAGGCGATGCCATCTTCGCCGGTCAGCTCCAGCAGCACATGCTCGGTGCCGACGGAGTCGTGCTGGAGCCGGCGCGCCTGCTGCTCGGCGTTGAGCACGACCTGCCGGGCCCGGGGCGTGAACCGGCCGAACAGGTCCTTGTTTTCGAAGTCGGCTGCGTCGAGTGGGCCCCGGGGCACGAATCGCTGCTGGGCGCCCTGTTTCGAGACGCCCAGAACCGTCCCGATGTCGGTCCACGACGAACCGTCGTCGCGTGCCTGGGAGACGAAATGGCTCACGAGATTGTCGGCGAGCTCGCCGAGGTCGTCGGAGTAGGCGACGGCGGCGCCGAGGCGTTCGAGCGACGACTCGCCCGGCGTACGGGCCTCCACGGTCGCGATGAGTTCGTCCAGAGTCGGGGTGATGGGCTGACCTTGGCGCTCATTCATGCGTCAATCGTACGTTGACGATACGCCCGTCGTCAATAGGCGGTTGACGCGCCGTACACGTGCTCGGACGGCGCCGGCACGTCCCTCGCGTCACACGGTTACCACGTTTACGTGGTCCGTGCGCACTGTGCACGGGTTAGAACCCATGCAGAGTGACGACGTACCACGTAAACGTGGTATCGCGACAGAGGCCCGGGTCAGGTGCTGCCCGGCGCGCCGAAGCTCGGCGTACGCGTGGGCCGGCCGATCCGGCGCAGCGCGAGTGCCGTCGCGACGGCGGACTCCGCGGCTTGGCGGCCCTTGTCCTCGTGCGATCCGGCGAGCCCGGCCCGGTCGAGCGCCTGCTCCTCGGTGTCGCAGGTGAGGACGCCGAAGCCGATGGGCACGCCGGTGTCCAACGCCACGCGGGTCAGCCCCTCGGTCGCCGCCTGACACACGTAGTCGAAGTGCGGCGTACCGCCCCGGATGACGACGCCCAGCGCCACCACCGCGTCGCAGCCCTCCCGGGCCAGCCGCATCGCCGCCACCGGCAGCTCGAACGATCCCGGCACCCGCACGATCTCGGGTCGGTCCACACCCGCCTCCGACAGGGCGGCCGACGCCCCCTCGACGAGGCCGTCCATGACCCTCTGATGCCACAAGGCGGCGGCCACTCCGACCCGCAGATTGCCACCCTCCAAACCCCCGAGTCTGGGGGCGCCCTCACCACTCATACCAGTCCTTTCTGTTCGCTCGTCCGGAGCTGGTCCGATTCGGCGACCAGATGCGGCAGGTCGTGCCCCATCCGCTCGGCCTTGGTCCGCAGGTATCGCAGGTTGTCCGGCGTCGGTTCGATCGAGATCGCCAACCGTTCGCGGACATCGATGCCGTACATCTGGAGGCCCTCGCGCTTGGCCGGGTTGTTCGTCAGCAGCCGTACCGACGAGACCCCGAGGTCGCCGAGGATCTGAGCACCGGTGCCGTAATCGCGGGCGTCGGCCGGCAAGCCGAGTTCGAGATTGGCGTCGACCGTGTCGTGCCCGGTGTCCTGCAGCTCGTACGCGCGGAGCTTGTCGACCAGCCCAATCCCCCGGCCCTCATGACCCCGCAGGTACACGATCACGCCGGACCCACACTCGGTGATCGCCGCCAGCGCCGCCTGCAGTTGCGGCCCGCAGTCGCAGCGCTGCGAGCCGAACACGTCGCCGGTCAGGCACTCCGAATGCAGCCGGGTCAGCACGTCATGGCCGTCGCCGATGTCACCGTGTACGAGCGCGACATGCTCGATGTCGTCGACGAGGCTGCGGTAGCCGTACCCGGTGAACAGCCCGAACTCGGTCGGCAGCCGCGTCTCGGCGACGCGGAGCACCTGCGTCTCGTTGCGGCGCCGGTAGCTGATCAGATCGGCGATCGTGACCATGGCGAGTCCGTGCTCGTCGGCGAACTCGCGCAGTTGCTCTCCGCGTTTCATCGTGCCGTCGTCGTTGACGATCTCGCAGATCACGCCGGCCGGAGTGAGACCCGCCAACCGGGCTAGGTCGACCGCCGCCTCGGTGTGCCCGGGCCTGGTGAGCACGCCGCCGTCTTGAGCCCGGAGCGGGAACACGTGACCCGGCTGCACCATCTCGTACGGCTCGGTCGCCGAGTCGACGAGGACCCGCACCGTACGCGCCCGGTCGGCCGCTGAGATGCCGGTCGTCACACCGTCGCGAGCGTCGACGGAGATCGTGTACGCCGTGCGCATCCGGTCGCGGCTGCGTGGCGTCATGAGCGGGATCCTCAAGCGATCGAGGATCTCGCCGGTCACCGGCGCACAGATCACCCCGCTCGTCCAGCGGATCATGAACGCCATCAGCTCCCGCGTGGTCTTGCTCGCGGCGAAGATCAGGTCGCCCTCGTTTTCACGGTCCTCGTCGTCGACGACGACAACCGCCTTGCCAGCGCCGATGTCAGTGATCGCACGCTCAATGCTGTCCAGTCGGACGTTCATCGTGCCTCCGCGAGGTCGGGCTCCGGTGGCGCGACGGACGTGTGTTCGATGCGCCACCAGGCAATGAAGCCGGCGAGGCAGAACGCGCCGTAGAACGCGTACAGCGTCGCCGATGGATAGAAGCCGGCGTCGAGCAGCGTCGGCACCCCGACCGCGTCGACCGAGATCCAGACCAGCCAGAACTCGACCCAGCCGCGGGCCATGCCGTACGTCGCGAGGATGCTGCCGGTGAGGATCCACGCCTCGGTGAGCCGCCCGTACGAGCCGATGATGCCGAAGAGCCACCAACACAGGGCCGTGCCGGCGGCGTACAGCAGGACCAGTTGCGCACGTTCGTTCCACGTCGCCCAGCGCGGCCGGATGGCGGGCCCGTGCTCGACGCCACGGCGCAGCCGGGACTGACGCCAGCGGTGCCACCCCCACAGCGACACGGCGACGAAGAAGACCTGCCGGCCGGCCTGGCCCCACAGGGTCTTGTCCTGCGGCGTGTCGAACACCGCGCCCAGGAAGACCGTGAACAGCAAGACGTTGCCGGCGATGCCGACCGGCCAGGCCCAGACCCGCCGCCGCATCCCGCCGAGCGCGCAGACCAGGCCGAACGCGTTGCCGAGGACCTCGCGCCACAGGATCGCCTGGTCGCCGATCTGCAGCTCAGCCGTGAACAGCCAGCTCACTGGGTCTGCGTTTGCGCTCATCTCGGTCCGCCTTCAACACCACTCCTGCGTCCTGCGAGGTCCGGGCTGGCTCCCTCGGCTTGCGGGACGCCGGAAGAAGTCAGGTGGCGTTCGACGTACTTGGCGAGAACGTCGACCTCGAGGTTGACCGGATCTCCGACGGCGGTGCGACCGAGCGTGGTCTGCTCCAGGGTCGTCGGGATGAGCGCGACCGTGAACCACGCCGGGTCGTCGTTGACCTCGACGACCGTCAGCGACGTGCCGTCGACCGTGATCGAACCCTTCGGCGCGACGTAGCGAACGAGCTCCGGCGGCAACTCGATGCGGAGCACGTCCCAACGGTCGCCGGGCCGGCGCTCGACGATCGTGCCGGTGCCGTCGACGTGCCCCTGGACGAGATGGCCCCCGAGCCGATGGCCGACCTCCAGCGCGCGCTCGAGATTGACCGGACTGCCCGGCGCGAGTCGGCCGAGCGACGTCTTGTCGAGGCTCTCGCGCATCACGTCGGCGGTAAACATCGTCTCGTCACGGTCGACGACGGTCAGACAGCAGCCGTTGACCGCGATCGAGTCGCCCGGAGCCGCGTCCTCGACCACGCGGGAGCCGCGAATCGTCAGGCGAGCGCCGTCCCCTACCTCGGTCCGGTCGACGATGACGCCCACCTGCTCGACGATGCCTGTGAACATGTCAGCCTTCCTCTTGCGTTGGACGAGCGATGACGCGGACGTCGGGGCCGAGACGGCTGACGTCGCGCAACCTGAACCTGCGAATGTCGGAGATCGTGTCGACCCCGGCGTCGGCCAAGGCAGCCGCTCCGGTGCCGAGAAACGCGGGCGCGACGTAGCCGACCACCTCGTCGACGGCGCCGGCCGCGACGAACGCACCGGCGAGCCGCGGGCCGCCCTCGAGCCAGACGTGCCGTACCTCGAGATCGTGCAGCGCGACCAGGACGGAGTCGACGTCGCGGGTACGGATCTGCATGGTCGGCGCCGCGTCGTCCCAGACTCGTGCTCGGTCAGGGATCTCACGCTCACCGACGACGACTCGGAGCGGCTGTGCGTCGTACGGCAGTGGCGCGTCGGCGTCGTCGCGTACGGTCAGCCTCGGATCGTCGGCGACGACGGTTCCGGTGCCCACGACGACCGCATCCGCCTCGGCCCGACGTCGGTTGGCGTCGCGACGGGACTCGACGGAGGTAATCCAGGCGCTCGTACCGTCGGCGGCGGCGCTGCGACCGTCGAGGGTGGCCGCGTACTTCCACGTGACGTACGGCCGGCCGCGGGCGACCGCGATCAGCCAGCGCTCGTTGAGGGCGTACGCCGCGTCCGCGAGCACGCCCGCCTCGACGTCGATGCCGGCGGTACGCAGGACGGCGGCGCCTCCGGCGGCCAGCGGATTGGGGTCGTCGACCGCGTAGACGACCCGGGCGACGCCGGCCGCGATGAGCGCTTTGGTGCAGCGAGCCGTCCGTCCGTCGTGGTCGCACGGCTCCAACGTGACGACGGCCGTCGACCCCGATGCGGCGGTGCCCGCCTGGGTCAAGGCATCCGCCTCGGCGTGGGGCGTGCCGGGGCCCCGATGCCGCCCGATCGCGAGTACGTGGCCCGTCGGATCGAGCAGGGCACAACCGACGCGAGGATTGGGCGAAATGCGCCCCGTGGGCTCGCGGGCAGCGTCGAGCGCCTGCCGCATCGCGGCAATCTCGACCTGGCTCGCCATCGCGATCCCTCTCGTCCGTCGAAGCGGACCCCGGGGTCGCGTAGCCGTCGGGCCCGACGCGGCACGGCTCTGCCGACGCACGTCGAGACCGGCGCGTGCTGCCTCCCATCCGGACTTTTACCGTCGGTCCCGGAATTTCACCGGATCAACCGGACCTGCGCCGTTTGCGCTGGACCGGGTCGCGGACTGTCACCGCCGGCTCGGAATTTCACCGACCCCGGAGCACGCGAGTCTGTTGACTCACTCGCGAGTATGTCACGGGGACGCAAGGCGGTTGGCGTGACGTGGGCCACGGGGGTGCGGGGTTGGGCTTGGCGTGGGGGTCCCCTGCGACGAACCTATTGGCACTGGGGACCCCTGCGCCAAAACCGCATTGGCGCGATCCTCCCCAGTTCGCCGCTGTGATCACGCGCCCCCGGCGGCCGTCCGCAGCTGCGCCACCACCGCATCCGGGTCGTCGGCGCCGAAGACGGCCGACCCGGCGACGAAGACATCCGCTCCGGCCTCGGCGCACCGCTTGATCGTGTCGGCCCCGACGCCGCCGTCGACCTGCAGCCACAGGTCGCCGCCGTGCTTGTCAATCAGCTGGCGGGCCCGGCGTACCTTCGGCAGACACATATCGAGAAACTGCTGCCCCCCGAAGCCCGGCTCGACCGTCATGACGAGGATCATGTCGAACTCCCGGAGCAGATCATCGTACGGCTCGATCGGCGTCGCCGGCTTCAATGCCAATCCGGCGCGGGCGCCGTGCGAACGAAGCTCGCGGGCCAGGCGTACTGGAGCGTGAGCCGCCTCGACATGAAACGTCACGTTCTCCGCACCGGCCTCGACGTAGCCGGGTGCCCATCGATCGGGGTCGTCGATCATCAGGTGCACGTCCAGCGCCAGGTCCGACGCCTTGGCCAGCGACTCCACGACGGGCTGGCCGATCGTCAGGTTGGGGACGAAGTGGTTGTCCATCACATCGACATGCAGCCAGTCGGCGCTCGGCACCGAGGCCGCGGCACTCGCGAGGTTCGCGAAGTCGGCTGACAGGAGGCTCGGCGAGATCTGAATGCCCATTGCGCCGGAGTCTAGCCAGCGGACTGGGGAGGATCGCGCCAATTCGGGTTTCGTCGCGGGGTCCCCAGTGCCAATAGGTTCGTCGCAGGGGACCCCCACGCCAACCCGGCCCGCCCCATCAACCCCGCCGCAACAGCCCCACGAACATCGCGTCGGTGCCGTGTCGATGCGGCCACAGCTGCAGCCACGGCGCATCCTGATCCGGGATCGCGGGCCAAACGCCTCGCGCGTCGACCAGCTCCACGTCGGATCGGCGCCGCTGAGCCTCGATGATCTCGCGCGTCTCCGCCAGATGCGGCGAACACGTCGCGTACGCCACCACACCGCCCGGGCGTACGGATCGGACCGCCGCATCGAGGAGCGCTCCCTGCAGCCGGGTCAGGTCGTCGAGATCGGCTGCCATGCGCCGCCAGCGCGCCTCGGGCCGTCGCCGCAGAGCACCGAGGCCGGTGCACGGCGCGTCGAGGAGTACGCGGTCGAATGCTGCCTCGCTCCACGCCGGCTGCGTCCCGTCGGCCACGACGACCCGCGCCGACGAGAATCTCTCAACCGCACGCGCGACCATCCCGGCTCGATGCGACTGTCGATCTCCCGCCACGACGATCGCGTCCCGCTCCTCCGCCAGGCCCGCCAGCAAGGCCGTCTTGCCGCCAGGCCCGGCGCACATGTCGAGCCAGCGACCGTCCGAACCGTCAAGCGGCGCGTCAGCGAGCGTCAACGCCGCCAGCTGCGACCCCTCGTCCTGCACACCGGCCCGGCCCTCGCGTACGGCGGGCAGCTCGGCCGGGTTGCCGCCGGCCAGCCGTACCGCATGCGGCGACCACTTTCCTCGACTCGCCCCCTCGACCAGCAACTCCCCGGGCGTCGCGAGCCCCGGCCGCGCCACCAGCGTCACGGCCGGCGGCTCGTTGTCGGCGGCCAGCATCCGTTCGGTCTCGTCGACGTCGCCGCCGAGCGCATCGTGCATCGCGTCGACCATCCAACGCGGATGACTGTGCCGGACGGCCAGGTGTCCGAGCGGATCGGCCGAACGTGCCGGCGCCACCCGATCGACCCACGCGTCGAGGTCGTGGCTCGCCACGCGGCGTAGCACTGCGTTGGCGAGGCCGGCTGGGCGACGCCCGATTCGGGTCTTCACCAGGTCGACGCTGGTCGACACGGCCGCGTGCGACGGCGTCCGCATCGACAAGAGCTGGTGGCACCCCAACCGGAGGACGTCGAGCAGTCGCGGGTCGAGATCGCTCAACGGCCGCTCGACGAGATGCGCCACGACAGCGTCGTAGAGCCCCCGCATCCGGATCGTTCCGGCCGCCAATTCGGTGGCAAGAGCGGCGTCGCGGCCGGTCAATCCTCGCTCGGCTAGCAGCGACGGCAGCAGCAGGTTGACGTACGCATCCCGCTCCCGGACGGCCGCCATGACGTCGAGGGCGACCCTCCGCCGCAGGTCGATCTCAGTCGTCGACGCCAAGCCGGACCCGACCTTCGAGCCGCGCGCCGCGGGCCCACGCGGCGGCGTCCATCGCCTGCTTGCCAGGCGGCTGGATGTCACCGAGTACGACGGCGTGCGTGCCCGTGCCGACCCGCACCTGACGTCGATCGGCGTCGAGCTCGCCCGGCGCCAGATCGGTAGCCTCCGGCAGCGGTCGCACCGGCCCGATCTTGAGCCGATTGCCGTCCAGCGTCGACCAGGCCCCTGGCGCCGGCGTACATGCGCGGATCCGGCGATCCACCGCGAACGCCGGGTCGCCCCACCGAATACGCGCGTCGTCGATCTCGATCTTCGGCGCGAACGAGACCCCGTCGTCGGACTGCGGACGCTCGTCGATGTCGCCGATCTCGAGATGGTCGATAGTGTCCACCAGGAGCGGCGCGCCGGCCACCGCCAGGCGCTCCAAGAGCTCGCCGGCCGTGTCAGTCGGCCGGATCGTCTCGGTCAGTGTGCCGAGGATCGGCCCGGCGTCGAGCTCCTTGACGATGCGAAACGTCGTCGCCCCCGTCACCTCGTCCCCGGCGAGAAGAGCCCGCTGCACCGGGGCGGCACCCCGCCAGGCGGGCAGCACCGAGAAGTGCAGGTTGACCCATCCATGCTGCGGAATGTCGAGCACCGACTGCGGGAGCAATGCTCCGTACGCCACGACCGGGCAACAGTCCGGCGCCAACTCGCGAAGCTGCTCATCGAACCCCGGCTCGCTCGGCCGCGCCGGCGTCAGGACGGGAAGGCCGAGCTCCTCGCCTCGAACCGCGACCGGCGACGGACGGCGACGGCGCCCCCGACCCGACCGTGCCTCCGGCCGCGTCAGCACGCCGATGACCTCGTGCCGGCTGGCGGCCAAGGCCTCGAGCGCGGGCAGCGCGATGTCCGGCGTCCCGACGAAGAGCAACCGCACGGTTCAGGAACCCTTGCCGAACATGGGGTGCGGCGACACCTTCACCGTCGGCGCGGGCGCACCGGACCACTCGGCCTCGCGGATGGCACGCATCGCGAGCCGGCGGGTCTCGCGATCGAGTCGGTCGACGAACATCACACCGTCCAGATGGTCCGTCTCGTGCTGCAGCGCCCGGGCCAGCAGATCGGACCCCTCGACGGTGATCGGCTCGCCGTACATGTTGAAGCCCCGCGCGACGGTCCGCAGCGCGCGTACGCAGTCGAACGTCAGCTCCGGAATCGACAGGCACCCCTCCGGGCCGAGCTGGGTCTCGTCGGACAGCTCCAGCTCCGGATTGATGAGATGCCCGACCTCATCTTCGACGTTGTACGTGAACACGCGAAGCCCGACCCCGATCTGCGGCGCGGCCAGGCCGGATCCGGGTGCGTCGAGCATCGTGTCGGTCAGATCGGCGACCAGCGCACGCAGCTCGGCGTCGAAGTCGGTGACCGGGGCGGCCTTGGTCCGCAGCAGCGGATCACCGAACAGTCGAATCGGGCGAATGGCCATGGCGTGGGAGCTCCTCGGAACAGCCGGGACGTGCCTTACCAGTCTAGGGAGGACCCACAACGCCTACGCTCCGAGCACGCCGATCATGAGGTCGATGACCGTCCCGAGTACGCCGCAGTCGCTCCTCGGGGCTAGTCCAACTCGTACGGGTCGACCCGAACCCGAAACGGCGGCGCCTTGCGCGCACTGCGCTGGGACTGCACCCCCTGCAACGCGGCGGCCAACGCCAACCCCTGCCCGCGCGGCACCCGAATCACCAGGCGCACCTCGCCGTCGTCGGTCTCCACCGGTCCGAGCAACTCTTTCGGCTCCGGCCACGCCTCGTCGAGCAGCGCCCCCACCGCATCGGCCTGACCGCTGACGGTCGCGAGCCGTACCGT
>JBKOYM010000111.1:0-13970 GCA_046725375.1 Actinomycetota bacterium
CACGACCAATCCGGCGTGATCGAGGTTGGCCGGGCGGCCGATCTCGCGGTGCTCGACCGCGACCTCTTCGACGGTCCGCCGGAGCGGATCGCCGACGCCCGCGTCGTCGCCACGTACGTCGAGGGCACCGAGGTCTTCGCCGGGTAGGCCCGGCGGCTTTCCGCCCCCTTTCGGCATGCCTCGGCCAATCCACGCGCCGACGCCCTCCCTCCATTTCATGCGCTCCATACCCGACATGTCGGTCGGTAGACCAACGCGTACGAAGAGGGACGCGGTCCCAACGATCACCGTGGCCCATGTGTCACCGCTGACCACACGCCCACCCCATTGCCCAGGACTCACGCGAGTCGCGCAAGGCGCCGCGCGCAAGTACACTTGCCCTCAGCAGCTCCGTTGGGGCTGACTTCGCACGCCCGCATCCAGCTGCGGCTGGACGCGCTCCGTGGTCCTCCCTGAGGTGGGGCGCGTGTCGAGCGTCAGGGCGCCGGCGATCGCCGTCGGTGCGACGAACCACGAGAGGCGCCGATTCGGCGTCTACGAGGAGGCAAACGGCCATGGCCGTCGTGACGATGCGCCAGCTCCTGGAGAGCGGCGTACATTTCGGGCACCAGAC
This sequence comes from Actinomycetota bacterium, assembly GCA_046725375.1. Taxonomy (GTDB): domain Bacteria; phylum Actinomycetota; class Actinomycetes; order Propionibacteriales; family Nocardioidaceae; genus DATFRX01. The sequence goes on from JBKOYM010000111.1 coordinate 614, forward strand.
CCGGCGCTGGAACCCGAAGATGAAGCGCTACATCTTCACCGAGCGCAACGGCATCTACATCATCGACCTGCAGCAGTCGCTGTCCTACATCGACAACGCGTTCCGGTTCGTCAAGGACACGGTGGCACGCGGCGGTCAGATCATGTTTGTCGGCACCAAGAAGCAGGCTCAGGAGGCGATCGCCGAGCAGGCGACCCGCGTCGGCATGCCCTACGTCAACCAGCGCTGGCTCGGCGGCATGCTCACCAACTTCCAGACGGTGCACCTGCGGCTGCAGCGACTCAAGGAGCTCGACGAGATCGACTTCGACGACGTCGCGGGGTCCGGCCGCACCAAGAAGGAGCTGCTCGGACTCAAGCGTGAGCGCGACAAGCTCGAGCGGAGCCTCGGAGGTATCCGCGGCATGGGCCGTGTGCCCGCCGCCGTCTGGGTCGTCGACAGCAAGAAGGAGCACCTCGCGGTCGAGGAGGCCAAGAAGCTCGGCATCCCGATCATCGCGATCCTCGACACCAACTGCGATCCGGACGACGTCGACTACCCGATCCCGGGCAACGACGACGCGATTCGCTCGGTCACGCTGCTGACCCGCGTCCTCGCCGACGCGGTCGCCGAGGGACTGATGGTCCGCGCCGGCGGCGGCAAGGGCGACGAGGCCGGCGACGAGCTCGGCTCCGACGAGCCACTGGCCGAGTGGGAGCGCGAGCTCTACAGCGCCGAAGGAGCGTCGGGCAGCTCGGAGGCTGCCGAGGCCGCCGCCGCGCCATCCGAGGCCGCCGCCGCACCATCCGAGGCCGCCGCCGCGGCATCCGAGGCCGCCGCCGCGGCACCGACCGAGCCCGCCTCCGACGACGCAGCCAGCGACCCCGTCGATGTCAAGGCGCCCCAGAGCGCCTGACCCGGCAGTACTCCGAGATCCGGCCGCCACGGGGCGGTCGTCGGGCACCACACGTACGGACACCACCCAGCGACCTTCGGTCGCCAGATGAGAAAGACGAGCACGTAACCAATGGCGAACATCACCGCCGCGGATGTCAAGCGGCTCCGGGACATGACCGGTGCCGGGATGATGGACAGCAAGAAGGCCCTGACCGACGCCGACGGCGATATGGACAAGGCCGTCGAGATCCTGCGGGTCAAGGGCGCGGCGAAGGCCGCCAAGCGAGGTGCCGAGCGCGAGGCGTCGGCGGGTCTGATCGCGGCCGCCGAGGGCGCGCTCATCGAGCTCAACAGCGAGACCGACTTCGTGGCCAAGAACGAGCAGTTCCAGCAGCTCGCCAGTGACATCGTCGCGCACGCGGCGGCCACCAAGCCGGCCGATGTGTCCGAGTTGCTCGGGCAGACCCTGGCCGACGGCAAGACAGTCGAGGAAAACATCTCGAGCCTCGCGGCCGTCATCGGCGAGAAGCTGGAGCTTAGCCGGGTCGTTGTGTTCGACGGCCAGGTCGCGAGCTACATGCACCGCCGGGCGAGCGACCTTCCGCCGGCGGTCGGCGTCATCGTCGAGTACGAGGGCGACAGCCTCGACGCGGCCCGCGGCGCCGCGATGCAGATCGCCGCGATGCGGCCAGCGTACGTCACGCGCGACGAGGTCCCGGAGGACATCGTCGCCAAGGAACGTGAGATCGCCGAGGCCAAGGCACGTGATGAGGGCAAGCCGGAGCAGGCGATGCCTAAGATCGTCGACGGTCGGGTCAACGCGTACTTCAAGGACGTCGTGCTGCGCGAGCAGCCGTCGGTCACGGACCAGAAGAAGTCCGTGCAGGCCGTCCTCGACGAGGCCGGTGTGCATGTCAAGCGATTCGCGCGGTTCGAAGTAGGCGCCAGTTGAGCCGGATGGCAGACTCGACCCCATGACTGTGACCTCGCCGGCTGAGTCCACGTACTCCTATCGCAGAGTGCTGCTCAAGCTGTCCGGCGAGGTCTTCGGCGGGGGCAAGGTCGGTGTCGACCCGGAGGTCGTCAATGGCGTCGCCCGTCAGATTGCGGCCGTCGCCAAAGAGGGCGTCCAGGTCGCCGTCGTGGTCGGCGGCGGCAACTTCTTCCGGGGCGCCGAGCTCTCCCAGCACGGCATGGACCGCGGTCGCGCCGACTACATGGGGATGCTCGGCACGGTGATGAACTGCCTTGCCCTGCAGGACTTCTGCGAGGGGCACGGAGTCGAGACCCGCGTGCAGACGGCGATCGCCATGGGACAGGTCGCCGAGCCGTACGTCCCGCGCCGGGCGATTCGCCACCTCGAGAAGGGCCGCGTGGTCATCTTCGGCGCCGGAGCGGGTATGCCGTTCTTCTCGACCGACACCGTCGCCGCTCAGCGTGCACTGGAGGTCAAGTGCGACGTCGTCTTGATGTCCAAGAGCGGCGTCGACGGCGTCTATTCGGCCGACCCGCAGCACGACCCGAGAGCCACAAAGTATGACGAACTGACCTTCAACGAGGCGATTCGGCACGGCCTGCGGGTGGTCGACGCCGCCGCCTTCTCCCTGTGTATGGAAAACAAGCTGCCGATGATCGTCTTCGGGATGACCGAGGAGGGCAACATCGCCCGCGTCCTCCGTGGTGAGAAGATTGGCACGCTCGTCCACGCGGAGTGATCCGCGTCCGACTGCGAGAGGACCAGGAGTGAGGACGCCGTGATCGACCAGACACTGCGCGATGCCGACGCCAACATGGACAAGGCCGTGGAGTTCGCCAAGGAGGAGTTCGCGGCGATTCGCACCGGCCGCGCCCATCCGGCGATGTTCGCAAAGATCACGGCGGACTACTACGGGTCGCAGACGCCCATCCAGCAGCTCGCGTCGTTCCACATCCCCGAACCGCGCGTCGTCGTAATCTCCGCGTACGACAAAAACGCGACCAAGGCCATCGAGAAGGCGATCCGCGACTCCGACCTCGGCGTCAACCCGGCCAACGACGGTACGGTGATCCGCCTCGTGATGCCCGACCTCACCGAGGAACGCCGCAAGGAGTACATCAAGCTCGCCAAGATCAAGGCCGAAGACGGTCGGGTCGCGATCCGCAACATTCGGCGGCACGCCAAGCAGACGCTGGACAAGATGGAAAAGGACGGCGACGCCGGCAAGGACGAGGTCATGGCCGCCGAGAAGCGGCTCGACGGCATGACCAAGAAGCACACCGACGCGGTCGACGACCTCCTCAAGCACAAGGAGGCCGAGCTCATCGAGGTCTGAGCCAGCCCGATGATCTCGTAGCCATCGATGCCTTCCCATAGCACGGCCGGCGCCGGCCCGGTCGGTGCGAATGGCCCGACGAGGCCGAGGGGGAGCCGATCAGGCGGTGGCCGCAACCTGCCGGCCGCGTTCGGCGTTGCCTTGATCCTCGGAGCCGTCATCATCGGCTCGTTGTTCGTCGTCAAGACGGCGTTTCTGGGCGTCGTCTTGCTGGCAATCCTGCTCGCGATCTGGGAACTGGCCCAAGCGCTGGCGACGGCCCAGGTACGGCTGCCGTTGGTCCCGGTCTGCGTCGGCGGTGTCGCGATGCTGGCCGGCGCGTACTACGGCGGCGCGGAGGTCTTGTCGGTCGCGCTCGCGTTCACGGTGATCGGCACGATGATCTGGCGGCTCGCCGAGGGCTCGGAGGGGTTTGTCCGGGACGCGACGGCCGGAGTCTTCGTCGCGGCGTACGTGCCGCTGCTCGCCGGCTTTGCCGTCTTGATGCTGGCCGAGGACGACGGTGACTGGCGGGTCGTGACTTTCCTCCTCGTGACGGTGTGTTCGGACGTCGGCGGCTACGTCACGGGCTACAAGCTCGGTCGGCACCCGATGGCGCCGACGATCAGCCCGCAGAAGTCGTGGGAGGGCTTTGTCGGTTCGGTGCTTGCCTGCTGTCTCGGCGGTTGGCTCACGGTCGTCTATCTGCTCGACGGCGAGGTCTGGGTCGGTCTAATACTCGGTGTCGCGGTCGCCCTCGCGGCAACGCTCGGAGACCTCGGGGAGTCGCTCATCAAGCGCGACCTCGGCATCAAGGACATGGGCAACCTCCTGCCCGGCCACGGCGGCATCATGGACCGGCTCGACTCACTCCTGATCGTCGCACCGGTCTGCTGGCTGCTGCTTCATCTGCTGGTGGACGCGTCTTGACCGAGGTCCGGCTGACCCTGGTACGCCACGGGCGGCCGGCGGTCGAACCCGCGGTCGCGCCACGGCATTGGGCGCTGGCCCGAGACGCCGCCGGAGAGCTGGCCGCCTTGCGGGGGAGCGGACTGCTTCCGGTCGACGCGACCTGGATCAGCTCGCCCGAGCCGAAGGCGCTGGCGACCGCGGCCGCGTTGACCGACCAGGCAGTCGTCACCGTCGACGACCTGCGCGAGGCGGACCGCCCGGTGAGTTGGTTCGACGAACCGGAGGCGTTCGTCGCCGCCGTACGCCGGTCGATCGACGTGCCCGACGAGCCGGCCGAACCCGGGTGGGAGACGGCGTCGGCGACCCGGGCACGGGTGGCCGCGATCGTACGCGAGCTGCTGGCCGACATGGAGCCGCCTGCGCAGCTCGTACTCGTCGGCCACGGCACCGCCTGGACGCTCCTCGTCGCCGAGCTCACCGGCCACGCACCGGACATGGCCGCGTGGGAGCGGATGGGCATGCCCGACCTCGCGACACTCGACGTGCCAGTGGCCGGCGGCCCGGCGACGCTGGTTCGCGACTGGGGTTGGAAGTGAGCGACAACGGCGGAGGCACGTACCGTGCTCGGCGGTTGCCCCCGACTATTGCCGGAAAGCTACGGGTCCGGGTGCCGTGGAGCCGTAACTTCCCAGCAGTAGTCGACGTCGCGGGCCCGAGGTCAGCTGACCGGCGCTGGGAACGCGACCGGACTTCGATAATTACGCCCCGATCACGGAGAGAGATTGCGTCGATACGCAGCGATTCGGATCGGGGGTTTGGGCCTCGATCCAGCCGGACTATTGGCGAGTTCGGTCGGGATTCGCGTCGAGATTTTGCTCAAACTCGCCAACAGTGCCGGGCCAGCCGCCGCGAGACCGCTCACACCCGGCGATTTGGCGCCACCTGCGACACTCGACACGATGTCAACGACGCTGCCTTTGGTCTTCGACGAGCCGGTCGGACGACGCAAGCCACCACGGCACCTGGCCGACCTCTCACTGACCGAGCGGGCCGACGCGATCGAAGCGCTGGGGGAGCCGCGCTATCGGGCCAAGCAGCTGTCCCGGCATTACTTCGCCCGGCTGGTCGACGACCCGGCCGAGATGACCGACCTCCCAGCGGCGGTACGCGACCGCCTCGTTGCCGAGCTGCTGCCGCCGCTGCTCACGCCATTGCGGACGCTCGAGGCCGACGCCGGTACGACCCGCAAAACGCTGTGGCGCATGTTCGACGGCGCGCTGGTCGAGTCGGTCCTGATGCGCTACCCCGACCGGGTCACGATGTGCGTGTCGAGCCAGGCCGGCTGCGGCATGGCGTGCCCGTTTTGCGCGACCGGACAGGGTGGGCTCCAGCGCAACATGTCGACGGCGGAGATCGTCGACCAGGTCGTCGCCGGCGCCCGGGCGCTGGCCCGCGACGAAGTGCCCGGCGGACCCGGCCGGATCTCCAACGTCGTCTTCATGGGCATGGGCGAGCCGATGGCCAACTACCGCGCGGTCATGGGCTCGGTCCGCCGCCTGGTCGAGCCGGCGCCGGACGGGTTCGGCATGTCAGCGCGCGGCATCACCGTCTCGACCGTGGGCCTGGTGCCCCGAATGCGGCAGCTGGCGACGGAGGGGCTTCCCGTCACGCTGGCGCTGTCGCTGCACGCGCCCGACGACGAGCTGCGCAACGAGCTGGTGCCGATCAACACCCGATGGAAGGTACGCGAGGTCGTTGCGACGGCATGGGATTACGCGTATGCCACGAAGCGCCGGGTCTCGATCGAGTACGCGCTGATCAAGGACGTCAACGACCAGGCCTGGCGGGCCGACCTACTCGGCGACGTGCTCACGTCCTTCGGCGACTGGGGCTGGGTGCATGTCAACCTGATCCCGCTCAACCCGACACCGGGCTCTAAGTGGACCGCCTCGCGACCGGAGGACGAGGCGGAGTTCGCCCGGCGGCTCCGGCGAAACGGCGTGCCGACGACCGTACGAGACACCAGGGGGCGCGAGATCGACGGCGCCTGCGGCCAGCTCGCCGCGCAGGAGTGAGCGAGCTTGCGAGCGAACAAATCAACACAGCAGCCTGCTCATGTGCCGACGAGCGCAGCGAGGAGGGCGCGTGAGCCGGTGCCCGACCGCCCTCGGCTCGTCGCCACCGACCTCGACGGCACGTTGCTGCGTACCGACGGCACGACGTCGAACCGTACCGTCGCGGTGTTGCGCGCCGTCGAACGGGCCGGCGTCCAGATCGTCATCGTGACGGCGCGGCCCCCGCATTGGATGCACCAGCTGCTCGACGTCATCGGCGAGCACGGCCTCGCGATCTGCGCCAACGGCGCCTTCGTCTACGACGTTGTCGGTCGCCGAGTGCTGCGGGAGCAGACGCTGAGCCGCGACGCAGTCGCGGAGATCGCCGCCGACCTGCGGCAGGCGCTGCCCGGCATCGCCTTCGCAGTCGAACGCAGCGACGGGCCTGGCCGAGAGCCGAGCTTCGTCGAGCGCCATCCGGTGCCGCCCGGCAGTCCGGTCGCGGCGCTCGAGGAGCTGATGGACCCGCTTCCGGGCAAGCTGCTGGCACGGCATGAGGACCTCGATCCTGACGAGTTCATCGCCGTCGTCACCCGCGTGGTTGGCAACCGGGCAGTCGTCGCCTTCTCGGGAGTCGGCGGACTGGCGGAGATCAGCGCCGTCGGCGTCACGAAGGCGGCGGCTCTGGCGGATTGGTGCGCCGAGCACGACGTCGACGCGGCTGACGTCTGGGCATTCGGCGACATGCCCAACGACGTGCCGATGCTGGCGTGGGCCGGCCGGTCCTACGCGGTCGCCAACGCCCATCCGGATGCGGTCGTGGCCGCCACCCACCGCTGCCGGTCCAACGACGATGACGGCGTGGCGCGCGTGCTCGCGGATGCCTTCGACCTTCGGCCGCACGTCCGGGCGCGCGGGGTGACAGACTGGGACCATGACGAGCCCCGCGTTTCCGACGTTCCTCTATGACGGCGATTGCGCCTTCTGCTCGTCGTGTGCGCGGTTCGTCCAGCGCTGGATCCCGACGCCGGCCGCGGTCGAGGCGTGGCAGCTGACCGACATCGCGGCGCTCGGCCTCACCGTCGAAGAGTGCGACATAGCCGTGCAATGGGCAGCGTCGCCGACTCATCACACGTCGGGTCCGGAAGCGATCGCCGACCTGCTCAGGAGCAGCCGGCCATGGTGGCGGGTGGCCGGGTACGTGCTGGGGCTACGGCCCGTCTTGTGGGTCGCCTGGCCGGCGTACCGCTGGGTCTCGCGCAACCGCGACAAGATGCCGGGCGGCACCGCGACCTGCGCCCTGCCGCAGGCCGAGCGCAACGAGACGGCCTGAGCCCGCGACCGCAGTCCCGGACTGGCGTTCAACCGGGCGTCACCGTCGCGGCGTCCTACCTAACGAGGGCGTTTGACCGAGAGCCGACGGTGGGGAGAAGCATATGGGGCGAAACGTCGCCGAGTTCAGTGAGTTTGCCACGCTCCGATGGCCGGCGCTGCTGCGTACGGCGTACCTGCTCACCGGAGACCACGGCCACGCCGAGGACCTCGTCCAGACGACGCTCGCCAAGTGCTTCGTCGCCTGGCCACGCCTTCGGGCTCGCAGCGCGGCCGATGCCTACGCCCGCAAGGCCATGCTCAACACCTACATCTCATGGCGTCGCAAGAAGTCCTGGCACGAGACACCCAGCGACGACCCACCCGAGCCGGAAGGCGCCGACTCGACCGCTGGCATCGCACAGCGTTCGGTCGTGATGGAGGCGCTGGCGGCCCTGCCGCCGAGGCAGCGAGCCGTCGTTGTACTCCGCTTCTATGAGGACCAGGGCGTCGCGCAGGTCGCCAAGGAGCTCGGCTGCTCGCCGGGCTCTGTCAAGCGGCAGACCTCAGAGGCGCTGAAGAAGCTTCGCCGCATCATCGGCATGGAGTTGGCCGTCGTCGACGAGCAGAACGCCTTTGAAGGAGGGAAGTCACGATGAGCGCCGACCTCAAGGAGCTACTGGCGCACGAGGCCCAGCAGGTGCGGTCGAATCACGTGCCGCTCGACACGATTGTCGCCGAGGGGACCACACGGGTTCGGCGGCGTCGATTCAGCGCCGTAGCGATGGCGGCGATTGTCGCGATGCTGGCGGCGCTCGGACCGACGGCCGTCGGATGGATCGATGACGGCTCGACGGTCGATCAGCCGATCAGCCCGCCGTCGGATCCCTCGTGGGGCCCATACCGAGTCAACAACACGATCTATGTCGGCGACGACGCCGAGCTGACGGACAAGGCGCTGGCCGACCCCATGGCGGAGGTCCCTCATGGCGTCGTCTACTCCACCGCGACCGGAAAGATCGGGCTGCTGACCGACGACGGCCAGCACCACCTGATCGGCTCCCGGGCCACGGCGTATCCGACATTGGCGTCAGACCCGACGACCGGCTGGGTGGCATGGCTCGAAAACGGTCCGGGTCATCGCGGCGAGATCGTCCTCTATGACACGACCGTCGGCCGGTTCGGCAAGGAGGTCGACCGTCTGCCGGTCAGCACCGGCGGCCCTCGCAACTGTGGCCGCCCCCGCATTGTGAACCCTGGCCCCTTCGCCATCGATGACTCCGCCGTGTACTACTGCACGGGCAGGGGCGACTTCGTTTGGTCCCCGACCAGGCCCGGCGCGGATCCGAAGCAGATCCTTCCGGTCCCGGGCGATCCGTCCACGTCCGACGACTACCTGTTGGATGTCCGAGCCGGCGTTCAGGTCGTGCTCCGCTATGGCGACGGACATCCGACGACCGCGATCATGCCGGTCGGAGAGACGACGCCGACGACCACGATCGATCACGAGCTCATGGACGGCTTTCTCTCTCGAGACGGTCGCTACCTGGCGGGTCTGCGGGAGGAGCCGACGAAGGAGGTCTACGACACCTCGACAGGCAGACGGATCACGCCGGACTACCTCGCCGGGCAGGGGGACAGGGTCCCACTCGCGATGACGTTCACCGACGACGGCGGGGTGGCGTACGCGCTCATCCATCCCGAACGTCATACGACGAACATCATGACCTGTGCCCTCCCGACGGGGGACTGCCAGACGCAGCTGTCAGATCTCGAGGGCGGCGTCTTCTTCGCCAACCAGCGGCACCAGTAGCGGCTCGGAGTCAGGATGCCGATCTGGACGAGTGGTTCTAGGGCAGTTTGTCCGGCTCGTTCCCGCCTCCCTTCCGTACGCGTGGTCCGCCGCCCGACATGTCGGGCATGCGACACGCAAACTGGAGGGAGCCGGGAACGAAAGCGAAATGTCGGGCCCGACGTGCTACGCAGGCAGCGCGATCTCCGCTACGACGGCGAGCGGGTGGCTTCGGCCGGTCGAAGCCGACCCGTCGCGCGGTCGTAGCCGAGCCGGATCCAGCGCAGCGGCCGTACCCGCTCCAGGGCGAGGAAGCTCGTCATCGCGATCAGATGCGGCGCGAACGAGATCGTGATCGCGAGCCACGTCACGAGATGGAACACGTAGAAGTACGCGACGATCCAGGGCCGGATCCGGTCGTTGACGAAGAAGATGATCGGGCTGATCAACTCGAACACGATGATGCCGACCTGCGAGGTCTTGATCATCCACACGTGGTCGAGCATCCAGTTGGACCACTCCGTGCCCCGGCGCAGGATCGCCCAGGTGAGGCTCGTGCCCCACAGCCACTCGAGACCACCGAAACGGAGCTTGGCCCAGGCAGCCAGGAAGTACGTCGCGATGACGGACAACTGCACGAGACGGAAGGCCCAGCCCGCCTTCTCCGACAGCGTCTTGTCGCCGTGTCGGGCCCGGCCGATGGTCGGCAGGACGGCCAGGGCGACCAGGAAGGCGAAGCGATCGTGGTCGACCTTGCCGTAGCTGTTGAAGATCAGCATCCACTCGAAGTAGAGCAGGAAGATGATCGAGCCGAGCAGCCGCGGAAAGATCCCGATGGCCGCGATCGGCGACAGGATCAGCAGGCCCCAGAAGCAGGTCTGAACCACGGCCGTCGACGGATCGGGGATGAACGGCAAGACGACCGCGTCGACGTGGAGCGGCACGTACAGCTCGGTCGGCACCGTCTCCTTCAGGCGGGCCGCCTCGGAGTAGACGAGGACGTCGAAGACGATGAACAGGTACGTGATGGTCCGAAGCGCCGCGACCCGCCCGAGCGGTACGGGGTCGAACAGCCACCGCATGAACCGGTTGCCGATCCGAGTCGGCATGCTCGGGGCCGGCGCGGGGGCCTCGGAGGTTACCTCTGCCATGAGACGACCTCCTCGACGGTGCTGTCGCCGGTGGGTTGACCGTTCTCGAGCTCGATCCACTCGATGACGATGCGGATCTGGTCGATGGGCGGCCGATCGGGGTAGCGCTCGTGGTACGACTCGGCGAGGTAGCGCAATCGCGACGGGTCGGCCTCGAACTTGTCGAGCTGTCCTTCGAGCTCGGCTCGTCGCATGCCGCTGATGCTCTCGACGAACCGAAACTCCTCACCGGAGGCGTTGACGGCGTACATCTGGGTGTCGCCGACCGGCTCGTTGAGCTCGCGGGACGTGGAGTACATCCGGAACGGACCGATTGGGAAGTCGTCGTCGTCCCCCCAGAGGGTGCCGTAGAAGACGCCGGCGGCCAGCACGAGCGTGATGACCACCCGTACATTGCGCCCAACCCTGCCGACATCCACGCGGAGAGTTTAGGGTGCCGCCCGGCGGACCGTGGTGGGGGCTCGCGGACCGGCGAATGAGCCGACGCCGTCGGGGCCCGGCCGGCGAATCCGCGGATTGGACGCCGAGCAGCGGCGAATGCAGCGGCGCGGCCAGCTCCTCGACGCGGCGCTCGACGAGTTCGCCGCGCACGGATATCACCGCACGTCGATCGAGCAGATCTGCCGGGTGGCGTTCGTCAGCACCAAGAGCTTCTACGAGTCGTTCGAGAGTCGTGAGGCGTGCTACATCGCGCTGCTGCAGCGGTCGACCGAGCAGATCTCGGGCGCGGTGGCCGCGCAGTTTCAGAACGCGCCGGAGTCGGAGGCGGAGGCGTCGAGGCGGATCATCGCCGCCTTCGCGCACGCGCTGGTCGATGACCCGCGGCTCGCTCGGGTCACCTTCGGCGGTGCGGGCGGGATCTCGCCGGCGGTGGAGGCGCAGCGCCGGACCAACCGGAGATGGGCAGCCGGCTTCCTGCAGGAGATCTGGAAGTACTACGGGGCGACCGTGCCGGCGGCCGACGAGTCTGCGAGCGCCGACGTTCAGAGCGTCGCGATCGGGACCATCGGCGGCCTGTTCGACATCGTCGCCGACTGGCTCCAGGACGCCGACCCGACCGACTCCGGTGCGGTCGACGACCTGATCGAGCGGCTGACGGCGTTCTACCGCGTGCTACGCGCCGGCCTGGACAGTTAGTGGGAACGGCGTCGTGGGGGACGGTTCGACTATTGGCGTGTTCGGACAGGCCCGCCGCCCATCCGGTGTCGAAACTCGCCAACAGTTGCCCTGCCCGGGTGTGGCTTCGGGGCACCCGAACGAGTGGCACGATGGACGAAATCCGCCATCGGCTCTCAGGAGTGACTCATGTCGATTGAGGTCGGCCAACAGGCCCCAGACTTCACCCTCAAAGACCAGCACGGCGAGGACGTGACGCTGTCGTCGTACCGGGGCGACAAGGCCGTCGTCGTGATGTTCTATCCGTTCGCCTTCAGCCGAATCTGCACCAGCGAGCTCTGTGACGTACGCGACCACCTGTCGAGCTTCGTCAACGACGGTGTGCAGCTGCTCGCGATCTCGTGCGACCCGATGTTCACCCTGCGTGCGTACTCCGAACACGACGGCCTCACGTACCCGTTGCTCAGCGACTTCTGGCCACACGGCGAGGTGGCGAAGGCGTACGGCGTTTTCAACGAGACGGCCGGCTGCGCGATCCGCGGCAGCTACGTCGTGGACCGTGAGGGCGCAGTCGCCTGGAAGGTCGAAAACGCCATCGGGGAAGGCCGAGACCTCGGCGAGCAACGGAAGATCATCGCAGACCTGGTCGCCTAACGGGCCGAGGCACGCTTAGTGACCAATTGGTGACAGAAATTTCGCCGAATCAGTAGCGCTCGGACCCCATTTGGGTGTTCCATACGTACTGTCGTGGCCGCCGGTGACCCGAGACGCCGGCGGCTACGGCCTTTTCCGGGGGAGATGACCCTTGATCGGCAAGGCGGTCATATTAGGTTAGGCTAACCTAATATGAAGATCGATCGGGACAGTCCGCTGCATGCGATCGAGGTCGATCTCGGTTATCGGGGCAGCCGGGTCGTCCACGGCGCCAGTCTCGGTCTGGCCGCGGGGCGCGTGACTGCCCTCGTCGGTCCCAACGGCAGTGGCAAGTCGACCCTGCTGCGCGCCATGGCCCGGCTCCATCCGCCCGAATCCGGCGACATCATCCTCGCCGACGGTGCCTCCGCGCTGGCGCTGTCGTCGCGCGAGTTCGCCCGCCAGGTGACTCTCCTCGCCCAGAGCCGTCCGACCCCGACGGGAGTGCGGGTGCGGGAGGTGGTCGGCTACGGCCGGCATCCGCATCGCGGTCGGTGGCGCGGCTTCGATCCGGAGAGCGCCGAGACGGTCGCCTGGGCGATGGACGTCACGGGTGTCACCGCGATGGCCGACCGCCCCGTCGACGAGCTGTCCGGGGGAGAGCGGCAACGAGTCTGGCTGGCGACGGCGCTGGCGCAGCGGACCCATACGCTCCTGCTCGACGAGCCGACGACGTTTCTCGACCTGCGCTACCAGATCGAGACGCTTGACCTCATCCGCGACCTGGCCGACGACCACGACGTCGCGGTCGGGGTCGTGCTGCACGACCTGGACCAAGCGGCTGGGGTCGCCGACAGCGTGGTCCTGCTCGACCAGGGACGGGTACGGGCGACCGGTCCCGCTGTCGACGTGTTGACGCCCGATCTGCTCACCGAGGTTTACGGCATCCGGATCGACGTGGTCGTCGATCCCGATACGGGTCGGCTCGCGACCCGGCCCATCGGTCGGCACAGCGTACGAACGCAACCGTCCGCCTGATGTCGATCACCCGCATCGTTCATCCCGTACGAGAAAGGCCTCCCCCCATGCGAACGACCCGTGCCGCGGCAGCGGCGCTGATCAGTCTGGCTCTCGTCCTCACCGCCTGTGGCTCCAGCGAGGAGGACGCCGCATCGGCCGACGAGGGATCCGCCGCGGGACCCGTGACGGTCACCGACTCGC
>JBKOYM010000079.1:0-16469 GCA_046725375.1 Actinomycetota bacterium
ATGTACAAGCGGCGCCCGGTCGGCGACTACCACGTCGGCGTCTGCACCAACACGCTGTGCGCGATCATGGGCGGCGATGCGATCTTCGAGCGGCTCAAGGACCATCTCGACGTCGGCAACGACGAGACCACACCGGACGGCAAGATCACGCTCGAGCACGTCGAGTGCAACGCGGCCTGCGACTACGCGCCCGTCGTGATGGTCAACTGGGAGTTCTTCGACAACCAGACGCCGCAGTCGGCGGTCGAGCTGGTCGACTCACTGCGATCCGGCGACGAGGTCCAGGCGACCCGCGGCGCCCGGGTCTGCACCTGGCGCGAGGCGGAGCGGGTCCTCGCCGGCTTCCCCGACGACCGGGCGGGCGAGGGCCCGGCCGCCGGACCCGCATCGCTCGCGGGGCTCCGGCTCGCGCGGGAGCGGGGCTGGGTGGCGCCGGGTGGCAACGAGTCCGACGCCGAGATGAAGGGGGGATCCGATGCCTGATCCGCTGACCCCTGTGATGACCGCCCACTGGGACGCCGAGCGGGCGTGGACGCTGCGGTCGTACGAACGCACCGGAGGCTACGACGCGCTGCCGAAGGCGCTGCGCATGGAGCCGGGTGCAGTCATCGACGCGGTCAAGGAGGCCGGGTTGCGCGGACGCGGCGGTGCCGGCTTCCCGACCGGCATGAAGTGGGGCTTCATCCCACAGGACAACCCAAAGCCGAAGTACCTCGTCGTCAACGCCGACGAGTCCGAGCCGGGCACCTGCAAGGACATCCCGCTGATGCTCGCCAACCCACACGCGCTGGTCGAGGGCGTCATCATCGGGTCGTATGCGATCGGAGCCAACACGGCCTTCATCTACGTCCGTGGCGAGGTGCTGCATGTCGTACGGCGGTTGCAGCATGCCGTGCAGGAGGCCTACCAGGCCGGCTATCTCGGCAAAAACATCAAGGGCTCCGGATTCGACCTCGACATCATCGTGCACGCCGGCGCCGGCGCGTACATCTGCGGCGAGGAGACCGCGCTGCTCGACTCGCTCGAGGGTCGTCGGGGTCAGCCGCGACTGCGGCCGCCGTTTCCGGCGGTCGCCGGTCTCTACGCCTGCCCGACCGTGGTCAACAATGTCGAGTCGATCGCGTCGGTGCCCTACATCATGAGCCAAGGCGTCGACTGGTTCGAGTCGATGGGCACCGAGAAGTCCAAGGGCGTCACGATCTACTCGCTGTCCGGCCACGTCACCACCCCCGGCCAGTACGAAGCACCGCTCGGCATCACGCTGGGGGAGCTGCTCGACATGGCCGGTGGCGTCCGCGCCGGACACCGGCTGAAGTTCTGGACACCGGGCGGCTCTTCGACGCCGCTGCTGACGGCCGAGCACCTCGACGTGCCGCTCGACTTCGAGGGGGTCGCCGCCGCCGGCTCGATGCTGGGCACCAAGGCGCTGCAGATCTTCGACGAGACGACCTGCGTCGTGCGGGCCGTCCTGCGATGGACCGAGTTTTACAAGCACGAGTCGTGCGGCAAGTGCACGCCGTGCCGCGAAGGCACCTGGTGGCTGGTCCAGACTCTGCAGCGGTTGGAAGACGGCGAGGGCAGCGAGAGCGATCTCGACCTGCTGCTTGATCTGTGCGACAACATCGTGGGCCGGGCGTTCTGTGCACTCGGCGACGGGGCGGCCGCGCCGATCACGTCGTCGATCCAGTACTTCCGGCAGGAATACCTCGACCACCTGTCCAACGGGGGCTGCCCGTTCGACCCGGAGCTATCAACCCTCTTCGCGGCGGCGGGAGTGTCATCGTGAGCGAGCAATTCAAGCCAGCACGCCCGTCACTGTCCGACGAACGAAGCGAGGAGGGCGTGAGCGAGCTTGCGAGCGAACAATTCAAGCCAGCACGCCTGTCACTGTCCGACGAGCGAAGCGAGGAGGGACGGTGACTGAGCTCGTCACGGCGGCGACCGGTGAGACCGTGCCGCGCGAAGACCTCGTCACGGTGACGATCGACGGCACCGAGGTCAGCGTGCCGAAGGGCACCCTGGTGATCCGGGCCGCCGAGCTGATCGGCATCGACATCCCACGCTTTTGCGACCACCCACTGCTGGACCCGATCGGTGCTTGCCGGCAGTGTCTCGTCGAGGTGCCCGACGCCGGCAACGGCCGTGCGATGCCGAAGCCGCAGGCGTCGTGCACGCTCTCCGTCGCCGACGGCATGGTCGTCCGAACGCAGGAGTCCTCCGACGTTGCCGCCAAGGCGCAGCACGGCAACATGGAGTTCCTGCTGATCAACCATCCGCTCGACTGCCCGATCTGCGACAAGGGCGGCGAGTGCCCGCTGCAAAACCAGGCGATGTCGCACGGGTACGGCGAGTCGCGTTTCACCGAGACGAAGCGCACGTTCCCGAAGCCGATCAGCATCTCGGCGCAAGTGCTGCTCGACCGCGAACGCTGCGTACTGTGTGCCCGATGCACCCGATTCTCCGAGCAGATCGCCGGCGATCCGTTCATCGAGATGCTCGAGCGCGGTGCGCTGCAGCAGGTCGGCATCTACGAGAAGGAGCCGTTCGAGTCGTACTTCTCGGGCAACACGATCCAGATCTGCCCGGTCGGCGCGCTCACCAGCGCCGCGTACCGGTTCCGGGCCCGCCCGTTCGACCTGGTGTCGACGCCGTCGGTCTGTGAGCACTGCGCGTCCGGATGTGCGCTGCGCACCGACTACCGTCGCGGCAAGGTCATGCGCCGGCTGGCCGGCGACGACCCTGAGGTCAACGAGGAGTGGAACTGCGACAAGGGCCGGTTCGCCTTCGGCTACACGGCGCTGGCCGACCGGCTCACGCATCCGCTCGTACGCGACGACGACACCGGCGAGCTCCGACCGGCGTCGTGGCCCGAGGCGCTCGCCCTCGCCGGACGCGGGCTCGCCGAGGTGCAAAACCGGGTCGGCGTGCTCGCCGGTGGCCGACTGACCATCGAGGACGCCTACGCCTACGGCAAGTTCGCCCGCACCGTACTCGGCACCAACGACGTCGACTTCCGGTCCCGGGCGCACTCCGAGGAGGAGGCGGGATTCCTCGCCGCTCGCGTCGCCGGCACCGGAGTGACGACGACCTACGCCGACCTCGAGAAGGCGTCGACGGTCGTCCTGGCCGGTTTCGAGCCCGAGGACGAGTCGCCGATCGTCTTCCTCCGACTGCGTAAGGCGGCGGGCAACGGCACTCGCGTCTTCGCGGTCGCGAGCCACACGACACGCGGACTCGCCAAGCTCGACGGGCGCCTGATCGCGACCGCGCCGGGTGACGAGGCGGCGGCGCTCGACAAGCTCACCGACGACCCGCGGATCCGACTGACCAGCGACGACGTCATCATCGTCGGCGAGCGCCTCGCCACGTCGGTCGGCGCACTCAGCTCGGCCGCCGCGCTCGCCGACCGCACCGGAGCCAAGCTCGCCTGGGTCCCCCGACGAGCCGGCGAACGCGGCGCACTCGACGCTGGATGCCTGCCCAACCTGCTGCCCGGCGGCCGTCCGGTCGACGACCCTACGGCGCGCGCCGAAGTCGCGGCCGCCTGGAGGGCCGACCTGCTGCCGGGCATCGTCGGCCGCGACACCGCCGGCATCCTCGACGCGGTCCGGTCCGGGGAGATCAAGGCCCTGGTCATCGGCGGAGTCGAGCCTGTCGACCTACCCGATCCCGATGCGGCGATCGCGGCGATCGACCAGGCGGAGTTCGTCGTCAGCCTCGAACTCCGGGCGAGCGAGGTCACCGAGCGAGCCGACGTGGTGCTTCCCGTGGCAGCCGTGGCCGAGCGGTCGGGGGCCTTCGTCGACTGGGAGGGGCGGCTGCGTCCCTTCGGGACGGTGCTCCCCGACGCCGGGACACTGCCGGATCTGCGCGTGCTGGCCGGCATCGCCGAGGAGATGGACGCCTCGCTGGGCTTCCGTACCGTCGACGCGGCCCGTGCCGAGATGGCCTCGCTGGGCGCCTGGGAGGGTGAGCGCGCCGCCGCACCCTCTATTGGCTCAAATTTCTCCGGCTCGGCTCTGCGCGGGGCTGAGGGAGCGAGTGCCATCCTCTCGACCTGGCGGCAGCTGCTCGACGACGGTCGGCTGCAAGAGGGTGACCCCTATCTCGCGGCGACCGCCCGCAATCCGGTGGCGCGGCTGTCGCCGGCGACGATGCGGTCGCTCGACCTCACCGACGGCGACGAGGTGGTGCTGCGTACCGATGCCGGTGCGGTGGCGCTGCCGGTGCGGTCGGCGGACCTTCCCGACGATGTCGTGTGGGCGCCGCAAAACTCGGCCGGCCTCCCACTCAATCGGCTGCTGCGGGCCGGCCAGGGTGACGTGGTCCGGCTCGAGAAGGGAGCCCCCTCATGAGCGGACACAGCATGTTGCTCGCGGCCGACGACACCACCTATGACGCGACGCTCGGCGTATTCGGCGACGACCCCTGGTGGGTCATCGTCATCAAGGTCGTCCTGGTCTTCGTGCTGCTCGTCGTGCTGACGCTGTTCAACATCTGGTTCGAGCGCCGGGTCGTGGCCCGAATGCAGCACCGGCTTGGCCCCAACGTGCATGGCCCGTTCGGACTCCTCCAGAGTCTGGCCGACGGCATCAAGCTGGCCCTGAAGGAAGACATCATTCCGACGTCGGCGCACAAGGCGGTTTACATCCTGGCCCCGGTGATCTCGACGGTGCCGGCGTTCATCGCGTGGGCCGTCATCCCGCTCGGGCCGGTCGTGACCATCCCGTTCACCGACACCGAGACTCCGCTGCAGCTGACCGACCTGCCGGTCGGAGTCCTCTACATCCTGGCCGTCACGTCGGTGGGCGTGTACGGCATCGTGCTCGCCGGTTGGGCGTCGGGCTCGACGTACCCGCTGCTCGGTGGGCTGCGGTCGAGCGCGCAGATGATCTCGTACGAGGTCGCGATGGGCCTGTCGCTCGTTGCCGTGTTCATGTACGCCGGGACGATGTCGATGTCCGGCATCGTCGCGGCGCAGGCCGACAACGTGTGGTTCGCGTTGCCGCTGCTGCCGTCGTTCCTCATCTACCTGGTCAGCATGGTCGGCGAGACCAACCGAGCGCCGTTCGACCTGCCCGAGGCCGAGGGTGAGCTGGTCGCCGGCTTCGCGACCGAGTACGCGTCGCTGAAGTACGCGCTGTTCTTCCTCGCCGAGTACATCAACATGGTGACCGTCGCGGCCCTCGCGACGACGATGTTCCTCGGCGGGTGGCGAGCGCCGTGGCCGATCTCGCTGTGGGACGGTGCCAACGAGGGCTACCTGCCGGTGGTGTGGTTCCTCGGCAAGGTGATGCTGTTCATCTTCATCTTCATCTGGCTGCGCGGGACCCTGCCGCGGATGCGCTACGACCAGTTCATGAAGCTGGGCTGGAAGGTGCTGATCCCGGTCTCGCTGGTCTGGACGATGGGCGTCGCGTTCGTCCGGCTGATCCGGTCCGAATCCGATCTCGACCAGCAGACGCTGATGATCGTCGCCGGCATCGCGGTGGTCCTGCTGTTGCTGACCGCGCTCATTCCCGAGCGCAAGCCCGAGCCCGAGCCGGAGCCGGCCGCCTTCGACCCATACGCCGGTGGGTACCCCGTCCCTCCGATGCCAGGTGAGCAGGGGCGTGAGGTCGAACACGTGGTGACGGTCCCCGACGAAGCTGAAGCCGAGGAGAAACAAGATGGCTAGCGTCAAGGAGCAGTTCTGGGACCCGGTCGCGGGTTTTGGCGTCACCTTCCGGACCATGTTCAAGAAGGTGGTGACCGAGCAGTACCCGTTCGAGAAGAAGCCGACGGCGCCTCGGTTCCACGGCAGGCATCAGCTCAACCGATGGCCGGACGGCCTCGAGAAGTGCATCGGATGTGAGTTGTGCGCCTGGGCCTGCCCGGCCGACGCGATCTACGTCGAGGGTGCCGACAACACCGACGAGGAGCGCTACTCGCCGGGCGAGCGCTACGGCCGCGTCTATCAGATCAACTACCTGCGATGCATCCTGTGTGGCCTGTGCATCGAGGCCTGCCCGACCCGGGCGTTGACGATGACCAACGAGTACGAGTTGGCCGACGACTCGCGGGAGGCCCTGATCTACGAGAAGACCGACCTGATGGCGCCGCTGCTGCCCGGCATGGAGGAGCCGCCGCATCCGATGCGGCTCGGTGCCGACGAGCGCGACTACTACCAGGGCCTGGTCGAACCCGCGAGCAAGGGAGGCGGCACGTGATCGCGTTCTGGATCCTCGCCCCGATCATGGTCGCCGCCGCGCTCGGCATGGTGTTCGCCCGCAAGGCCGTGCACGCGGCACTGCTGTTGGCCGTGGTGATGATGTCGCTCGGGGTGCTGTACGCCGCCCAGGACGCGCCGTTCCTGTTCGTCGTGCAGATCATCGTCTACACCGGCGCGATCCTGATGCTGTTCCTGTTCGTGCTGATGCTGGTCGGCGTCGACTCGTCCGACTCGATCGTCGAGACCATCAAGGGTCAGCGGCTCGCGGCGACCGCCGTCGGTGTGCTGTTCGGCGCCACCGCCGCGGTCGGCGTCGCCCAGACATCGGTCGGCACGATCGTCGGTCTCGACGAGGCCAACGCGGACGGCAACGTGCCCGGCATCGCGGTGCTGCTGTTCTCGAAGTACATCTTCGCCTTCGAGGTGACCAGCGCGCTGTTGATCACGGCGGCGCTCGGCGCGATGGTGCTGGCGCACCGGGAGCGGCTGACCCCGAAGCCGACGCAGCGTGACCTCGCGACCCAGCGGATCAAGGACTGGGCCGAGCACGGCAAGCCGCTCGGGCCGCCTCCGACGCCGGGGGTGTACGCCCGGCACAACGCGGTCGACACCCCGGCGCTGCTGCCGGACGGCTCGATCGCCGAGACGTCCGTGTCGAGAGCGCTGACTATCCGCGGCAACGTCCGCGCCGTTGATCGCGAGCTGACCGCAACCGATCTCGTCGATCCGACTCGCGAGCGGCAAGGCGGTGACCAGTGATGGATGCCACGCCCTTCCTCACGCTGTCGGCGCTGTTGTTCACGATCGGGGCGGTCGGCGTGCTCGTACGCCGCAACGCCATCGTCGTGTTCATGTGCATCGAGCTGATGCTCAACGCGACCAACCTCGCCTTCGTCACGTTCTCCCGTGTGCACGGCAACCTCGACGGTCAGGTCGCGGCGTTCTTCGTCATGGTGGTGGCCGCCGCCGAGGTGGTGGTCGGCCTCGCGATCATCGTGTCGATCTTCCGTACCCGCCGCTCGGCCTCGGTCGACGACGCCAGCCTGCTGAAGTACTAGGACGGAGTGAGTCGTGCCTGAGATGGCAAGTGCGGACGGCGTGTTCGACCTGCTGTGGCTGCTGATCGCGCTGCCGCTGGCGAGCTCGGCGGTGCTGCTGCTCGGCGGTCGGCGGACCGACGCGTGGGGTCATCTGCTGGGGGCCGTGACGCCGCTGATCTCGTTCGGACTGGGCCTGGTCATGTTCGTGACCCTGCTCGGCAGGAACGAGGAGGAGCGGGCGATCGGCCAAAACCTCTACACGTGGATCGAGGCCGGCAACTTCCACGTCGACATGGGTCTGCTCTACGACCCGCTGTCGGCGCTGTTCGTGTTGCTGATCACCGGCGTCGGCGGCATCATCCACGTCTACGCGATCGGCTACATGGCCCACGACGAGCGGCGCCGCCGGTTCTTCGGCTACTTCAACCTGTTCATCGCGGCGATGCTGCTGCTCGTTCTCGCCGATAACTACCTCGTCCTCTACCTCGGATGGGAGGGCGTGGGCCTCGCGTCGTACCTGCTGATCGGGTTCTGGCTGCACAAGAACTCCGCGGCGGTCGCGGCCAAGAAGGCGTTCGTCGTCAACCGGGTCGGCGACTTCGGGCTCGCCGTCGGCATCATGCTGATGTTCGCGACCTTCGGCAGCATCTCGTTCGCCGGTGTCGCCTCCGGCATCGGGGACGCGTCGACGGGCACCCAGACCGCGATCGGCCTGCTGCTGCTCCTCGGCGCCTGCGGCAAGTCGGCTCAGGTGCCCTTGCAGAGCTGGCTTTTGGACGCGATGGAAGGCCCGACCCCGGTGTCGGCGCTGATCCATGCCGCGACGATGGTGACCGCCGGGGTCTACCTCATCGTGCGGTCCGGCTTCATCTACGAGACGACCGACACCGCGTCGACGGCGGTAGTCATCGTGGGCATCGTGACGGCCCTGTTCGGAGCGATCATCGGTTGCGCGAAGGACGACATCAAGCGGGCCCTCGCCGGGTCGACGATGAGCCAGATCGGCTACATGATGCTGGCAGCCGGTCTCGGTCCTGCGGGCTATGCGTTCGCGATCTTCCACCTGCTGACGCATGGCTTCTTCAAGGCCGATCTTTTCCTCGGCTCCGGCTCGATCATGCACGCGATGAACGACGAGGTCGACATGCGTCGCTACGGTGCGCTGCGGAAGTTCCTGCCGATCACCTTCGGCACCTTCGCGATCGGCTACCTCGCGATCATCGGCTTCCCCGGCCTGTCCGGCTTCTGGAGCAAGGACAAGATCATCGAGGCTGCCTTCGCCGACAACGCGATCGTCGGTCTCGCCGCAGTGCTCGGCGCCGGCATTACCGCGTTCTACATGACGCGGGTCATGTTGATGACCTGGGAGGGCGAGAAGCGGTGGGCCGAGGACGCCGATCCGCACGAGTCGCCCAAGATCATGACGATTCCGCTGATGATCCTGGCGGCGGGCAGCGCCTTCGGCGGTCTGCTGCTCGCCGGCGACTGGATCGTCGACTTCCTTGAGCCGGTTGTCGGCCCGGAGGAGCCTGGCGATCTGCCCATGCCGGCGCTGCTCCTGACGTTCATCGTGTTCGCCGTCGTCGTCGTCGGTGCCGGCATCGCCTGGACGATGTACGGCGCCCGCCTGGTGCCCGTCACGGCACCGCGCGGATCGGTGTTCACCCGGGCGGCCCGCGCCGATCTGTACGGCGACGCCTTCAACGAGGCGGTGTTCATGCGTCCGGGGCAGTACCTCACCCGGTCGCTGGTCTACTTCGACAACCGGGGTATCGACGGTCTGGTCAACGGCACGGCCGCGCTGATCGGCGGTTCGTCGGGCCGAATCCGACGGCTTCAGACCGGCTTCGTACGGTCTTATGCCTTGGCCATTCTCGGCGGCGCCGTCGTCGTCGTCTTGGGGATCCTAGCGGTGAACCTTACGTGATCATGACTTCCGTTAAACACCACGTTCTGAAGGCGCTGACAGCGAGGAGGCTGCCATGACGGACTTTCCGTGGTTGACCGTCATCGGCCTCACTCCGATCGTCGGCGCCGTGTTGGTGATGGCGTTGCCGCGCGGGCGGGGTGAATTGCCCAAGCAGGTGGCGTTCGGCATCTCGCTGGTCACTTTGGCGCTGGCCATCGCCATGGCGTCCGGCTACGAGACCGGCGGCGGCTTCCAGTTCACCGAGCAGCACACCTGGATCGAGGCGTTCGGCGCCTACTACGCGGTCGGCGTCGACGGCATCGGGCTCAGCTTGATCCTCATGACCGTGGTGCTGACCCCGATCGTCATCCTGGCGTCGTGGCGCGACGGCGAGGCCGGACGATGGAGCGTCAACGCCTTCTTCGCCTGGATGCTCGGGCTCGAGGGCCTCGCGATCGGCGTCTTCGCCGCAACCGACGTGTTCTTGTTCTACGTCCTGTTCGAGGCGACGCTGATCCCGATCTACTTCCTGATCGGCGGGTACGGCGGCCCGCAGCGCTCGTACGCGGCCGTCAAGTTCCTGCTGTACTCGCTGCTCGGCGGCCTGCTGATGCTGGCGTCGGTGATCGGCCTGTACGCGGTGTCGGCCGACTCCCAGTTCGGCTCGACGTACCTGCTGTCGGAGCTCTCCCAGGTACCGATGGACGAGACCACGGCGCGCTGGCTGTTCCTCGGCTTCATGGCCGCGTTCGCGATCAAGGCACCGATGTGGCCGGTGCACACCTGGCTGCCGGACGCGGCGAGCGAGGCGACGCCGGGTACGTCGGTGCTCCTGGTGAGCGTGCTCGACAAGATCGGCACGTTCGGCATGATCCGGTTTTGCCTGCAGCTGTTCCCGGAGGCCTCCGACTGGGCCAACCCGGTGATCATCGTGCTGGCGATCATCTCGATCATCTACGGCGCGCTGCTCGCGATCGGGCAGGACGACATCCGGCGGCTGATCGCGTACGTCTCGATCTCGCACTTCGGCTTCATGGTGATGGGGATCTTCGCCTTCACCGATCAGTCCACGGCCGGCGCGACTCTCTACATGGTCAACCACGGGGTCGCCACGGCGGCGCTGTTCCTCGTGACGGGCATCATGATCGAGCGTCGCGGGTCCAAGCGCATCTCGGACTTCGGCGGTGCGCAGAAGGTCGCCCCGTTGCTGTCGGGCTTCTTCCTGCTCTTCGGTCTGGCGAATCTCTCGCTGCCGGGGCTGTCGCCGTTCGTCAGTGAGTTCCTGGTGATGGTGGGCACGTTCACGATGTCCAAGACCGCGGCTGTGTTCGCGGCCTCCGCGATGGTGCTGGGCGCCGTCTACATCCTGCTGATGTACCAGCGCACGATGACCGGCCCACTTCGCGACGACAACGCCAAGATCACCGACCTCAACCGTCGAGAGGTCGCCGCGCTCGCCCCACTCGTGGCCCTGCTGATCGCGCTCGGTTTCGCGCCGCAGCCGCTGCTCGACGTGATCAACCCAGCGGTCGCCGACACGCTGTCGTTCGTCGACGCGCCGCAGCCTGAGCCGGACGTCCCGGTGGTCGAACAACAGACCGTCGAAGGGAGCCAAGAATGACCGTCGCGGAGGCGACCTTCGACAGTCCGACGATCGAGTACGGCTCGATCTACCCGATCCTGATCGTCTTCGGCGCGGCCTGCCTCGGAGTGGTGCTCGAGGCCGTCGTGCCCCGGGCGTACCGCTACATCGTGCAGGTCGTGCTGAGCCTGGGGGCGCTCGTGGTCGCACTCCTCGGCACGATCCTGATCGCGTCCGATCTCGACCCCGTCGGAAGCAGCGATTCGGCTCGCGGACTGGTCGCGGTCGAGGGTGCGCTCGCCGTCGACGGGCCGACGATCTTCCTGTGGGGTGTGCTGCTCGCCCTGTCGATCATCTCGGTGATGCTGATGGCCGAGCGCCGGCTCGAGGGCGGCGTGACGTCGTTCGCCGGCCAGGCTGCGGCACTGCCCGGCACCGAGGCCGAGCGCGAGGTGTCGACGCGCGGCATCGAGCACACAGAGGTCTTTCCACTCGCGATGTTCGCAGTCGGCGGCATGATGCTGTTTCCGGCGTCCAACGATCTGCTGACGATGTTCGTCGCACTCGAGGTGCTCAGCCTCCCGCTCTACCTGCTGTGCGGCCTGGCTCGGCGGCGCCGGCTGATCAGCCAGGAAGCGGCGATGAAGTACTTCCTGCTCGGTGCCTTCTCGTCGGCGTTCTTCCTGTACGGCATCGCGCTGATCTACGGGTACGCCGGCACGTTCACCCTCGCCGGCATCGACCAGGCCGTCAGCGACCGGATCGGCGGCCAAAACCTGCTGCTCGCTGGCATGGGGCTGGTCGCGGTCGGGCTGTTGTTCAAGGTCGCGGCGGCGCCGTTCCACGCGTGGACGCCGGACGTCTACCAGGGCGCGCCCACGTCGATCACGGCGTTCATGGCGGCCGGCACGAAGCTCGCCGCGTTCGGTGCGTTGCTGCGGGTGTTCTACGTCGCCTTCGGCGGGGCGCAGTGGGACTGGCGCCCGATCATCTGGATCGTCGCGGGCCTCACGATGCTGGTCGGCGCGATCATCGCGCTGACCCAGACCGATATCAAACGGATGCTCGCGTACTCCTCGATCGCCCACGCCGGCTTCCTCATGGTCGGCTTCGCCGGGGCGTTCAACGGCGATGGCCTGACCAGCCTGCAGAGCGTCCTGTTCTACCTCGCGGCGTACGGCTTCTCAACGGTCGGCGCCTTCGCGGTCGTCACGATGGTCCGCGACACCGGCGGCGAGGCGACGCATCTGTCGCGGTGGGCCGGGCTCGGCAAGACGTCACCGGTGCTCGCGGGTGTCTTCGCGTTCTTCCTGCTGGCTTTCGCCGGCATCCCGTTGACCAGCGGGTTCATCGGCAAGTGGGCGGTGTTCAGCGCCGCGTGGTCCGGTGGTGCGTGGTCGCTGGTCGTGATCGGGGTCGTGATGAGCGCGATCGCGGCGTTCTTCTATGTTCGTGTCATCGTATTGATGTACTTCTCCGACCCGGTCGGTGAAGGACCGAGCGTCGCGGTGCCGAGCGCGCTGACCGCGACCGTGGTGGCCGTGGCCGTCATCGTCACGCTGGTGCTCGGTGTCCTGCCCGGCCCCGTGCTGGACCTCGCCCAAAACGCAGGAGCCTTCGTCCGTTGAACGCCGCCACCTCGCTCGGCATCCCCGAGGTTGACGCCGATCTCGAGGCGCGCCTGCGGCTGCGTCTTGGCGAGGTGGATCGGGCTCTCGCCGGAGCAGTCGACGCGGACTGGCCGTTCGTCACCGAGGCAGCCCGGCATCTGCTCGACGCGGGCGGCAAACGCTTTCGGCCGCTGCTGGTGCTGCTCGGGGCGGAGTTCGGCGACCGCGACGCGTCGGGCGTGCTGTCGGCGGCCCAGGTCGTCGAGCTCACCCACGTCGCCACGCTCTATCACGACGACGTCATGGACGAGGCCCTGCTGCGCCGCGGGGCACCGAGCGCCAATGCCCGCTGGGACAACAACGTCGCGATCCTGGTCGGCGACTACCTGTTCGCCCAGGCGTCGATCATCGTGGCGACGCTCGGCCCGGAGGCGGTCGACATCCAGGCCCGGACCTTCGGCCGGCTCGTCCAGGGCCAGATCCGCGAGACCCTCGGGCCCGCCGACGGCGAGGAGCGGCTGGCGCACTACCTGTCGGTCGTCGCCGACAAGACCGGCGCGCTGATCGCGACGTCTGCCCGGTTCGGCGCCATCTGCTCCGGCGCACCCGCCGAGATCGAGGCGGCGCTGACCGAGTACGGCGAGCGCATCGGCAGCTGCTTCCAGCTCTCCGACGACATCATCGACGTCGCGAGCGAGGCCGGCGACCTCGGCAAGACCCCGGGGACCGACTTGCGCGAAGGAGTGCCGACGTTGCCGGCCCTGCTGGCCCTCGCGTCGACCGATCCGGCCGATGCCCGCCTCCAGGAGCTGCTCGGGGCCGACCTGACCGACGATGCGCTGCACGCCGAGGCGCTCGAGCTGCTGCGAGCGCATGCGGGGCTCGACGAGGCACGGGCCTTCGTTCAGGCGCGGGCCGACGAAGCCCGGTCGCAGCTGGCCCCGCTGCCGGACATCCCGGCCCGGGCCGCCCTCGAGGCGCTGTGCGACCTCGTCGTCTCGCGCTCGGCCTGAGCGGTCCGTTGGTCACCCGCGCGCGGCGATCCGACGGACCCGGCGACGCACCGGCTCGGCGAGTTCGATGCCGCTGTCGAGGACGCCACGCATGACGACCGCCGATGGCCGATCGAGGTAGCCGCCGATCGTGAGCTCGTGGTCTGGACGCCGTTCGATCGTGATGGCGTCGCCGGTCGCGACCGTGCCGGGCTCGAGGACCTTGAGGTAGGCCCCGACCCGACCGGCGGCGACGAAGCGCTTGTGGAAGTCCGAATCGCCCATCCGGAGTGAGAGGTTTTCGCACGGAGTACGCGGCATCCGAACCTCGACGAGGACGCCGCCGGGGCCGCCGATCCGCCAGCGCTCGCCGATCCGGGCGCCGGTGATGTCGAGTCCCTCGGTCCGGAGGTTGTCGCCGATCAGGCCCGGTGGGACGTCGCGGTCGAGCCGGTCGGCCCACCATGCGGCGTCCTCACTCGCGTACGCGTACACCGCCTTGTCCGGCCCACCGTGGTGCTTCGCGTCGCATTGCCGGTCGCCCTCGAGGCCGAGTTCACCGACCGCGACCGGGCCGTCGACCGGCCGCTTGTCGATGGCGGTCTCACGACCCGCTCCCGGTCGGATCGTGTGGACGACGTTGACGGTCAGGAGTCGTGGCAACGTCATGGCACGCCCTTTCGGAGTCAGGCCGGATCGGCAACCCACTCCATCGGGTCGCCGGCGCCGAGATCGGTGATGCCGAGGTCGTACAGTCGGCCCGCGACGAGCGTCCGTCGGTGCGCCGCGAAGGTCAGGACATGGGCGACCATGCCCCCGAACGTGTAGACCTCGACCGTGTCGTTGCCGGGGCACAACAGCGCGTCGCCGAGCCGACCTCGGTCGCAGGCCTCGCGGACCTCTGACAGGAAGGCCGGACCCACGTCGGCGAGCCGGGCCCGCATGTGCAGGATGCTCTCGCCCCGTTCGACGGAGAAGTCGTACTCGCGGTTTTCGATCGCGGCACCCCACATGTCGAGCTGGCCGACGAGCCGGGACAGCAGCGAGCGCAGCGTCGGATCGTCGTCGATGCCTTCGACGGAGATCTCGATCGGAGTGTCGAGCTGTTCGTCGGACAGCCCTCCGGCCCGATCGAGCATCTGGCCGATCAGCCAGACATGGTGTTCGACCATGCGTACGAGGAGATCCATCGACTGCACCTTCTCTCGTCCGGGCAGGCGCAGGCTGCCCGGCGGTTGGAAATGAACGCCGTTCGGCGACTCCAGGGCAAACCGGGTCGGCTCGCGACGCCATTGCTTCGGCGGCACACCGTACGCCCGCGTGAACGCGCGCGTGAACGCCTCGTGCGACGAGTAGCCGGCCTCAACCGCGACGTCGAGGATCGTCGCACGCGTCGTGACGAGCCGGAACGCGGCCCGTTCGAGCAGGACCCGTCGCCGGAAGCGCGCCGGTGACTCCCCAGCGGTCGCGGCGATGACGCGATCGAAATGGAACCGCGACAGCCGCGCTCGCCCCGCAAGCTCGACGGCGGTGACCTCGTGATCGTCGAGGACCTCCGAAAGCACGCCCACGAAGGCGGCGAAGGTGTCGGTCGACCCGGTCATGACCCCATTCTGCGGGCCACGACGGGGGCGAACTTGATCGAGATTGCTGGCGGGTCAGCGACGCACGCGCGGACGTGTCGGCATAAAACGGTGCCGATTTGAGTGCCCGCGTCGTCTTTCGACCACTTTCAGCCGGATCTGAGGCTCCGGCCTGCGTTGCTGCGAGAGGGAGGCAGCAAGGCCGAGTCGGGGCCAGAAGACTCAAATCCATCCCGAGAATCCGGGACTAAAGGCCCATGTCCTCCAGTCGCTACGTAGCGTTGACTTCCGATCAGTCGCGGACCTAAAAAAACCGGGCGCAACGGGGGCGGCGCCGCGACAAGGAGCATCACATGAGGGTGGAGTATGCACGCCCTGGTGACACGGGGTTGTCGCAGGGATGGGCGTCGAAGGGGATGCCAGATAGTCACAAGAACTCTAGACGCACACGGGCGGGGAGCGGGCCATGAGGCTGGTGCTGTGTGACGCGCACCGGTTGCTACTCGAGGCACTGTCGGCTGCCCTCTCGGCGCGTGGGTGGACCGTCGAGGCGGCCGTGTCGACGCCGGAGGGGGCCGTCCGAGCGGTCGAGCTGCACGAGCCGGACATGCTGGTGACCGATGTGGCCTTTGCCGACGACGCGGGCTTCGACGCCATCCGAACGGTCCGCGAGTCCTGTCCGGAAACCAAGGTCGTGGTCCTCACGGGCAGCGACGCGCCGGAGCTCGTACGCGAGGCGCTCGACATCGGTGTCGCCGGCTACACCCGCAAGGACCAGAGCATCCAGGCGATCGGCGACGTACTGCAGCGGGTGGACAGCGGTCGCTTGACCGTCGACGCCGCGCTACTGCGCCAGCTCGCGGCCAAGCCGTCGTCGGCTCGAACATCGCCGAGTGCGCTGTTCAGCTCCCTGACGCCTCGGGAGCAGCGGGTACTGAGGCTTCTCGTCGACGGTCGCAACACGGCCGACATCGTGACTCAGCTACGGATTTCCGACAGCACCGCGCGTACGCACGTCCAGAGCATCCTGTCGAAGCTCGGCGTCCACTCGCGATTGCAGGCGGTTGCGCTCCTGCATGACGAGGTCACGAGACAAGCGCAGCGCGACGAGGCCGCTACCCGGCGCGTCCGCCCGGCGGGGGCCGAGGAGAGAGCCCGACTAGGCGCTAACGGGGCATAACTATGGGGCGGATCACAGAAGACGGCGTCAGGCCGTTCGCATCGGACGTCGCCGCTGACGGCGATCTCATCGGGGTCGCGCTCCTGCACCCCAAGCAAGCCCTGGTCGACGCGCTCGAGGTCTTGCTCGCACCACAGGCGGACATCGAGGTCGTGGCGGCTCACACCGACCTCGACTGGATCCGGCTCGCCGTCTCCGCCGGGGACGTCAACGTCTTGCTCATCGACGGAAACGATCACGCCGAGGATCCCGCCGTCATCGCGGACCTGCGGAGCGCGTCGGCGGGCCTGGGTGTTGTCGTCATCGCCGATGCCGACGAGAGTTCGAGCTTGGCCGAAGCGGTCCGTGCCGGCGTACGAGGC
>JBKOYM010000058.1:0-18671 GCA_046725375.1 Actinomycetota bacterium
GGACGCTCCGAAACAGCTGTCCAAACGCCCCCTCATCCCCCGCCTGGGCGGCCGAAAGACGCTGCACGAACTCGTCCATCACTCACCGCCCGGTGCACCGCAAAATGACCATCCTGCCGCGAACACACCCCATCGGCAACCTCCCGTACAGTCCGCCAGGCCAATTACGGGTTTGCGGTTCCCCCGAATCACACATGGTGCCGACGATCTCTAGGCAGCGGGCGCCATAATCACGAATCGAAACGAGGATCACTCGTCACTCTCACCAGAGTTACTGGATCTCCTCCACCCAACGCTGCGGCGTGGATTCGTGAGGCGCAACCATAGGAGCGCTGTGCCTCCGGTTATCGCCACACGGGCCGTAGCCGCCCGGCGGCCCGAAGCGGCGAGGAGCCGGCGCGCACAAATCTACAAAGAAGTGGCCGGACTCGGAGAGTGCGCAGTGGCCTCGGCCGCTGTGCGTCAGACCAGGTAGGCGGACGCTGTTCACTCGTGCACGTCGCCGCCGCCCAATCACCCACATCGACGTGACCTTGGTCCTCCATTCCGAGGGGCCAAGGTCACCAACCTGAGTCCCAAGCTGGACAGCCCTCGTCGATCCAGCACACGCTGAGTGACGGCGGCCCGGCTGGGCCGCCTTCACTTGGCGAAGGGACCCGACATGACCACCACCCGCCGTCTCGCGATCGCGGCTATCGCAGCGCCCGCTGTATTGGTGCTGGCCGCAGGGCCCGGCAGCGCTCACGAGTGCGTCAACGCGAGCAAGCAGAACCAGGCGGCAGGGGTACAGGTCGTGATCGACGACCAGGGCGAGGTTGTCTGGGTCACCCGCGGTGTGCAGAACCGGATCGACCAGGATCTGATCGACCCCGCCACCGGAGAGGGCTTCCACGGCCTGCTCGGCTTCGATCTCGACGGAGACCGCGCGGCAGACCTCGCCACCTACATCGTCGGCCCCGAAGACGAAATCCCGACCCAGGCACAGATGAACGGCGCCACCTGCAAGGGCATCATCAACATCGGAACCTGGTTCGAGGAATGCATGTCCTCGGCAACCACGGTCTAACACGCCAGCCACCAACACCACCCGGGCATCTTCGGGTTATCCACCGGTCCAACGCTGTGCCAACCAACGAAGACGCAGCACAGTGGCGAGCGCTGTGGGCAGGATATCGGGCGAGTTTCGTGGTCTCCCTTCGCCACCGGCGGGTTTCAGACCGCGATCGTGACGGCCGGGCCGCAGCTTGTCTGGTGGGGCGGGCGGGACTCGAACCCGCAACCCAGGGATTATGAGAGCCCTGCTGCCCGTTGACTTCAGCCCACTCCAGGCGACAGGAGGCTTCCTCTCCCCCACTCCAGCGTCGTCCAGCCACGGCAGTAGACACCACTTGATTCCACGAAGGATTCCACGCCAGGCCCGGAACGTCGTGGGCTACCCGATCTGCCGAACATGTCTCTCTACATGTCCAGGCCCGGAACGTCGTGGGCTACCCGATCTGCCGAACATGGCTCTCTACATGTCAAGGCGCCGCTGACGCGGCGCACCGCCCGGCTACCGCCCTTGCGGGCGGCGCCGGGGCGCCGTCCTCGGGCTGGCGGGCGCGGACCAGCGGAGAGACCTTCGAAGTGGATGGCAAGCCTCGCAGGTAAGGTGACCGCCCGCTCTCCTCGGATGCCAGTCTCCGGTCTCCGCTCCGGTCGTCAAGAGCGCGTTCGGCGTCACACGTGATCGGCTTCGCCGACTCTTTGACCACCTCCGCTTCGACCTTCAATCTGGCTGGTTGCGAGGACGACGGGGGAGAGTGGTCAGCGCCGGAAGAGTTCACGCGGCGGCTGTCGACGCTGGCGTACAAGCTGTCAACTCCAGGCGTAGCGAGTCCTCCTGGAGGGCACTCTCTCTGAACGCGTCAGACCACGGCCGTAAACGCCGTTTCGTTCCACGAGTCATTCCACGACGATCGTCTCGAGCGCCGACGCAGATCGATTCGTGGCAGGGATTAGATCAGACCCGCCCGCGGCGGCGCAGGTCGCCAAGGAGTCCTCGGTCGATCGAGCCGCGAACGCGAGAGGGTGGGATGCCGAAGACTGTACGGAAGCTGTCGGTGAAGTGGCTGTGGCTGGCGTAGCCGAGTGAACAGGCCAGCGCCGACAGGTCCGTCTTCGGGTCGGCGAGCTGATCCAGTGCCAGGCGTAGCCTCAAATGGTTCCGGTACTGGTGGAGGCTGTGCCCGGTGCCAGCGCGAAAGACCCGCGCGAGATGGTACTCGGACGTGTAGAGCCGGCGGGCGATGTCCTGGAGCGACATCGGCTCGGTAGCGGTCTCGGTCAAGACCTCCTTGGCCCGTTCCACCAGGCCACGGTGCTCCGGCTTGGTCCGAGGCCGCACCGCCTCATGGCGACGCGTGGCTGCGGCGACCGTCCGGGAGAGTGCTTCGATGACCATCTCGTCGACGAGCAGAGGATCGGCGGAGTCGTACGCGACGTGGCGCACGATCGCGTGGAGCAGAAGACGTACATCGGACTCGCCGGGCCCAGAGACGAAGCGGAATTCTCCCGGATCGATGAACTCGGCGAGCAGCGCCGGATCGAGTTCGAGAAACCAGCAGCGGTCGCCGGCCGGGTGGTGCAGCGTACGGAAGTAGCGCTGCCCGGGGTTGTAGAACATGACGTGGTTCGGGTTCGCGAGCGTCGGCTCGTCTCCGACATGGCGGATGATGGAGCTGGTCTGCGGGAACACCACGTGTGGCGCTTCCGGCATGATGTTGGGCGTTCGCCAGCGCGGATTGTCCGGTGGGCACCAAAACTCCGCGAGCCGGTACGTGGTTGTCCGGTGCAGGGTTCGCTCGATCACCGCCTCCGCCACGAATACATTGTGCGTGCGTGAGGCTCGGATCTGGAAGCTGCGGTAGCTGGCTCCGCCGCTCCCGCAATGCGGCGGAGCCTCGCTCCAGCAGCAGACGTTACGGTCTAACGCCCTCGATCAGGTACACCGCGTCACCGGCCGCCGCCGAACCGACCAGCTCCGGTACGCCATCGCCGGTGATGTCCTCGAAGCCGAGGGCGTCGAAACCGAGCTGTTCTCCCGCCCGGGTACTCGTGATCCGTCGCAGCAGCGAGCCGTCGTCGCCGGAGTAGATCTCCAGCTGGCCGGCCTCGCTCGCGCCGTCGCTGCTCATGAAGGAGCCGGCGACAACATCCGGCACCCCATCGCCGTCCACGTCACCGGCGCCTCGGCCAGGCCCGAGGCCCTCGTGGTGCTCGGAGCCGGGGAAGCTGCGAAGGTGGGAGCCGTTCCGGCCGGACACGATCGTCGCCCGGCCGGTCCGCGGGCCGAGTGTCGTGTCGGTGTGGTCGGAGACGTAGATGTCCGAAACGCCGTCGCGGTTCACGTCTCCGACACCGGTGGTGAAGAACCAACCGAAGTCCAGTCCGGTCGGTGGCGCCGGCGACTCGAGACGGCGCTCGCCGGTCCGGCCCGAATACACGTAGACCTCGCCGCGGTCACCGGCACCAGCGTTCCGGGCACCCACCACGAGATCGTCCACGCCGTCACGGTCGAGGTCGTCGACAACGCCGACGCCGGAACCGAACAGATCGAGGTTGTTTTCGCCCTCGAGCGTACGGATCGGATCGAGGGTCTTGCCGGAGTAGACGTAGACCCGTCCCGGCCCGCCAGCCCGGACGGCCGAGGCGGCGAAGTCGGGCACGCCGTCGCCGTTCACATCGCCAAGGCCGGATGCGTCGTAGCCGAACTGGCCTCCGGGCTCGGCCCCGGGGAGGCTCCCCAGGATTTCGCCGGTCGCTCCGGAGTAGAGGCGGACGATGCCGCGGAAGCGGTCGTGCTGGACGCCGCCGGCGAGGAAGTCGGCCGTGCCGTCACGGTCGATATCGCCCACGTCGGCGATCGAGAATCCCTGCAAGTCGCTCTCGGCGCCGGGTAGCCGGTAGATCGGCTCGCCGTCTTGGCCCGAGTACACGTAGACCGTGCCAGTCTCCGTATCGGGCTCACTCACGAGCAGCTCGCTGACGCCGTCACCATCGATATCGGAAAGCGGCGTGACTTCCCAGCCGAAGAAACCTTCCTCACCTGGGGTCGGATCCTCAAGCGTGTAGACCACGGTCACCGGCTCAACAAACTCGTTAGGCGCCGCCGCCACCGGCGTCAACATGAAGGTCGACCCCAGCCCGGCCAGGATCATCACACGAACGCTCCGCATGGCACCCCTCCCTCGCAAAATCACCGCTCGCAGGCGGCCCGTACCGCGACGCTACGGCGCCGACTCCCTGCCGGCTTCCGGATTCCTGCTCGAACGCGACCGATGCCTAATCGCCGGTGATTGGGGCTGGCATCGAGCTGACGCGCATACGGTGGTGCACCGCCCCCTACCCACCGATCTCGTTGGGGCTTGGTCATACCGTCGTCCCGACGCCTATAGCCGTTGACCGGTGGAGCGCCCTGACGCCACAAGCCCGGGCTCGGGATCGGCTGGCGACCTACGCATTACAAGGAGGATCGTCGTTCCAGTGTCCGGTCGGCAGCTACGGGGTGCTGGGCCAGGAGTGCCCGGAGCTCTTCCCTAGCCCGGGACCTTCAGCCCTGTGCGGGGGGACGCGGCGGGCGCTACAAATGCCGATCAAGAAGCCCTCCGTTCACGGGCTGCCCCTCTCCCCGGGGGCAAGGGTGGGGCCTTCCAGGTGACGGCCCCGGGCCACCGGGACAGCGCAGAACGGGCGGTCGGGGCCATCACCGCTCGCCGTAGGCGACCCAGGCTCGGTCCATCGACTCGAGCACACGTGTCGGAGGACCCTACGGGCACGCACGACGATGGGACACCGTTGAGAACATGCCGACCGTCTACTACCAGATGACCGACGAAGCAGCGTTGCAAGCATCGCGCGAACGTCTCCGCGACAAGTGGTATTGGTCGCCATCTCGGGCACTCGGCCACGAAAACCGCCTCATCCTCCGGGTGGACTACCAGCCGGGGCATCCACCCGACGACACCATCCACGCAGTAGACCGACAGGCACACCGGGTCCCGACTCCTCGGGCCGAGCAGCACACCGCTCCCGCCCCCGCGCCGGTCCCAGGCTCGTCAACAGATCGTCAGCACCCCGCCTAACACTCGCCGGTGACCGAGCGTGAAGGTCACTACCAACGGGACGCGGCCAGGCGTACGATCGGCAGGAGTGGGGAGCCGGGGCAGCGTGGCCTGGCATCCGCTCTCCAAGACCCGAGACCGGCGTCGCCCGTACCTCAGCGCCCTTCCGCCGCAAGCCGACTCAAAGATCAGGGGCCACTCCAATGAGGTACGGGCTAAAGGTCAACGACACCAAGACCCTGTTTCCCCTCAGCATCAACGGCGTCGGACTAACACACGAAGGCCACGTCGAACTCGTCATCGGACACTCCTACACAGCAGCCAAGATGGGCGACACCATAGCTGGTCGCGTCGTTCTCAGCACACAAGAAACCGCCGCACTAACCGAAGAACTCGCGGTCCTCATCGACCCCGACAGCCGCGACCAGGACTGACACCAGGTAGGAGTCGGTGCCGGTCTAACTGCCGGTCTACGGGGTCGCATCACGGCGCACACCGATGCACGCGGGCCCTGTCTTCGCCGACTCGACGAGACTTCGAGCCACGCAAGGGAGGCGCTTGACAATCCGACGGCGCGATGTGCCGTCGGATTGACGAGCGCCGATTGCCTGTCCTGTATGCGACTGTTGTCCCATGAGCGCTGACCACCAGTCGAGCGACCGCGAGATTCTGTCCCGGATCGGGGCTCAATGGACCGACCCCGACCGATGAACACCCGGCGGCCAGCAGTACGTCCGCACCGAGGGCGGCCGGCTTAGCCTTGATGGTCACCGCGCCGCCGGAGGGCCAGTGCCGCACCCCCACCCACAACGACACCGGAACCGATCAGACCGGCAAGCCACCAACTCATCAAGCCAGAGTCGTCGTCTGTCCCGCCGACGTCGGTCGCTCCCAGTCCTGCAGGGAAGTCGGTGGGCGGCTGCACCGGCGGCGGCTGCACGGTGGGCGGTTGCTCGGTCGGCGGCTGCTCAGTGGGCGGCTGCTCAGTGGGCGGCGTCTCGGTCGGCGGCGTCTCGGTCGGCGGCGTCTCGGTCGGCGGCGTCTCGGTTGGCGGCGTCGGCTCGCCGAAGCAGAACGACACATGGCTCAGCCCATAAAAGTCATCGGGCGGGTTGCTCTCCTCGTTCAGCGGCGCATGCAGTCCAGTGTCATCGGTCGTGCCGATCGGCCCGTAGTTGTAGACGTTGGAGTTCGGCCCACCCTTGACGATGGCAACAAGCACCGCGCCGCCAGTGGCGCTGAAGTCCAACGTTTGGGTTGCCTCGTCCACATCGATGCTGACCGCGAAGTCACCGTCACTGGCACTGTCGCCATCCGACGGGTTCTCGATCTTCAGCTCCGTCGTTCCCGCCGGACACGACGGGTTTCCCACGACCAAGACCGGTTCCACATGCGTGGCCGACGCGCCCGGAGCGAGCACGAGCACACCGCCAGCAGCAATCACCCCGGCGCTCAACGCCGTCCACGCCGTGTGCCGCACCAATTGCTGACGTTTCCACCCGTTCATCCGGGCCACCTCAGTTCGCAGAAAATCGGGCTCCTGGTTTGCTACCGATGGAGCGGTCAAGTCTGTTACACCATCGGACGAGCGCTCCATGGACCAACTCACCGAAAGGAACCCCAGCAGGTGGCCAAACCCAAACTCATGACGGCATGTGCACCCGCGCCCTGTGAAGCGCGCATGGACTAACGCTGCGCGCCCCGGTTATCGCCACACGCCGGCGGACGCCTGCTCGGGCCGCCGACGAGCCGGCCGGGAACGACCCCAGGCACGCCCAGGCGACTCCTACGACAGCGTGACGACCATCCGATGGTCGATCCCCTTGCCGTACTGGGGGTCGCCTCCCCGAACATGGATCGAATGCTCGGTCACGTGAGCGCGGTAGAGCCGTAGCCGCGCGTGGGGGCGGAGTTCCTCGACCGGGAACGGCGACTGCTCGGGGAACCGGGCCCGGCAGGCGACGGCGGCACACGACTCGAGCTCGCCGTCGGGGACCCGCTCGCCGGTGGCGATCAGGTAAACCGCCCGCCCTGCGCCGATCGGCGCGGTCGAGTCGAACACGACCATGCTGACCTCGGGTCGATCCGCGAGGTTGCGTGAATGGTGCGAGTCCGGCGACGAGATCCAATAGAGGGTGAAGTAGCCGTCGGGCGCGAAGTAGACCGGCGACACGCGCGGCCGACCGTCCGCGTCCACCGTGCCGAGCACCATGTAGCGGCTGGAGTCGATGAGCTGTCTTGCCACGTCGGCGGGGTCATAGGGATCGGGCATGACCGGAGCGTACGGCACGCCGCGACGGCCGGTCAGCAGGCAATTAGCGGGCCATTTGAACCGTCAACACGCGGCCACTCAAGACCGCGACTGCCCCTCCGAGCGGGCGGGACGAGCGCGGGAGCGCCAGTGCGGCAGATTGATCATTTGAACTCAGGCGGTCCGACCTTCTGGTTCGGGACCTTTGGCCCCACATTTCATGGACCGATCGGCTTGATCCTTTGGCCATCTGAAGACTTGACCGGCATCGACGAACGAGGGACCCAAAACCTGGTCCGGCCCTTTGCTGCCGGTGGCACATAGCAAGGAGGGGCACATCGTGCACCATTCGACGGACTACGAGGTGATCGTGGTCGGGGCAGGGCAAGCCGGGCTGGCACTCGGATACTTCCTGTCCGACCAGAATCGCAACGACTTCACGATTCTGGAGACGACCCAGGAACCCGCGGCCGCCTGGCGGGAGCGATGGCAGTCGCTGAAGCTGTTCACGCCGGCGCGATACAGCAGCCTTCCCGGCCGCGCCTTCCCCGGCGATCCGGACCACTATCCGACCCGCGACGAAGTCGTCGCCACCGGACCGTATCAGCGGCCGCTCGTTCCAGCCATTGCGGACCGGCTCGATCCGGCGATCGTCCAGCTGCACAGCAGCGCCTACCGAAGCCCCCAGGACGTGACACGGCGTACCTGGCCGCGGAGATCAGCCGGTTCCGCGCCACGCCGCCCCCAGACGCCCAGGCGAAGTCCGAATCGGCGCGGCCGACAGCGTTCTGATCCACCCGCCGGTTGACCCCAGGAGAGACATGAGCACCACCGAGCACTTCCCCACCGAGATCACCGGACTTCCCTCTGCCCGCCAGACCGAGATCGTCGAACTCGCTGACGGCGAGGAGTTCGACCTGTGCATCGCGCCCGTCGCCAAACAACTCGGAACCGCGACAGTACGGATGCTGGCCTATAACGGCTCGATCCCGGGACCGATCCTCAAGGTCCAGCAGGACTCTGAGGTCGTCGTCAACGTGCTGAACCAAGGCGACCTCGGGGCAACGGTCCACTGGCACGGGCTGCGGCTCGACAACCGCTACGACGGAACCCATCAGACCCAGACACCGATCCCGGTCGGCGGCACTTTCGCAGCCCGCTGCAGATTCCCGGACCCCGGGGTCTACTGGTATCACCCCCATATCCGGGAGGACTACGGCCAGGAGATGGGGCTGTACGGGAACATCGTGGTCGAGCCGGCCGACCCTGGGTATTGGCCCCGAGTCAACCGCGAGATCGCGCTGACACTCGACGACATTCTGCTCGAAGACGGCAAGGTTGCCTCATTCAGCCGCGTCGAGACCACGCACTCGGCGATGGGGCGCTTCGGTGACGTGCTGCTGGTGGGAGGTGAGACGCACCCCTCGCTCAATGCGCAGCTCGGCGAGGTGGTCCGCTTCTACCTCACCAACACCGCCAACACCCGGGTCTTCAAGGTCGTCCTACCCGGAGCACGGATGAAGCTGGTGGGGGGCGACAGCGGCCGCGTCGAGCACGAGCAGTTCGTCGACGAGGTCGTCCTCGCACCGTCGGAACGTATGGTCGTCGACATCCTCTTCGACCGCGCGGGGGACCTGACACTCGAACATCACACGCCGGGGCGCATTTACCCGATGCTGGCGATCAACGTCGGCACGGATCACGCCGAGCCCTCGCTCCGAGACCAGTTCGGAGAATTGCGTACCAACGACGACATGGTGGCCGAGCGCCGCCGGATCGCGGAGTACGTCGACGCTGAGCCCGACAAGACCCTCGCCTTCATCGCCGAAATGGACCTGGGAGTTCCGGAGGGCGACGTCATCTACGCCTGCCCGATGCATCCCGAGGTGGTCAGTGCGGAACCCGGCCACTGCCCCAACTGCGGAATGAAGCTCGTGGCGGTGGAGGCTCCGGACAACTACGCCTGCCCGATGCATCCCGAGGTGGTGAGTTCGGAACCCGGCCACTGCCCGAAATGCGGAATGAAGCTGCTCCCCGCGCAGCTCGTCGCCGAGGCCGCCGATAGCCACGAGCACGCGCCGGAGGGCGACGGTCACGACCACGCAGACTCCGGCGACATCGAGTGGGAAGACGACATGGTCGAGGTCAACCGATTGACAACGCCGGCCAACATGCGCTGGAAGCTGATCGACCGCGAAACGAACGCCGAGAACGCGGCGATCGACTGGCGGTTCCGAGTCGGAGACCAGGTCAAGATCCGCCTGCTCAACGAGATGGCCGGGGACCATCCCATGCACCACCCGTTCCACGTCCACGGTGCGGGCCGGTTCCTCGTCCTCAGCCGCGACGAAGTTGAGGAGGAGAACCTCGTCTGGAAGGACACGGTGCTGGTGCGGACCGGCGAGACCGTCGACATCCTCCTCGCCGTCAGCAACCCGGGTCTGTGGATGGCCCACTGCCACATCGCCGAGCACCACGAGAGCGGCATGATGTTCAGCTTCGAGGTGACCGAGTGAAGATCGCCTACGTCGTCTACCCCGACTTCACCGCGCTCGACCTGGTCGGCCCGTACGAGGTCATCAGCCGCTGGCCAGGCGCCGAGGTGCACATGGTCGCTCGACTCGCCCGGACCAACCAGGCCCTGTCGGGACAGCTGGCGAGCAGCCGACGCCCCGTCGAACCGGTGTGCCAAGAACAGTCCTTGAACGGCACGCCAGCCGAACCCGCGCCCACCGACGCACGAGTAGCAGGCGATCTGCGCGATCAGTCCGGCTAAGGAGGAGCAGCCATGGAGCAATCAGCAACCCAACGGATCGCCATGGCATGCGCGCGGCGCCCATGGCGCACCCTCGCGGTGTGGGGCGTCGTCCTGCTGCTCGCGATCGTCTCGAGCGCGTTGTTTCTGGGTTCGGCACTGACACCGGAGGGCCAGGTCACGAGCAATCCGGACTCGATCAAGGGACAAGACCTGCTCGACGATCGCTTCCCGGACCGGAACGCCGTGAGCGAGACCGTGGTCGTCGTCGCCGACAACGGCAATGTCGATGATCCACAGGTCCAGCAGACTGTGGCCGACCTGCGCGACGAGATCGCGAAGGCCGAGGCGGTTCGAAGCGTCGGCGACCCCTACGCCAGCAACGCCAACGGGCTGATCTCGCAGAACGGTGACGCCGCACTGATAACGGTTCGGATGGACGACACCGATGACGCCGAAGAGGCCGGCACCGACCCACTGGCCGGCATCGCCGACGTAATCGACGCCGTCCAGGCCGCCGACGCCCAGGACGGAGTGTCGGCCCACATCGCCGGGACATGGACCGCCAACAACGACTTCATCGAAGTGTCACAGCACGACCTCGAGAAGGGCGAACTGCAGTTCGGCCTGCCAGCGGCGCTGATCATCCTGCTTCTGGTCTTCGCCGCGGTCGTTGCCGCGGTTGTACCGCTCGCGATGGCGCTGGTCTCGATCGTGGTTGCGCTCGGGATCGCGGCGATCGTCGGCCAGGCGTTCGAGCTCTCCTTCTTCATCGTCAACATGGCCGTCGCGATGGGACTCGCGCTGGGCATCGACTACAGCCTGTTCGTCGTCTCGCGCTACCGGGAGGAGCGTCACGCCGGGCTGGTCAAGCTCGAAGCGATCTGTGTCTCAGGCGCCACCGCCAGCAAGGCGGTCCTGTTCTCGGGGTCCTCGTTCGTGGTTGCCCTGCTCGGCATGCTGCTTGTTCCGGACACCGTGTTGCGCAGTCTGGCGTTCGGTGCCGTGCTCGTCGGCATCGTGACGGTGGCCAGCGCCCTGACCCTGCTGCCGGCGATCCTGTCGCTGCTCGGCGACCGGATCGAACGCTGGCGGGTCCCCTTCATCCCTCGCCAGCATGGTGGCGAAAGTCGGTTCTGGCGGCGCGCGGTCGATCTGGTCACGCGGCGACCAGCGCTGACCGCTGCAGCGACGACGGCTGCGCTGATGGTGCTCGCCCTGCCCGTTCTCACCCTGGCGACCGGCTCGTCTGGTATCACGTCACTGCCCGCGGACAGGGTCAGTCAGCAGGGATTTGCCGCCGTACAGACCCATTTCCCATCCGGTGAGCGGAGCAATCCGGTCGAAGTCGTCGTGGACGGCGACTCCTCCGACCCCGCGATCGTCGCAGGCGCGCAACGGCTGCGTGACCTGGTCGCAAACGACAGTGCCTTCGGAGCGTCTGAGGTTGCGACCGCACCGGGCGGAGACCTCACCCTGGTGGAGATCGCGCTCACCGGAGACCCGTCCGGGAGCGCGGCCAGCGCGGCGATCGAGCGACTCCGGGATGACTACGTACCCACCGCGTTTGCAGACGTCGACGCACCGGTATACGTCACCGGGGTCACCGCCTTCGACGTCGACTACACCGCGCTTATCGACCGCTGGCTGCCCATCGTGATCGCGTTCGTCCTCAGCCTCAGCTTCCTTCTGCTGTTGCTCGTCTTCCGCTCGATCGTGCTACCGCTGAAAGCCGTGATCTTGAACCTGCTGTCGGTCGGTGCGGCCTACGGGCTGATGGTGCTGGTCTTCCAGGAAGGCATCGGAGCCGACCTGCTCGGACTCCAGCAAATCGACCGCGTCGAACCGTGGGTGCCGGTCTTCTTGTTCTCAGTGCTGTTCGCGCTCTCGATGGACTACCACATGTTCTTGCTGACCCGCATCCGCGAGCGCTACCTCGCCACAGGTAACACGGTCGAGGCAGTGAGCCATGGCGTGGGGGCGACCGGCCGGATCATCACCGGTGCGGCCCTGATCATCGTGGTCGTCTTCATCGGGTTCGCCACCGGCGACCTGGTCGGCTTCCAGCAGATGGGCTTCGGCGTCGGAGTCGCACTCCTGATTGACGCGACCGTGATCCGCACCGTTCTCGTGCCCTCCAGCATGACCATGCTCGGCCGTTGGAATTGGTACCTCCCGAGCTGGCTCAACTGGCTGCCCGAGCTACACGTCGAGGGCGGAGCGGAAGGCGAGGCCGAGCACCAGGTCGCCGACCTGCATCTGACCGAAACCGCCGCCCCCTAGGCGCCGACACCGTCCTAACGGCGGGCCACGGTGCAGAACACTGGCGTCGCGGGCGCAACAGAGA
Organism: Actinomycetota bacterium; assembly: GCA_046725375.1. Lineage (GTDB taxonomy): Bacteria > Actinomycetota > Actinomycetes > Propionibacteriales > Nocardioidaceae > DATFRX01. The sequence goes on from JBKOYM010000058.1 coordinate 12,456, forward strand.
TCCAACCTGTGACCCCTGCTTGCAAAACAGAAGGCTCTCAATGCTGTGCAAAAGACCGGATTGAGCGTGAAACCGGCGAGCGCAAGTCCGAAGTTATGGGCTCACCGACCGACCCACCCTGAACGCCGTCCTTCCGTCCTTAGCGGTCGGCGCCATTCGAAGCTTGGCTCTCCTGATCTCAAGGGCGCCCCTCCGGCCGCGCCAGCGAGCGGCCTGCCCGCTGCGGGCGACATACGTCCGGTCCCCTCCTCGCTCGAGACGCCGTCCACGAACAGGCCACGCTGCGGCTGCATGCCATCCGCCACGCCAGCGCATGCGAGTCTGGCGACGAGCCGTGCAAGGCCTGCGTGGGCACGGCGAGGATCAAGTCGGTGAGCGCCTGCCGTGCGCGCATGGCGCCCGTGAAGGGCCAGCCGGCTGTCGAGTGGACGATGTCGTCGTCACGCGGTCCGGAAGGCGCGTGTCAGTCGCGCCGTCCCGGGCATGTCGCGGCCAGCAGTGGGTACATCACACTTATGTCAGTGGAGCCGTCCCCGCAGAGGCCGTTCAAGCAGCGGCCCCAGGCGCCACCCGACACACGCCGGACACCACAGCGGGCAGCCAGCTCTACCACTGGCAGTGGTGTCCGGCCCTCAACGGAGCAGCACAGCTAACACGCTGACCCGTGGGTCGTGGGTGGTGATGCCTGGCACCACCACACACGATCAGTTCCGCGACTGACGGTGGTGCCGGGCCCGTAAACGTGACAGCAGTCCCGGGGACCGTCCTCCGCGCCGGCCATTGGTCGGCCCTACGCGGAGGACGGGGCACGTGTGGTGACCTTCGCCCCTGGACACCGTCGAGCTAAGGCCGATAGGAAGAACGAAGAGTCCTCCCCGGACGCCGCGCCTGGGCCTCGGGGAGCGACCCGAGCGGCGGTGGCCCCGGCGACCACCATCCCCCATGCGTCGGGGCCATTGCAGCGACCGCCGCTCGACATCCACTCCGACGCCCGGCTGACTCATCCGCCCGAGGGCTCGCAGAGCAGGAGGGGGTTCGAACCCCATCGCCCCGGTTTTGGGAGCCCCGACGCGTTCTCACACGAGGCCCGGGGCTGGGCCGCTGGCCCAACTGATGGCCATATGGGGTCGCACAAGAGAGCGTGCCGACGCACGCCGACGCCGCCCGCGAGGCGAGGACGGACCCTCTCGCCACGGCCTCCGATGCCTTTGACACCGAAGAGGCCAGGCAGCAACGTTCCTCGGCAGAAACTCGGCAGCACACCCACCACCGAGAACCGACACGACGCGAGGATCGACACTCGCCACGCGTGGATCAGGCCATCAGGTGTACCGGCTGGCACGCACCGGCAGCGGAGGATCGCGTTCGGGCCGAAGGGTCAGCGGTCGCGCTCGTGTGGCTTTCGGTCGGTATTCGTGCGGAGGTTGGTGAAGTAGGCGGTTTCGGCGGCACGGTAGCGGTCGAGCGCGGCCCGCTGCTCGTCGGTGAGGCCGGTACTGGTCAGCGCCCTATCGTCCGCGACCTGCGTCCAGGCCCGATACGCGGCGACCCATTCGCACCGCAGCCGCGCAAGGTCGTGATCAAGGCGTCCGCCGCGTCGCGACTCGACCATCATGTCCTGCCCTGCTCCCCGAGGTGCCTGCTACGGTCCGCGGTCCCACCGACTACAACGCGGCATCGAACACATGGTTACGGGCGTCCGGGTGAACATCAGGCATCGAGGATCGATCCGCCAGCACCGCGGCGTCGCCGCGCACCGGATCGCAACCCGACGACTTCTCATGCCGGGCCAGACGCCGAGCGACCCGCTGACAGGGGGCTGTGCCCGCTCTGCCAACCCATCGCAATGGTCCAGCGTCTCCTTCGCCACCTCCAGGCGATCCTCACCACGCACCCGCTTGGCGAACGCCTCGACCATCCCGGGCAGACCGACAACGGTTCGAGCGACCTGGCGCAAAGCTCGAGGTCGCGGCGGCGACTCCCCCAACAGGGTGGGGGATAACCCCTCTCCCGGCCACCTACCCAGACCGCCGGCCAGAACGTATGGATGGACGGCCCCCCGGCTGTGTTTGGGGTTACGACCGAGGACCGCCGTACTCCTATACCGATGCCTCTGCGGCGTGTGTTCCCCGTGCCGCGACGCAGGAGCAGCTGCGCCACACCAGATCAGGACCTTGACGGTGGCGCGGTGTACCGGCTCACTCGGTGACCGCGGAGGGTCCTTAGTCCTCGTGCAACGGGTCGACTGCCTTGACTTCGTCCAACGCACACACCAAGTTGGGGATTGGCATTGTGACGCGCAATGCTCGGGAGGTTCCCGTGACCGTCGCATCCGCCGACGTGGCCGTGGCACCGGGCACGCGGATCGATCAGCGATATCGGCTTGACGGATTGCTGGCGTTTGGTCGCGGCTCTTCGCTATGGCGAGGCACCGACGAGCTGCTGAAACGCCACGTCGCTGTTCACGTGTTCGAGTCCGACTCGACGCGATCGTCTGACGTGTTCGACGCCGTACGCTGCACCAGTCAGCTCACCCACGATGGGCTGGCGCAGGTCTTCGACGCCAACGAGTCCGCGGATCCGCCGTACCTCGTGCGCGAGTGGATCGGAGGTCGGGATCTGGGCAGCGCCCTGGTCGATGGCCCCCTCGACCCTCGATACGCCGCAGAGATCTTCCGGCAGGCCAGCGAGGCGATCGCGGTCGCGCACGCTGCCGGGGTGTACCACCTGCGGCTGACCCCGCGGTCGGTCAGGTGGAGCAAGGCCGGACGGGTCAAGGTCGTTGGCATGGGGATCGATGCGGCGCTGACAAGTACATGGGTGCCAGAGCCGCAGCTCGTCGACGCCCAGGCGTTAGCGAAACTCTTGAGGATCGCCCTGTCTGGTCGATGGCCACACCCAGGGGCCGCGATCTATCCGACCTCGAGCCAAGTGATGCGGGCCTGGGTCGAAAGACACCAAGGGATCGGCCGCGAGCTCGCGTCGATCGCGCGTCGGACGCTGCACGACGGTAGCCGTCCGATCCGGAGCCCGGGTCAGCTCGCCGACGAACTGCGGTGCGTTGCGCTCCGGGGAAAACCAGCTGCTCACCGCCCAGGCATCAGCGCGCCCGATCCAGCAGCCGCTCGGAGACGAGCGCGGGTGGGTGCGCGGCATCGACGAAGCCGCTCAGACCCGCGCCAGGAGTTCCACGAAGGCATCGAGGCGCGGCCCGGTTAGCCTCGATCCACCGCCGAGGTCGTGCGGGCCTTGTGAGACCGTGGCACTCGACGGATGTCCTTCGTGCCGGTGGATCAGGTGCCCTGGACCGGCCCCAATCTCCCAGCCCGCAAGGGCATCCGACCGTAACGGCGCACTCAACGAACCCGACCGGCCCGAATCATCGGCGGATCCGGGCTTAGCTGGAGGGGCGGACCCGCACCCCGGTCACCAGCCGCCAGGGCTGGCCGGATTTGATGACGGAGGGCCTGATGGGTGGGCCCATTGGCCCTACGCGCGGCGATGTGGGCGGCGGACCCTTGGCGGCATGGCCAGCAGTCGATATCGGATGAGTAGCTCCGAGCGCGCCGACATCCTGCTGCGGACGCTCGACCTCGACGACTCCTTCCGGGCGTCGCGTCCGCTCGGGTACGCCTACCTCCGGGTGGTAGATATCGAACACGCATCCGACGTCTGCCCGGACCGCCTCGTCTACGCCATCGACCCTCTAGCTCGGTTGGAGTGCGTCTACCCCGACGTCCCCGAACCAACGACATAGCCCATCCGCGGGCCGTGCCTGCATCGCGATCCAGCAATTCCGCATGAGCACCGTCGAGCGAGCAGAGGCACTGGTCCGGTTCCACAACACCGACGCCTCGTACGCCACCACCCGGCCAATCGGCTACGCCGATGCACGAACCGTCGACATCAAGCATCGAGTGGGATCAGCTCCCCGACCGGCATCCCATAGCACCAGTCTTCGGTCTCCGCTCCGCGAGTAATTAGGGCGCCTGTCGGTGTCACTACGTGATCGAGCAAGCGACCCCTGACACGCTGCGCTCCGATCCGACGATCGGCAGCTACGGGATGAAGGGCCAGGAGTGGCCGGGGGTGAGCGTCTCGGCCCGCAGGATCCAGCGTTTCGAACCTCGGCTCGCTCTCTTGACTCGCTGTGCCGTCGGCCTACGCTGAGCAACGATGGGGCGCCGGGGCCTCGCCCATACATCTCGGGCCCGTGGTCGCTGCCTCAGTTCCCACCCACGAAGCGTCGACTCCGGAAGTGGGTGTACCTCATGAGGTACGGTTCGGAAGTGCATGAGGGCGCACCCTGTTACCGCTGGGCATCAAAGCGGTCGAACACGCGCCCGAAGGCCATGTGGAACTCGTGATCGGGCGCGGCTGCGAGCCGAAAGCCGGGTCGACGGCGGCCGATCGTGTCCTGCTCAGCCCGACAGAAGCGGTCGCGCTGGCCGACGAACTCCACTCGATGGTCGACCAGTAGGTGACACCGCGCGGCCAATAGCGGGCCATTAGACCCGTCGCCGCCCGGCCACTCCAGGCCACGACGGGCGACTCGAGCAGTCGGCACGAGCGTGATAGACGCGTCCTTGCCACGACTCCCAAGCTGACAGTGCGGGTTCGATTCCCGTCACCCGCTCCACTGTGATGTCTCACGACATCGGAAACTTCCGAGCCCGCGGTTGTGGGGAGTCGCAGATGACGGTGAAGGAGTGGTCGGGGCACGGTGATCGATCCGGGACCTCCGGCCCTGTGCTGCGCGAATGGGTCGACGTACGACTGATGTAGGCGCACGGGGCGAGCCCATCAAGACGTCGCGCCTTCTGTCCGCTTGGCAGCGAGCCGACCAGGGAGGACGTTCGCATGACAGTCAAGCTCACCGGACCCGGCGAAGGGGAAGAGTTCCCCGCCGGACCGGTCCGATTCCGCATCCTCGATGATGGCACCGACGTGGACAAGCGATTCGGAGTGGCTGAATGCCAACTTGCGCCAGGTTGGGCCGGGCCCCCACAGCACATCCATCGCGAACACGACGAGACCTTCTACGTCGTGACCGGCACGGTTCGATTCACCAGCGGCACCGACGAGCTCCTCGCCCCGGCCGGCAGTCTCCGTAACGGCACCGATCGGTGAACCCCAAACCTTTGGCAACGCCGACGCAAAGGCTCCCGCCAACCTCCTGTGCACCGTCGTCCCCGAACGTTACCTCGGATACTTCCGAGACCTGCAAAGCCTTCATCCCGGACCCGACGGCATGCTCGTCCCGGCCGAAGTCGTCGAAGTCATGGCCCGCTACGCCACGGAACCGTACCGTCCCTGACCAGACATCGCGGGTGGCGGCACGGGCGGAGGGTTGCGGTCGATCCGGGCCATTAGCACCGTCCTCACCGAGTCACTCCAGGCCACAACTGGCCGCACGAACAACCGGGACGAACGCCGCAGACGCATCCTTGCCACGACTCCCAAGCTGACAGTGCGGGTTCGCGGCCGAGGGGAGCTACGGAGCCCGGCAGCTCACCGGCGGGCAGTTCCTGGGACTAGTGCGAGGACTGGAGGCCCACTCAGCTCAGCAAGGTCCCGAGCCAGGGCCATCCGATCGCGGCGGGCCGCGATGCGGTCAGCCTTCGCTTGCTGGCGATCTAGAGCCGCGGCTCGCCGCTCCGGCCAATCGTTGTGGTATTCGCCATCGGAAGCCAGGAACTCGGCGCGGTCGAGGTCGTGCTCGCGTTCGTCGGCGGCCAGATCTCGAGCATCGGCGAGAGCATCTCGCCGGTCGGCGGCAACCAGGATCTGTTGGGCGTGCCGCCTGCGCTCAGCGAACGCTGCCTCCCGGGCCTCCAAGGCCGCCAGCCGCCATTCGATGTCGGTCTCTCGTGTATCGGTCTGCTTCCCCACCGGAACCACGCTCGCCTCTAGCTCGGATCGTCCTGTGGAGCGCACCCGGCGGCAAGGGTGACGAGTGACAACCCCCCGAGGGCCGGAAAGCGGACCGCACCAAGGGCACCCGCTACCGGGGTCCGGGGCAGCACCGAAAGGTGGCCGAGCACCAACGTTACCGGCGTCACGATCCCGCCGCAACGCAGCGCGACCTCCGTAGCGGCGCTTGGGCGACACGAACCAAGGAGCCACGGATGGCTCAAGCTGACCCGAGTTCCCATTCGTCCGGCAACAACCCAGCAGTTCTGAAATGAAAGTGGTCCCTGGCTCAAACCCAGGTAG
>JBKOYM010000053.1:0-7644 GCA_046725375.1 Actinomycetota bacterium
CGACCACCTCCATGAGCACTTCGTCGATCCTGTGTCGGTGTCTCACGGCCGGTATCGCGCGCCGACCATGCCAGGCCTCGGCGCCCGGATGCACGAGGCCTCGGTCGCCGGCCATGCGTACCCGAACGGCGCGGTATGGCAAGCACTCGATCGTGGCTGACCGAGAAGGGCGAACCCAGCTCAGGTCTCGACGCTCGCGACCTGGATCCCCTCGCCGGCGAGATCGCTCCACAGGGACTCCGGAAGCGGCCGGTCGAGCAGCGTCGCGTTGTCGACGACCTCCTCCGGGCTCCGGCAGCCGACCAGCACGCTCGTCACAGCGCGGTGGCGCAGCGGGAACTGCAGCGCGGCCGCCCGCAGCGGTACGTCGTGGGCGGCGCACACTTCCCACAGTCGCCGGGCTCGGGCCAGCAGTTCGGGGGGAGCCGGAGCGTAGTCGTAGCGCGCGCCCGGCTGCGGGTCGGCCAGCAGACCCGAATTGAAGACGCCGCCGACGACAACCGATGCGCCGCGGTCCAGGCACGCGGGGAGCAGGTCGACCAGTGCCGACTGGTCCAGCAGGGTGTACCGACCCGCGCACAGGACCACGTCGATGTCGAGGCGCTGCACGAATCGGGTGAGCATCGCGGTCTGATTCATGCCGGCGCCGATCGCGGTGACGACGCCTTCGTCGCGAAGCCGTACGAGCTCGGGGTACGCGTCGGTGTACACCTGCTGCTCGTGGTCGTCGGGGTCGTGCAGGTACGCCACGTCCACGCGGTCGAGACCGAGGCGCTCCAACGACTCGTACAGGGAGCGCCGGATCCCGGCTCCGCTCCAGTCCCACTCTCGCGTGTACGGCAGGTCCTCCGGAAACCCCGCGTCGTCAGGCGGCTCGCCGTCCCGGCGTGGGCGGAGCCGACGGCCGACTTTGGTGGAGACGACGAACGACTGTCGGGGCCGGCCGGCGAGAGCCTGGCCGATACGACGCTCCGAGAGGCCGGCGCCGTAGTGGGGCGCGGTGTCGACGTAACGCATGCCGCGTTCGAGAGCCATCCGAATCGTCTGCCCGGCCTGTACCTCGGGCACCGGCTCGTAGAGACCGGCTAACGGCGCGCCGCCCAAAGAGAGAACGCTCACCACGGTGTCGGTCCGTCCGAGCCGGCGGCCGTCCATCACGTCGCCGACGGCTGGCTTTGCATCGCGTTTCGGCGTAGTCGAAGCCCGGACATGCCGCCGTCGACCGGGAGACAGGTGCCCGTCGTCGCGGAGGCGAGCGGGCTGGCCAGGTAGGCGATCGCGGCCGCTACCTCGTCGGCGGTGACGAGCCGGCCCGTGGGCTGTCGGGCTTCGAGCGCCGCGCGTTCGGCTGCCGGGTCGTCCGCAGCGTCGAGCAGCCGGCCGATCCAGGGGGTGTCGACCGTGCCGGGGTTGACACAGGTCACCCGAATGCCGTCGGCGACATGGTCGGCCGCCATCGCCAGGGTGAGCGACAGGACAGCTCCCTTGGTTGCGGAGTACAACGCGCGTCGCGGAAGGCCGGCGGTCGCCGCGATCGAGCAGGTGTTGACGATCGCGGCGTGCGACGACTGGCGGAGGTAAGGCAACGCCGAGCGAGTGACGCGGACGATGCCGAACACGTTGACGTTGAAAGCGTGCTGCCATTCGGCGTCGTCGTTGTCTTCAACGGATCCCTGCGCGCCGATCCCGGCGTTGTTGACGAGGACGTCGAGGCCACCTAGGTGGTCGACCGCGTCGCGGATGCCCCGGCGAACCGACTCGTCGTCGGTGACGTCTCCGCGGACGCCATGCACCGGGGCCGGGACGTCAGGCGTCAGGTCAAGACTCACCACCTGCGCTCCGCGTTCGGCGAGCATCTGGGCGGTTGCGCCTCCGATCCCCGATGCGCCACCGGTGATCAGGGCGCGGATGCCGAGAAACTCGGTCACCGGTGCCTCCTGATTGGTCGGATCGTTTCAGTCAGTCTAGGGAGGAAGGCACGGACCGGCTCGACATCACTCATCCAGCTCGGCGAGCTTGGTTGCTGCCCGTTCGTGTACGCGCTCGAGGCCGGCCAACTCGCGCTCGGCCTTCGTGAGCTTCTGCTGGGCCGCGCGGTCGGCCTGCCGGGCCGCCTTGGCCCCCTTCTCGGCGGCCCGCACCTCGTCACGCAGGCGTTGGACCTCGGACTCGGTGTGGGCGACGTCGGACGCGGTCTGGCGGGTCGCCTCTGCCGCCTCGTCCCGGGTGGCCCGTGCGGCCTCGACGCGTTTTCTCGCGTCCTCCAGCTCGCGTTCGGCGCGCTGCCGGCGACGGGCGGTGAGGTCGGTTGGGCGGGCCGGCTCCGGCTCGGGCTTGCGGCGTGGAGTTGATGAGCGGGTCGACTTGGTCGGTCGCTCCTTGGGCTTCCGCGAGCTCGGTTTGCCAACGATCCCTGTCGGCCCGCCGAGCCCGACGTTTTCGCCGAACCCGGCGTACTCGACAGCATGTGTCAACTGCCCGGCGGCCACGTCGTCGGCGACCTCGGAGTCGGAGAGGCTTGCCTCGAGAGTCCGCCGCATGTCGTCGGTGACGTCCTCGCTGAGCTTGTAGCTGTTGGCCGAACCGATCCGGCGAGCGAGATCGAGCAGTTCCGAGATCAGCTCGTTGCGCTGCTGGCCGAGCTTGCGCATCGCTTCACCGTCGAGGCTGGCGCTGGCCGACCGGAGATCCCGTCCGAGGTCGAGCAGCGGTTCAAGGTCGTCGGCATAGCGGCGACTCAGCTGGTTGACCAGCCACGCCGCCGTCGTGGGTTTGGCCAGGTTCTGGATCTCCGAGGCCAGCTCGCGGTCGCCGTCGCCGCGGGCCTGCTTGGCGCGGGCGTTGCGGGCGGCGACGAACTCGCTTGGCGGCAGTCCGTAGAGCTCCTGGGTGACCGCTTCGAGATTCACGGGACCCATTGTGCTAGGCGCGTCGGGATCGGCATGTGTCGCGGTGTACAGCCTTGGTCGCGGATGCGTCGTACGGTGTCGCTGACGACAGGGAGGCGCGAACGATGAAGCGATTGCCCCGCAAGCCGTACGAGAAGGAGCTTCTCCGACTCCAGGAGGAGCTGGTCACCCTCCAGGAATGGGTGCGCACCGAGGGGGCTCGTCTCGTGATCGTGTTCGAGGGACGTGATGCGGCCGGTAAGGGCAGCACGATCAAACGCGTAACGCAGTACCTCAACCCTCGGGTCGCTCGCATCGTGGCATTGCCGGCCCCGACGGAACGTGAGCGGACCCAGTGGTACTTCCAGCGCTATATCGAGCACCTGCCCGCCGCCGGCCAGATCGTGATCTTCGATCGCAGCTGGTACAACCGGGCCGGCGTCGAGCACGTCATGGGCTTTTGCACGAAGGACGAATACCACCGGTTCTTGCATCAGTGCCCGATCTTCGAGCGGCTCCTGGTCGAGGACGGCATCATGCTCCGCAAGTACTGGTTCTCGGTGAGCGACGCCGAACAGGAGCGCCGCTTCCGCTCTCGGCTCGATGACCCGATGCGGCGCTGGAAGCTGTCGCCGATGGATCTGGAGTCGATCACCCGGTGGGAGGACTACTCGCGCGCCAAGGACGAGATGTTTGTGCACACCGACATCCCGGAGGCGCCGTGGTACGTCGTCGAGAGCGAGGACAAGCGCCGGTCGCGCATCAACATGATCGCCCACCTGCTGTCGACAGTGCCCTACGACGAGGTGCAGCGGCCGCCGCTGAAGCTGCCGTCACGTCCGAAGTCGAGCGGGTACGAGCGGCCGCCGCGCGACATGCAGACCGAGGTGCCGGATCACGCGGCGACGTTGGTGTGAGCGGCAACGCGTACCCTACGGTGCTTCGGCCGCCAGCTCGGCGGCGCACCCGACGCGACGCGGCCGCGTGCGCCATGCTTGGACCGCGACGACTAGTGCGAGCGTGGCGACCACGGCACCGAAGATCTCGAATGTCGACTCCAGCCCTAGGGAAGTCACCGCCAGTCCCGCCAGTACCGCGGGGACCGAGAGCGCCGAGTAGGCGACGAGAAAGAACGCCGACATCACGCCGGCACGGTGCTCGGGTGGGATCGCGGCGGACAGGTTGCGCAGCGCACCGAGGAAGGCGACGCCGAAGCCCGTGCCGCCGACCCCGGAGCCGATGAGCAGCGGTGCGGCTGCCTGCTCCGAGGCGGAGAGCGCGATCAACCCGACGCCGACGGCGAGCGCTACTGATCCGCCCACGACACCGACCCAGGCCGCGCGCCGCCCGAAGGCGAGCTGGGCCACCGCACCGACGCCCGTGAGCAGGAAGAGGCTGATCCCGGTGACGAGGTGGTTACCGCTCGCGAACACCGTTGCAGACAGCTGCGGGCCTAGCGCGAGAAAGAGGCCACCGATCGAGTACGCGGACGTCACGGCGAGCGCAGCGACGAGGAAGGATTGTCGTACCTGAGCAGGAACACGCGGACGCTGCGGAGTGAGGCGGAGCGGCACGCGATCCTTGACCGGCTCCGGCATCAGCGAAACGCCGACGAACGCGGCCGCGAACATGGCGAGCACGACGATGTAGGGGACGATGCGCGGTGCCGGCAGGTACTGCACCGCCGTCGCGGAGACCAGCGTGCCCAGTGCGAGGCCGGTGGCGCTGACCGTCCCGTTCGTCAGCCCGACCGTCTCCGGGTCGCGCCGGGGCTGGAAGTCGAGGAGACCAGCGCTGGCGGTGCCGAGCGCGAGGCCGGTCGCGAGGCCCTGGATCGCCCGGGCAACGAACAGCCAGGCGACCGATGCGGCGAGCATGTAGACGATGCTTGAACCGATCAGCGCGCTGAGGGCGATCAGCAGCACTGGCCGGCGTCCGGCCAGATCGGACGCCCGCCCGGCGAGCAGAAGTGCGACTAGGACGCCGACCGCGTACGTCGCGTAGACCAAGGTCAGGACGACCGACGAGAAACCCCACAGCCGGCTGTACGTCTCGTACAGCGGTGAGGGCGTCGCGGAGGCGAATAGCGCGATCCCGATGATCGCGGCCGATACCACATAGGCGACCGGCTCGGAGAGAGTGCGAGCCTCGGCCGGACGCGAACCTGCGGTGATCGTGTTCATGAGAGGTCTTCCTTCTGGCGGCAAATTCTTAGGTTCAATGATCGAACCGGTATTGATCAGCGACTCTAACAGATCGGTTCAATGACCGAACCCGCTGCTCGTATACTGGGCTCATGCTCGGCAAGGACTACGAAGCCCAGGACTGCTCGCTCGCCCGTGCTCTGGAGGTGATCGGCGAGCGGTGGACGCTGCTCATCGTTCGCGACGCCTTCTATGGGGTGCGGCGCTTCACCGACTTCCAGGCACACCTCGATGTCCCCAAGGCGGTGCTCTCCGACCGGCTCCACGGGTTGGTTGAGCACGGGGTTTTCGAACGGCAGCCGGATCCAAAGCACGCCGGACGGCATATCTACGAGCTGACAGCCGCCGGTCGCGACCTCTGGCCGGTGCTCCACGCGCTGCTGGTGTGGGGCGGCCGGCACCGCTCCCCGGGCAGTCGTGTGTTCAAGCACGCCGCCTGCGGCGCGCTCCTCGACGAGAACGGGCGCTGCACCAGGTGCGACGTGACGCCCGGTCCGGAGGACGTCATGTCGGAGCCACGTCGGGGTCGCCGCAAGGTCCGGGACGACGCGGTCGCGACCGCGCTGCGGGCGTCGCGTCGCCTGCTCGAACCGGTCGAGACCTAGGTGTGTTCCTTCATGAGGTTGTTGTCACTAGCCGCGCCGAAAGAAGATCTCGGCCTGGGTGAACGTCGATAAGGCTGGTGACGGAGGCACGACGACTACTGATACGTTCTGGGAGTCCGTGAGACACAACGAGGAGGTGGTACCCGTGAACGTTTCGACATGGGTGCTCCTCTGTGAGGTCACGGTCGGACGATAGGTCGTCCGGGAGCGCCGCTCACGAGCACTCCCGAAGGGCACGGCCATGTACTTCATCTCTAAACGCCACCTCGATGACGGCGTCCTCGAACGCGAGTTCTTCCTCGGCGAGATCCCCGGCATCCTGTGGACGCCCCGATCAGCGGCGCAGTCCGCGCCTGCGCCGCTGATCTTGATGGGCCACCCTGCCGGACCGGGCGGATTACCGGCGATGCGCCCCCGCCTGGCGTGGCGCGCGAAACACGCTGCGGCCGATGGCTTCGCCTCCGCCACGATCGAGCTCCCCGGCAGTGGCGACCGGCCCCGAATGACCGACGTCGAACGGGCCCGCGCCGACCTTCGCCGGACGATAGCGGCCGGTGAGTCTGTCTCCAGCGAGATCGTCGACCGGCTCGTCCTTCCGGTGGTGGACATGGCGGTCCCGGAATGGCAGGCCACTTTGGATGCCCTCCTGTCGCTGGACGAGATCGAAAGTCCCATCGGGTACTCCGGAGGAGTGATTTCCCTCGGCGTCCGACTGGCGGCGGTCGAGCCGCGCATCGCGGCCGCCGTCCTCTTCGCCGGGAGTTTCGTGCCCCGGACCATGTTTGACGAGGCCCGTCGAGTCACGATTCCGCTGCACGTCCTGCTGCAGTGGGACGACGAGGAAAACGACAGGCAGATGGCACTGGACCTGTTCGACGCCTTCGGCTCCCAGGAGAAGACGTTGCAGGCCAACACGGGCGGGCACACCGGCGTTCCACAGTTTGCGGGAGAAGAAGCGGGCAGGTTCTTCGTCCGGCACTTGAAGGACCGTCAGGCTGGCAACTGATGGAGGGCGGTTCGGGCATTCCCAGGATGCCAGCAACCGTCCGCCTGCGAGCCAACGCGCGTCCCATGGGCTGAGGTGCAACGATGCGCCTCTCGCAACCAGTGGCCGTCCGTCCTCAGCGAACCTGTCGGTCCTCTCTTCGAGAGTGCGTCGGGACGGAACTACCGCGCGAGGTGGTGCGGGTCGCCACCAACCTCGCCGTGGGCGGCGAGCAGCTATGTCTACCCACCCCAACGCTCCGCTCACTCCGGAGGGGCGTCGTCGGTTGTGTCGACGCGGGCCGCCCCCGGCCCTGTCGGGACAGATCGGTTAGTGGTGCTGCGTTTCGCTGGGAGCGAACACGTCCATGGTCGGTCGGTGCCGGACCAGAACTGTCGGTGGGGGGATCTAGTGTTCGAATATGACGTCAACAGCGGTCGGCATCGCCGATGGGCAACCACGTGATCGGTGGCTGCTCGATCGGTTGATGGAGGTCGATCGCGAGCAGGCGCGGCTGGAGGCGGAGCGGGCTCGGCTGATCTGTGAGTTCGTCGACCTTCGGAGGGCCGAGCCGCTCGGCGATGCAGCGGCGGCCGAGAAGGCGAGGGTGTTGCCGGGCGAGTTCGCCGCCGACGAGATCGCGGCGGCCTTGGGATGGTCGACGCATCGCGTTCACGATCAGGCGCGTACGTACCGGCAACTCCGGTCGCAGCTTCCCCGCAGTTGCGCGCTGTGGCGGGACGGTGCGATCGACAGCTACAAGGCCGGCAGGATCCTCGAGGCGGCCAATCGGCTCACTCGATCGGAGTCGATCACTCGGCTCGACGACGAGGCGGCCGAACGCGCGGCGTCGGAGACGGCGTCGCAGCTGTCGCGATGGCTGTACCGACGGGTCGCGAGACTGGAGCCGGATCGAGCCGAGCGGAGGCACCGTCGTGCGATGGGCGACCGGAAGGTATGCA
>JBKOYM010000126.1:0-20084 GCA_046725375.1 Actinomycetota bacterium
GGACAATCCCTGCTGGTCGGCCATCCGCCATCCTCACTGTTTTGGGTCGTGCAGGAGCCCGGTTGGGGGCTCAGGATCCTCGGAAGCGGTTTATCGCCCCTGAGTGTCTGGCACGCAACTCCTCATTGCGCACCCCGAGGCCCCGCTCCGGTGCCAGACAGAGTACCCCTACCTTGCCCTGATGTTTATTGCGGTGTACCTCGAACGCTGCTTGTCCAGTTTCATCGAGATCATACGTCTTGGACAGAGTCGGGTGAATATGCCCCTTTGCGATGAGTCGGTTCGCCTCCCAGGCCTCCCGGTAGTTGGCGAAGTGTGACCCCACGATGTTCTTGAGATTCATCCACAGGTAGCGGTTGTCGTACGTGTGCCAGAAGCCCGACGTGGAGGCACAGGTCACGATCGTGCCGCCGCGCTTGGCGACGAAGACGCTGGCGCCGAAGGTCTCCCTACCGGGGTGCTCGAACACAATGTCCGGGTCTTCGCCACCGGTGAGCTCGCGGATGCTGGCGCCGAACCGCCGCCACTCCCTCGGGTCCGGTGTGTTCTCGTCGCTCCAGAACCGGAAGTCCTCGGCGGCCCGGTCGATGATCAGCTCGGCGCCCATCGACCGGCAAAGCTCCGCCTTCTCCGGACTCGACACAACGCAGACCGGGATGGCGCCGCCGTTGAGTGCCAGCTGGGTCGCGTACGAGCCGAGGCCGCCCGAGGCGCCCCAGATCAGCACGACGTCGCCCTGTTTCATGTCGGCGCCGTTGCGCGACACGAGCTGGCGGTAGGCGGTGGAGTTGACCAGGCCGGGGCAGGCCGCCTCCTCCCACGTGAGGTGGTCGGGCTTGGGCATCAACTGGTTGGACTTGACGAGCGCGATCTCGGCGAGGCCGCCGAAGTTGGTCTCGAAGCCCCAGATGCGCTGCTCCGGGTCGAGCATCGTGTCGTTGTGGCCGTCGGGATGCTCGAGCTCGACCGACAGGCAGTGCGCCACGACCTCGTCGCCCGGCTTCCAGGCCTGCACGCCGGCGCCGGTGCGCAGGACGACGCCGGCGAGGTCGGACCCGACGACGTGGTACGGCAGGTCGTGCTTCTTGGCGAGTGGCGACGTCTTGCCGTACCGCTGGAGGAATCCGAACGTCGACATCGGCTCGAAGATCGACGTCCACACGGTGTTGTAGTTGATCGCGCTGGCCATCACGGCGACCAGTGCCTCGCCCGGGCCGAGCTCCGGCACGGGGACCTCGTCCACATGCAGGCTCTTGCGAGGGTCCTTGTCGCCGATGTCGAGGCCGTCGAACATGTCGGTCTCGCCCTTGTGGACCGTCACGGCGCGATACGACTCGGGGATCGGCAGGGCGGCGTACGTCTCGGCGTCGGTGTCGCCAGCGAGGATGGCGTCGCGGATCTCCTGCACGGTGGGCGCTCCTACGTGTCGGCGTACGCGCGGGTCGGCTGCACGAGCTCGACGAGCACGCCGCCGGCGTCCTTCGGATGGATGAAGTTGACCAGACTGTCGGAGGTTCCGCGGTGCGGCTCGTCGTAGAGCAGCGTGATCCCGCGCTCGCGCAGCACCTCCGAGACCTTCTCGAGGTCGGTGACGCGATAGGCGAGCTGCTGGATGCCTTGGCCCCGGCGGGCGAGGAACTTGCCGATCGGAGAGTCTTCCCGCAGCGGCGCCATCAGCTGGATGTACGAGTCGGAGTCACCGACGGCGAGCATGGCCTCCCGTACGCCCTGCTCCTCGTTGACCTCGTCGTGGATCGAGTGCAAGCCGAACGTCTCGGCGTAGAACCGCTTGGCCTCGTCCAGATCGGGCACGGCGATGCCGACGTGGTCGATCGCGGTCAGCAGGTGTGCTGGAACCATGCTGCGGTCTCCTCTGCTACCCAGTGCGTCGTCTCATCGTGCCGTTGACCCGTGGTCGGATACGAGTCGGTGTGAGGCGTGTGACACCGGTACTGTCACGAAGTCCAGCGTAGGTATCGTTCGAGACATCGCCATGTCGACGAGGAGAACATGATGACTGGATCGGTGATCGTCGCTGGAGCCCGTACGCCCATCGGCCGGCTGCTCGGTGGGCTGAAGGACTTCTCGGCCGCCGACCTGGGCGCGGCGGCGATCAAGTCGGCCCTAGAGCGGGCCGGCGTCGCGCCGGAGCAGGTCGAGTACGTCGTCATGGGCCAGGTGCTGCAGGCCGGCGCCGGCCAGATCCCCGCGCGACAGGCTGCCGTCAAGGCGGGCGTCCCGATGTCCGTGCCGGCGATGACGCTCAACAAGGTGTGCCTGTCCGGCATCAACGCGATCGCCCATGCCGACCAGCTCATCCGCCTCGGCGAGTACGAGATCGTCGTCGCCGGCGGCATGGAGTCGATGACGAACGCGCCGCATCTGCTGCCGAAGTCGCGGTCGGGCTTCAAGTACGGCGACGTGACGATGACCGACCACATGGCGCTCGACGGACTCTGGGACGCGTTCACCGACCAGGCGATGGGCGCGTTGACCGAGCAGTGCAACGCCGACGGCCTCCGCCTGACCCGTGAGGAGCAGGACGCCTTCTCCGCCCGGTCGCACCAGCGGGCCGCACTCGCGTGGAAGGACGGGCTCTTCGACGACGAGGTGACACCGGTCGAGGTGCCGAGCCGGCGCGGCGACTCGACCTGGGTCCGCGAGGACGAGGGTGTACGCGGCGACAGCACGACCGAGACGCTCGGCAAGCTGCGTCCGTCGTTCGCCGCGGACGGCACGATCACCGCGGGGTCGGCGTCGCAGATCTCCGACGGCGCCTGTGCGGTCGTCGTGATGAGCAAGGCCAAGGCCGAAGCGCTCGGCTTGACCTGGCTCGCCGAAATCGGTGCCGGGGCGAGCGTCGCGGGCCCGGACTCGACGCTGCAGATGCAGCCGGCCAACGCGATTGCCAAGGCCTGCGAGCGCGAAGGCATCGCGCCGAGCGACCTCGACCTGGTCGAGATCAACGAGGCGTTCGCCGCGGTCGGGATCGCGAGTGCCCGTGAGCTCGGCCTGCCCGACGACAAGGTCAACGTCAACGGCGGTGCGATCGCGGTCGGCCACCCGATCGGCATGAGCGGCACCCGGATCGTCTTGCACCTCGCGCTCGAGCTCGCCCGCCGCGGTGGTGGGGTCGGCGCCGCTGCGTTGTGCGGCGGCGGCGGGCAGGGCGAAGCGCTCGTCGTACGTGTGCCGGCGCGGTGAATCACCCGGCGTCCTCGACACGAGGCCCTTCGGTCGAGGACCTCGTCGATCGGGCCCGGAAGGGCGATCCGCGCGCGGTGGCCCGGCTGATCTCCCTCGTCGAGGATGCGTCGCCGCTGCTCCGCGAGGTGAGCGCCGGGCTCGCCCCGTACACGGGCAACGCTCAGATCGTCGGCATCACCGGACCACCTGGGGTCGGCAAGTCCACCTCGACTTCGGCGCTGGTGGCCGCGTTACGCAGGACCGGGCAGCGGGTCGGCGTCCTGGCGGTCGATCCGTCGTCGCCGTTCACCGGGGGTGCGCTGCTCGGCGACCGGGTCCGCATGCAGGACCACGCCACCGATCCCGAGGTCTATATCCGTTCGATGGCGACCCGAGGCCATCTCGGCGGCCTCGCCTGGGCGACGCCACAGGCGCTGCGCGTGCTCGACGCCGCCGGGTGCGACGTGATCCTGGTCGAGACGGTCGGGGTCGGCCAGTCGGAGATCGCGATCGCCGGCCAGGCCGACAGCACGATGGTGCTGCTGTCCCCGGGCATGGGCGACGGCATCCAAGCCGCCAAGGCCGGCATTCTCGAGATCGGCGATCTCTACGTGATCAACAAGGCCGACCGCGACGGCGCAAATCAGGTGCGTCGCGAGCTACGGACGATGCTCTCCCTTGCCGAGCGGGACGAGGGAGACTGGCGGCCGCCGATCGTACTGACGGTCGCGGTGAAGGCCGAGGGCATCGACGAGGTCGTCGACAGGCTGTCCGATCACCGGGCGTGGTTGTCCGATTCGGGCGAACTGCAGCGCCGCCGCATGTTGCGGGCACGGGACGAGATCGAGACCATCGCCGTGACCGAGCTGCGCTCGCGCTTCTCCGACCTCCACGGCGATGCGCGGCTCGATGAGCTGGCCGAGGCGGTAATCTCCGGCCAATCGGACCCGTATGCCGCGGCTGACCAGCTCGTGGCCTCAATGTGACAGTCGACTACGCGGCGTGTCTGCGCTTATCCTGTTGCGTAATGGGCTAGACAAGGCCCTGGCGGTGTGAATGTCCGGCTGTGCCGCCAGTTCGGCGTCACTACAGGAGGAGCCGTGTCTGCGTCGATGAAAAAAGTCACCACACTGCTCGTTGTCGCGTTTCTGATCTTCTATCTGCTGAGCCGGCCGACGGAGTTCGCCAACCTGATCGAAGACATCATCGGGTGGTTCGGCGACGCCTTCGACGCCATCATCAGGTTCTTCCAGGCGCTTTGATCGTGGTGTGATGCCGAGGTGTTGCGCTGGCTCTGGTCCCTGATTCCGCGGCAAAATATTGAAAAGCACCTCCTGGTCGACGAGGGTGAAGTCGTCATCGACGAGGTCGCCCACCACTGGATCGTCTACACTTTCGCGATTCTCGAAGCGCTGCTCGGTCTGGTCTTCCTCTTCCTGGCCATCTTCGGACCAATCAGCCTCGGCTGGCTGTGGCTCGTCCTGATGGCCGGGTTTTGGATCCATGCCATGTGGCGGTCGTTGACCGAACACATGGACCGGTTCGTGATCACCAACATGCGGGTGTTCCGAATCAGCGGGGTGATCACGCGCAAGATCGCGACCATGCCGATCGCGCGAATCCTCGACATCACCGTCGATCAGCCGTTCCTCGGGCGGATCTTCGGCTACGGGCACTTCGTCTTCGAGTCGGCGGCGCAGGAGCAGGGCCTGCGGGACATCCGCTACATCGGCGATCCGAACGGCCGCGATCTCACGATCCAACGGGTCATCCAGCGCTCCGGCCTGCGTGGTCCGCGAGCGCAGATGCCCTAGGTGACCCTCGGCGCGTCGGTTACGAATCCGCAACGACGCTGTTGCTGTTGCACACCGGCTCTTGCCTGTCCCCTCGCGTCCGGAGACCGTGCGGTGGGGTATTTCGCCGCACGTTGGGGAGGTGACTCATGCAGGAGACGTCAGATCCGACGTTGCCGCAGTCGTCTCCTGGGGAGCAGAGACGCGCAGATGGCATCACCGTGCGGTGCACCGGCGTGGTTCATCTCTATCGGACTGTCGAAGGGCACGACGTGGTGGCGCTGCAAGGCGTCGACCTGACCATCGCGGCCGGAGAGCGAGTCGCGATGCTGGGCCCGTCCGGCTCCGGAAAGTCCACGCTGATGACGCTGCTCGGCGGCATCCAGCGGCCGTCGGCCGGTCAGATCTACCTCGACGACCACAACATCTCGCGCATGGGCGAGGGCGAGCTCACCAGGCTCCGGGCATCGCGCGTGAGTACGGTCCTCCAGGGCGCCCATCGCAATCTCCTGCCGTACGCCACGGCCGAGCAAAACGTCGTGTTCGCTCAGCTGGGCGTGCCCCGCGATCGCCGGCGGCGGCTCCGAACCCCGATGATGCTGCTCGACCGGCTCCATCTCACCGAGCAGGCGCATCAGTCGGTCGACACGTTGTCGGGCGGTCAGCGCCAGCGGCTCGCGCTCGCCTGCGCGGTCGCCCCGGAGCCGGCGCTGCTGCTGGCCGACGAGCCGACCAGTCAGCTCAGCCACGACGATCGCGACCAACTGCTCGAACTACTGCACGATGTCGCCGAGGAGCACGGCACGACCGTCGTCGTGGTCACCCACGACCCGGACGTGGCGGCGACCTTCCCGCGTACGGTCACGATCAAGGGTGGTCGGGTCGGCGCCGAAGGCCGGGAGGGCTCCGAGTACGTCGTCATCGGCGAAGAGGGCGTACTGCACCTGCCGTCGCATCTGGTCGAGGAATGGCCGGCCGGCACGCTCGTACGCATCGAGCCTGAGGACATCGATCAGCTGGTGATGACCCGGCCGCGACACCAGCCCGGTGCCGAGGCCGCCTCATGAGCGGTCTGGTCGTCGACGGAGTGACCGTCGACGTCCCGGGCCGACGCATCCTCGATCGGGTCAACCTGCAGGTCCGGCCGGGCCAGCTGATCTCGGTCTCCGGCCCGTCCGGCAGCGGCAAGACCACCCTGCTGTCGGTGGCAGGCGGCCTGATCGAGCCCAGCGCGGGCGTCGTGCGGTTCGCCGACGACCCGGTGTGGACCGGCGACGGCGACCCGAGGCCGGACGTCGCGTTCATCCTCCAGGTCTACGGGCTGGTGCCCATCCTGACTGCTCGTGAAAACGTGGCGATCGCGCTGCGTTCCCGGGGCGTCGACCCGGCGGAGGCCGACGATCGAGCCGATCAGGCGCTGGCCGCGCTCGGAGTGGACGATCTCGCGGAGCGGCTCGTCGACGAGCTCTCGGGTGGGCAGATGCAGCGGGTCGCGGGCGCTCGCGGTCTTGTCGCCGAGTCCGCGCTCCTGCTGGCCGACGAGCCGACCAGCGAGCTGGACGAGGTCAATCGCGACCGCGTACTGGCAGAGCTTCGGCGGGCTGCCGCGCGGGGAGCCGCAGTCGTGGTGGCCACGCATGACGCTGCGGTCGTCGAGGCCTGCGACCACGACGTGCACTTGGTCGACGGTACGGTGGCCAGTTCCACACTGGACGCCACGGTCGGCGGCTGAGTCCGTTGGGGGCGGGCCGGGTTCTGCGGGGCGCTTGGTGGCGCCGCGAGCTCAGCCTGGGCATGGGCCTCGTAGTCGCGGTGACGACGGCAGCCGCGGTGGCCGCACCCAGCTTTGCCGGAGCGGCGGTTGCCGACCTGGTTCGAGAGCGGCTGGCGAGCGCCGACCCGTCGAGCACGGCCCTGTCCTGGGCGGTAAGTGTGCCCGACCCCCAGCGCGATCTGCCGGCTGTCGTCGACGACGCGCGACGGCTGTCCGACGACGCAGATGGCCGGTTCGAACGGCCGGTGGTCAGCGCGACCGCTCTTCTCGACGGGGACTTGGTCGACCAGCGGAGTCCGGTGCTGCTCGCCTGGCACGAGGGGCTTTGCCGGCTGGTGCGGCTCACCGGGAGCTGCCCGGACGGCCCCGGCGACGTGCTGCTCCCGGCC
The DNA here is from genome assembly GCA_046725375.1 of Actinomycetota bacterium. Lineage (GTDB taxonomy): Bacteria > Actinomycetota > Actinomycetes > Propionibacteriales > Nocardioidaceae > DATFRX01. The sequence continues at coordinate 7,143 of JBKOYM010000126.1, forward strand.
GGCCCCATGGCCCGGCAGCATCCGGCGGGTACGGCCATCGAGGTCCGCCAGCCGCCGAGCGGCGCGGGCTCGGCGGCACGTCGTTCGCTGCGGCTCACCGTGGTGGGCACCTGGGCTCCGGGCGAGCTCGGTGACGACGTACGGGACGAGACCCGGCGATGGGAAGCCGGCGGCGAGGTACCGACTCTCGTGGGTTGCGACGACACGCCGACAACGATCTCAACCGCACAGGTCGGGCCGCTGCTCACCAATCTCGAGACGCTCCAGGGGCTGTCGGCCGTCACGGTGCTCGCCGACGCGACGCTGGCCACCACCTCCGACGTGGGGCGGGCCCGAGCGGCGGCCGACTATGCCGATCAGTGGCAGCAGGATCCGCGACCGCGACCGTTGGCCGGTAGCGGCTGCGCGGCGGCAGTGTCGGACAGCGACATCGACGACGTCCTCGGTCCCGTCGATGCCGAGCGCTCCCGGCTGCAGCGGCAGGGGACAGGCGCCGCCGCGGGCACCGTGCTGATCGGCATCCTCGCGGTGGTCCTGATCTCCGCGCTCGCGGCCCGTCGCCGGCGCGGCGAGGTCGCACTCATGAAGCTGCGCGGTCTCCGAGGCGCCCGGCTGCTCCGCGAGGCCATGGTGGAGCCCGTCGTCGTCCTCGGGCTGGGTGCGGCCGTCGGCGTCCCGCTCGGGTGGGGTGTCGCCTGGGCCGCAACCACGGTCTGGCTCGGTCCGGATGTCGCCACGCCGCTACCGACGTCGGCCTGGACGATGGCCGGACTCGTCGTCGTCCTGGCCGTCTGCGGAGTGGCGGCCGGGATGCTACGTACGCTGCGCGAGCCGGTGCACCTTCAGCTGCGACCGCCTCGGCCGCAGTCGAAGTCGGCGGCTGCCGTCGTGGGTCGCGTGACGGCGATCGTCAGCGTACTCGTAGGGGTCTATGAGCTCCGCCGCTCCGGCTCCTCCGACCCGCCCTGGTGGGCGCTCTCGATGCCTGTGGTTCTGGGATTCGTCGTCGGGGTCACGGCCGCTTGGCTGATCCGCTGGGGCGCCCGCATCCTCACGCGGCTCTCCGGCCGCCGGCGAGGCAACGGCGTGTTCCTGGGGTCGCGTCGACTCGTCCGAAGCGGCGACGCCCTGACGTACGTGCCGTTCGCCATGGCGGCGATCGTCCTCATCGTCGTCGCCGGGGGAGCGTGGGACGTAGGGAGCCACTGGCGGGCGTCGACCGCCCTGCTCCGGACCGGCGGTCCGGTGGCGATCGGCTCGGGCCAGGACGCCGCGACGACGCTTGCGACCACCAGGCGAGTGGACCCGGACGGCCGCTGGCTCATGACGGCGCTTAGCTTCCCCGATGGCGCCGGCCGTACGTATCGGAGGGTCTTCGTCGACACCGCGCGTTGGGATCGCGTCCTCGGGCCGGCGCTCGAGTCGACCGCGTCCGACGTGCCGAGCGACCTTGGGCCTGAGACTGTGGACGCTCTCGACGAACCGCCGCGGCCCGACCCGGGCCTCATCCGTGGCACCACGGTCACGATGTCCGCCGGTACCGACGCGACCTGGTTCCGGAGTCACGAACGGGCCGAGCTGAGACTCGTACTCGAGCGGGCCGATGGCCTGGTGGCGACCGTCTCGCTCTTCCTCGGGGCCCACGACCGCGGCAACGTGTCGGTGGCGCGGTCTGACTGTCGCGAGGGCTGTCGACCGCTGCGGCTCGACTTCCTCGTCAGGTCTGACCCGGCCAACTGGGTGACCGGTGACCTCACGATCGAGCAGCTGCAGCTTGGTGGGACCGACCTGATGGACCTCAACTGGCAGCTCTCCCCGCCCGATCCGGGGTTGAGCCTGACCGACGCCGGCGACGTCTGGCGGCTCCAGAGTAAGGACGCGCCCATCGGCCTGCGCTTGCCGCACGCGTCCAGCGCGATGCCGGTGGTGACGGCCGGCGTCGACACCGGGAGTCCCGACAACCCGGCCGGTCCGGGATACGCATTCGACGCGAGAGGTCGGCCGGTGCCGGCCGCGGTCGTCGACGAGGTGGCGGCGCTGCCGCTGATCGGCGACGAGGGCGTCCTCGGCGATCTCCCCGCGTTTCTCGCCGACGATCCCACTGTCCCGACGGTGAGCGAGACCTTCGTGCTCGCCCGCGCGGACACTCCGTCCTCGGTTCGAGCGGCGCTTCGAGCCGCCGGCGTCGACACCGGCGATGTACGCCAGGTGGCGGAGTCTCGTCGCCTGCTCGATCGCGATCCGTACGCGCAAGGGCTGCGCTTCTTCTGGCTGGTCGCCGCGATGGTCGCGGTGATCGCCGCCTGTACGGTTGGGGTCGCGGTGCGCAGCCAGCGGCCGGTCCGCGCCGGGGAGGCGGCGGCCCTCCGTGTGGTCGGCGTTCGGCGCCGCCAGCTGCGCGCGGCTGTCGTCGTCGAGGTTGGCGTCCTCACCGGCCTGGTCGCCGCCTGCGGCTGGATCGGCGCGTGGGCGAGCAGTTGGGCGATCCTGCCGGTGCTGCCGCTGGGTCAGCCCGGGCAGTTCGAGCCGGGGCCGCAGGTCACGACCACGTGGGTGCTCGGCGCCATCCCCGCGATCGGGTCGGCCGCGCTGCTCGCGGTTGCGACCCTCGCGCTGCTGCTTCCGATGAGCGTGCGCGCGCGGCCGTCGACGTTGCGGTCGGGGGGTGAGTGACGTGCGCCGACCTTACGGCCTGGCCGTGGCGGTGCGCGGGTTGCGCTCGCGAACCGTCCTCACGCTGGGGATCATTCTGCTCGCGGTCATCGGGGTCGCGTCGGCCGTCGTCGGCCCGGCGTACCTGCGGGCCGCAACCAACTCGTTGCTCATCGATCGTCTCGAGGCCGTGCCGACGTCCGAGGCCGGACTCACGTGGGAGTACGATCCGGCGCCCACGGCGGTCGCCTCCAGCTCCGAGGTGATCGCCCACGCGAAGACTGCCGCCGCGGCTCGAGCGCCGGCCGAGTTCGGACCTCCCCAGGTGAGTCTGGTCAGCCGGCGGTTCGAGGTGACGCTTCCGAGATTCGATTCGCCGGCCGACGTCGGGCTGCGGGCGTTGGAAGGGGGCTGTGCCGACCTCATCGTGAGTGGCCGCTGTCCGGCGAGACCCTTCGAGGTGCTGGTGGGACAGGTCGACGTGCAGCGTGGCGGGCTCGAGGTCGGCCACCGGATCCGGCTGCCGACCGATCCGCAGGCGGTCGCTGTGATTGTGGGCACCTATCGACTCGATCCGACCGCCGACTGGTTCGACACGTCGCGATTCGTCAGCGCTCCGGCGCTGCCGGGGTCGGGGCCGGGCGCGCCCGACGATCGGCCGTACCAACCGGCACCGCTGATCACGCCCGCGAGCACGTTCGACGCCCTCGCCGCCGAGCAGTGGTGGGCCGACGTGGACCGTCCGCTGCTGATCGAGCCGACGTTCACGCCCGCGATCGCCGACAAGCTCGCCACGATCGCGCAGGGCGAACGCGATCGCGAGCCGATCCGGGACGCCGGCGGAACCCTTAATCCAGCTCAGTGGAACGGTCTGCGCGGCATCGTCGACGACGTCGATGCCGAGCGGCAAACGGCCCGCGACACCGTGCTGCCGGCCGCGCTCTCGCTGAGCCTGGTCGCCTTGCTGCTCCTGTTCCGACTGCTCGGCGAGAGCACCGACCTGCGCCGACCGGAGTTCGCCCTGCTCTCCCTGCGCGGCTGGTCGCGGCGCCGATTGTGGGTGTTCGGGCTGACCGAGCCGGTCGTGGTGCTGGCGATCGCCGTACCCGTCGGCATCCTGGCCGGCTGGCAGGCGACGACATGGCTCGCCGCCGCGTGGCTGCATCCGGACCTTCCCGTGACGCTCACGACCGGCTCGGTCTTCGGTGCTGCGGGCATGTTGGTCGCCGGTATGGCGGCCGTGTCGTTCGCGCTCGTCCACGTCATGCGCGAGCAGCTTCGTGAGCAGCTCCTGGCCGCCAGTCGTCCCGGCGCCATCGGTCGGATCGAGCTCGCGGCCCAGGCGGCGATCGTGGTCGCGGCAGCGTCCGCAGCGTACGCGGTGGCGACCCGCGACGGTCGCGGCTCGCCCGGCCTCCTCGACCTGCTGCTGCCGGTGTTCCTTGCGCTGGCGGCCGGCCTGCTCGCGGGACATCTCACCGTGCTCCTGGCGCGACACCTGATCCGCCGGACCCGACGCCGGCCGTCGCTCACCAGCTTCCTGTCGGCCCGGCGGCTGGGCCGTCGGCGCGAAGCCACCCTCGTGGTGCTCCCCTTGGCGGTCGCGCTCGGCGTCGGCGTCTTCGCCGTCGGCGTCCAGCTCGCCGCCGCGAACTGGCGGGACAGCGTCGCCGCCTCGCGAGTCGGGGCCGACCTGGCGTACGTATCCGACCTGACTCCCGAGCAGACCATGGCCCTCACGCGGCGCCTGGACCCTGACGGCGAGTGGTTGATGGCCGGCGCGGTGATCTACAACCTCGACGGGCCCCAGATCGTGGCGCTGGACACGACCCGGATGGGTACCGTCGGTGTCTGGCCGAGCGGATGGGGTGTCGAATCCGGCCCCGCCGGGGTCGCCGACCGACTGGCGCCGGAGCGGGAGCTGCCCCGGTTCGATGGTCGCGAGGTCATCCTCGACGTCGGTAACGACGTTCGCAGCGGCGGTGCGCTCCAGCTCCTTCTGCAGGTGCGCGATCCGACCGGCGAAGTCATCGACGTGACGACGGGCGACGTGCCGCTCGGGAACAGCCGGGTGCGGGTCGCGACGCCCTGCGAACGGGGATGCGAGCTGGTCGGCATCGGCCTGGGCGGGCCGGCCGGATCGTCCGCACAGATGCGCGGTGAGTTGGTGATCCGTGCGTTCTCGGTCGACGGTGACCCGGTCGCCGAAGGATTCTACGAGCCCGATACCTGGCGGCCGACTCGGCCCTACACAGGCGACGACGACGAGTCGATCGTGGCGGTGGACACCGGCACGGCCGGGCTGCGGATGGACGTCGACACCGACGGCTACGACTTCGCGCTGATCACGCCGACCGACGTACCCGACGTCCGGCCCGTCCTCGCGACGAGCGGCGTCACGCTGGCGCCGGCACCGGACGTCCCCGGCGCCGGCCTGCTGCTCGGGCCGGGCGAGTCCGACCCGTTGGAGGCCGACATCCCGGTCCGGCTCGTCGGAACGACCGAGGCGGTCCCGCTGCTCGGTCGCTCCGGGCTCCTGATCGACCTGACCTCTTACGCCCGCGAGACGTACAGCGACGGCGCTCCGGGGACGACGACGACGTACGTTCTGGCCCGCGCGGGTGTGCCGGGCGACCTGCTTCATGACCTCGCCGCCGCCGGAGTCCAGGTCGACGAGCCACTGAGTCGCGCGGCCGAGGAGAAGGCGCTGGCGAACGACGCGTACGCGCTGTCCTTGCGGCTCTACGTCATCGTCGCCGTGGCGCTGCTGGTGCTCGCGCTCGCCGGTGTCGTCGCCCACCTCGTCGTCGAGATGCCGGGCCGGCGGCACGACGCGGCGGCGCTTCGCGTGGTCGGGGTGTCGAAACGGAAGGTGGCCCGCTCGGCCGTCGTCGAACTGGGCGTCACCCTCGGAGTCGCCGCGCTCTCGGGCGTCGTCGCCGGTGTCGTCGCACAGCGGATCGTCCTCGGGCAGATCCGGTTGGGGACCGCCGACGCGCGGAGTCCGGACGTCCCCGCTGACATGGACCTGTCGATGCTCGGCGGCTACCTGGCCGTCACGGCGATCGGCCTGCTGCTGGTCGCGGCGGCAGTCGCCCGGGCATCGGTTCGTCGGGCCCGAGGTGCCGAGCTTCGGGAGAGCGCTCGATAGCCTGGGGCGCCATGGCGCCACGCAAGCCGCTGCCGTTCGATCCCATCGAGGAAGCCGCCCGGCACTGGGCCGCCCGTTGGGAGGGCGTCGCTTCGATGCGCGCCGTGACATCGCTGATGCGCGTCCAGCAACTCGTGATCGCCGAGCTCGACGAGATTCTCAGCCCGCACCATCTGTCGTTCGCCCGCTACGAGGCGCTGGTGTTGTTGCACTTCAGCCGGCGCGGGGCGCTGCCACTGGGGAAGATGGGGGAGCGGTTGCAGGTGCATCCGACGTCGATCACGTCGATCGTGCGGCGGTTGGAGAGCTCGGGGTACGTCCGGCGGGAGCCGCATCCAGACGACGGGCGCGCCGTACTCGCGCACCTGACGGACTCCGGTCGGGCCGCGATGGAGGCCGCGACACGAGACCTGATCGCGGCGGACTTCGGACTGTCGGCGCTCGACGCGACGCAGCTCGCGGCGTTGACCGACCTGCTCCGGCCGGTCCGCCGGTCCGCAGGCGACTTCGACTGACCGCCGCTGGCGGCATCGGTTTCCCATGAGCTCATGGGAAACCGCTCGCCTCACGGGTTGTAACCCATGAGGGGTGACAAATTGCCATGAGGCGTAGCCCACGTTGGAGAAGATAGTTGGACGTCCTACTATTTTGGTGTGGGCCATCAGAATGCTGAGACCGACCCGACAGCCGCGCGGGAGCGTTGGCAGCAGCGTTATGCGGCGTCGCGGGTTCGCCAGGCCGACTTCACGACGCTGTCGGGGATGGAGGTCGAACCCGTGTACGGTCCGGCCGACGAGGCGGCGTACCCGGGGTTCGACCGAATCGGCTACCCCGGCGAGTTCCCGTACACGCGAGGGCTCTACCCGACCGGCTACCGGGGCCGTACGTGGACGATTCGGCAGTTCGCCGGCTTCGGCAACGCCGAGCAGACCAACGAGCGCTACAAGATGATCCTGCGCTCGGGCGGCGGGGGACTGTCGGTCGCGTTCGACATGCCGACCCTGATGGGTCGCGACTCCGACGAGCCGCTGTCGGCCGGCGAGGTCGGCCACTGCGGCGTCGCGATCGACTCCGCGACCGACATGGACCGGCTCTTCGGCGGCATCGACCTGGCCGACGTGACGACGTCGATGACGATCTCCGGCCCGGCCGTCCCGATCTTCTGCATGTACCTCGTCGCGGCCGAGCGCCAGGGCGCCGACATCGCCCGACTCAACGGCACTCTGCAGACCGACATCTTCAAGGAGTACATCGCCCAGAAGGAGTGGCTGTTCCAGCCCGAGCCGCACCTGCGGCTGATCGGCGACCTGATGGAGTACTGCGCCGACCAGATCCCCGACTACAAGCCGCTGTCGGTGTCCGGCTATCACATCCGGGAGGCCGGCTCGACCGCGGCGCAGGAGCTGGCGTTCACGCTGGCCGACGGGTTCGGCTACGTCGAGCTCGGGCTCTCGCGAGGGCTCGACATCGAGACGTTCGCGCCCGGCCTGTCGTTCTTCTTCGACGCCCATGTCGACTTCTTCGAGGAGATCGCGAAGTTTCGCGCCGCCCGTCGGATCTGGGCGCGCTGGATGCGAGACGTCTACGGCGCCAAGACCGACAAGGCGCAGTGGCTGCGCTTCCACACCCAGACCGCCGGCGTCTCGCTGACGGCACAGCAGCCCTACAACAACGTCGTACGCACGGCCGTCGAGGCGCTTGCGGCCGTGCTAGGCGGCACCAACTCGCTGCACACCAACGCCCTCGACGAGACGCTCGCGCTGCCGACCGAGCAGGCGGCCGAGATCGCGCTGCGTACGCAGCAGGTGCTGATGGAGGAGACCGGCGTGGTCAACGTCGCCGATCCGCTCGGCGGCTCCTGGTACGTCGAGGCGCTCACCGACAAGATCGAGGCCGAAGCCGAGGAGGTCTTCGCCCGGATCAAGGAGATGGGCGGCGGTGACGAGGTCGAGCACGAGATCGGCCCGATGACCTCCGGCATCCTGCGTGGCATCGAGGACGGCTGGTTCATGTCCGAGATCGCCGAGGCGGCTTTCCGGTACCAGACGGCCCTGGAGAAGGGCGACAAGAAGATCGTCGGTGTCAACGGCCATCACGACACGGTCAGCGGCGAGCTCGAGATCCTTCGGGTATCCCACGAGGTCGAGGTCGAGCAGGCGGATGTGCTGCGCAAGCGTCGCGCCGGTCGCGATCAGGCGGCCGTCGACGCGGCTCTCGAGGCCATGGTCGGGGTGGCGCGAACGTCGGAGAACATGATTCCCGCGATGTTGGAGGCGGCCCGCCGCGAGGCGACGCTCGGCGAGATCTGCTCCGCGCTGCGTGCCGAGTGGGGCGACTACCGCGAGCCCGCCCGGTTCTGAGAGGTCGCTCTCGGTAACAATGTCGGCATGACATCCGAGCAGTTCTCGCGCCCCGGCGCCATCGACTTGTCAGGTCTCCGCGGGTCAGAGTCCTCAGGAGGTGGTGGCGGGTTCGCGATCGACGTCGCCGATCCGAACGAGATCGCCCAGCTGGCCGAGGCCTCGCTCAAACATCTGGTGCTCCTCGCGCTCTGGTCGTCCCGAGCGCCGTCCAGCGTGCAGGTCAACGAGCTGCTCACCAAGCTTGCCGAGGCGTACGAGGGGCGCTTCCTGCTCGCGAGGGTCGACGTCGACGCCGTGCCGCAGGTCGCCCAGGCCGTCGGGGCTCAAGGCGTGCCGCACGTCGTGGCGTTGCTTCGTGGGCAGCCGGTCGCCCAAGTGCCGCCGACCACAAACGAGGACGAAGCCCGTACGGTCCTCGACCAACTCGTACAGGCGGCCGTTGCCAACGGTGTCACGGGCCGGGCCCAGCCGGTCGCGTCGCGGGTCGAGGACGAGGCGGACGAGCCGGCGGACGATCCGCGGTTCTCCGAGGCCGACGCGGCTCTTGCGGCCGACGACGTCGACGGCGCCATCGCCGCGTACCAGCGCGTCGTCGATGCCAACGCCTCGGATCCCGACGCCCGGTCGCGACTGGCCGGTGCCAAGCTGATGAAGCGCACTCGCGGCGCCGACGCCACCGCCGCACGGGAGGCCGCCGCGTCGCGTCCCGCCGACATCGACGCCCAACTGCTCGCCGCCGATCTCGACGTCCTCGGCGGCCATGTGGACGATGCCTTCACTCGGCTGGTCGAGGTCGTACGACGAACCGCTGGCGATGACCGGGATCGGGTCCGAGAGCATCTGCTCGAGCTGTTCGAGGCAGTCGGTACCGACGATCCACGGGTCGCCACCGCCCGGCGCCAGCTCTCGAGCGCGTTGTTCTAGATCGAGGTCGATGCATGCGGCGGGTGGTGGGCATCCTGCTCATGCTGATCGCCGTGCTCGCGGCGACCGTTGGGGCCGGCATCGCGATCGTTCTCGGCACGGACAATCGCGCGGAGACGGGTCCGCACCGGATCGCGACCTCGTCGCCGGTTGTCGTGGCAGACCCCGACGTGTTCACCTGGGCCGGCCCGACGGTCACGATGCGGATCGACGTCGACAGGGACCAGCAGGTGTTCATCGGCGCGGGCAACGCCGTCGACATCGCCGACTACGTCGGATCGTCGCAGCGGACCGAGATCACCCGCTACGACGTGCCGTGGAGCATCGAGACTCGCGATGTCGTAGGCGATGCACCGCTACCCGCCGCGCCGGGTGAGGTCGACTGGTGGATGGCGCAGTCGACCGGGACCGGCTCTGCGACCATCTCGTTCAAGCTGCCCGAGCAGGCGTTCTCGCTGGTGGTGATCGCGATCGGCGGCGGCGACCTCGACGGGCTCCGGGTGACGGCGTCGTACGACATCGACGGCGGCTTCGGCATCGGTCTCGGACTGATCGGATTCTCGGTCGGGCTGGGGCTGTTCGGTTGGATCGCCTTCCAGGGTCGCCCGCTGGTCCGGGAGGGCGAGCTCTTGGACGACGAGCCCCAACGTGACGTCACGAGGCGCATGTGATGCGGCGCCTCGGCCTCGCCGTCCTCGTCGTCGCGCTAGTGGCCGGCGGCTGCTCGTTTCCGCATCCGAAGAACTCCCACGGAGTCACGAAGGTCGCCGCCACCGAAGCCGAGGTCGAGCAGATCTACGACCGCTATCGCAGCTTTCGAAAGGACGCACTCGACCTGCTCGACGAGCAGCCGTTGACAGCGGTGGAAACCGGCGCCGTGCTCGCGATCGACACCGGAACGCTCCGGGTGGCTCGCCGCCTCCTGCTGACGAAGGCACCGGACGACACCCAGGACTTGGAGATCCGCGCCGTGTACGCCCCGCGGCTCGAGGCCTACCCGCTGTGGTTCGTCGCGGTCGTCGAAGACGGCGTACGCGACCTGATCAAGGTGCAGATCTTCCAGCGCGAGTCGTCGACGTCGCCGTGGCTTTTGGTCTCGAGTCCTGAAACGTTGCCGAGCACCGAGTTGCCGGCGTTCGAGACCGACGCGACCGACGCTCTGATGCCGGCCGATCCGTTCCGGCGGGACTCGTTGGTGATGTCGCCGCAGCAGGCGATCGACGCCTACGCGGCCGCGCTCAATGCCGACGAGCCGGCGTCCAACCCCGTCGTGAGCGAGGATTCGTTCGTCACGCAGATGCGGGATGTCGCCGACAAACAGCACCAGATCGAAGGCGTGACGTTCTCCCAGCAGTGGACGGCCCGGCCGGTGCAGTACGTGGCTCGCACGGCCGACGGCGGAGCGTTGGTCTTCGGCACGCTGGCCCGGGTCGACAACTACCAGATCCAGAAGGGCCGCTACATCGACTGGCCCGAAGGCTCGGAGCAGAAGGCGTTCCTGTCCGGGCGGCTCTACAGCAGCGGCGAGTTGCACTACTACCACCAGATCCTGGTGTACGTCCCGCCAGCCGGCGACGACAAGCCCGTCGTACTCGGCCATTACGGCGGCGTCGTCGACGGGGTGGGGTATTGAGAACGGTGGTGGATCGGCTGGCCCGCTGACTCGTCAGATGTCCAGCGCGTACTGGCCGAACCACACGAGCATGATGAGGCCGGTGACGATGAGCGAGACGCCGACCACTCGGCAGACCGTCCGATAACTCGAACGGTCGAGCGGCCGATCGGTGTGGGCGACCCGGACGACAACCCCGAGCCGGGCCGCCATGAGACCCGCGATCATCAGCGCCACCAACGCCCACGGCCAGGGGTCGCCGCTGTCCCGGAGATGGGTGATGACCGGCCCCACGACGGTCAGCCCGAACAGGAGGGCCTGCGGCAGGCCGAACTCGACGAGCGCCGCCTGGAGAAACTTCCGATGCGTCGCGGCGCTTCGCGGCACCGGATCACGATGAGACGCGACGAGCAAGGCGTCGAGCCCCAAGCCGAACACCATGATGCCGCCGATGACGCCGATGACACTCGCCAGGCGGTCGCCGACACCGAAGAGGATGATCACCGCCAACACGGCGATCATCAGGTCGGCCAAGGACGCCGCCAGGCTGCTCGCAACACCGGAACGCAGCCCGCCACGCAGGGTGTTGGCGGAGGCGAGGGCGAGCGAGGGTCCGGGCGCCAGGGCCACGCCGAGACCCAGCACCAGAGCAAGCGTCGCTGTCAGCATGACCCGAGCATCCTAGAGCGTCGCCGGATGCACCGCCCGTCCTTATTGCGTCCGACCGGTCGTCACACGGGGTGGTCGCCGTCTTCGAGATAGTGCGGCCCGACGTCGTCGGTCCGCTCAAGGAACCGCAGCAGACGGGTCGTGGCCATCGTGCCGTGCTCGGCGACGCGCTCCAGGTCGCACCAGTGGACCGCCCGAATCTCGGCGGGTTCGAGCACCATCTGGTCGACGGCCGAGGACGGCAGGTTGCCGAGTTCGAAGACCAGACAGCACGCGTCGTCCCAGCCGCTCCAGGGTGGCAGCCAGTTGATCGCCGTCAGCCCGGTCGGGCTCAGGTCGACACCCAGCTCCTCGTGGATCTCGCGCGTCAGTCCGGCCGCCGGTGACTCGCGCGGCTCGACGACGCCTCCGGGCAGATCCCACTCGGGCTTGTAGGTCAGCTCGCACAGCAGGTATTCGCCGCGCTCGTTTCGGATGAGGCCCTGGGTGATCACACGCTTGCGGGGAAGCGCCGCGTTGAGGACGTGCACGAATCCTTCGCGGGACATCGGTGGCGGATCGTGGGCGAGCCGGGCCAGCAGGACGCTGTCGTCGCCGCGGCCCTCGCGGGTTGCGTAGCCTCGAACGAGTCCCTCGCGGCGCAATCCGGCCCGGGCGGCGAGCCGAAGCGCGGCATGATTGGTCGAATCGACGTACGCCTCGATCCGGGTCATGCCGAGTCGCTCGAAGGCGTGCGTCAGCACGAGGCGCACCGCGCGTACGCCGACGCCGCGACCACGATGCAGCGGGCTCACGGTCCAGGCCAGCTCGCCTCGGTTCGCGTCGACGTGACGCAGGTCGACCGATCCGGCGGTTTCGTCGGCGTGCTCGATCGAGAAGCGCGTGGTGGCGGTGTCGTCGTCATCGGGTCGGAGGCGGACCGTGACATCGCCGTCGGTCAGCGCGAGGGGCTCAGACCGCGTCTCGCCCACGCATCACCGTCCCTGTGTCGGTCGTGTCGTGGTCAGCTCGGCGTCAGCCACAGTGTGCCGAGAGGCGGCACCCGAAGCTCGGCCGAGGCGGGCTGGCCGTGCCAGGCCTGGCCGGTCGCGACGACCTCTCCGAGGTTGCCGACTCCAGAGCCACCATAGACCTCGGCGTCGGTGTTGATCATCTCGCGCCAGGCCCCGCCGCGCGGCAGGCCGACGCGATAGTGCTCGTGCGGCAGCGCATTGAAGTTGGCGACACAGACGACGACGTCATCGCCCCCTGGGCCGAAGCGACAGAAGCTGAGCACGTTGTTGCTCGCGTCGTTGGCATCGATCCAGCTGAAGCCGTCGGGATCGGTGTCGAGCGACCAGGTGGCGTTCGTGTCGCGGTAGGCCCGGTTGAGATCGGCGACGAGCGTACGCAAGCCGGCGTGGTCGGCCTTGTCGAGAAGCCACCAGTCAAGCTCTCGTTCGTCGGACCACTCCGCCTCTTGGCCGATCTCGGTGCCCATGAAAATCAGCTGCTTGCCCGGATGCGCCCACATGTACGCGAGGTAGGCCCGCAGGTTGGCGAGCTGGCGCCAGCGATCGCCGGGCATCTTG
>JBKOYM010000147.1:0-12096 GCA_046725375.1 Actinomycetota bacterium
CGACGTACTCGCGCCGGTCGCCAGCTCGGCGTCGAGACGATCCTCGATCGCGCTCAGGCGGCGTTGCTCGAGGCGGTGTGCCGCGCCCTCGGCGAAGGTCGCGCCCGTGACGTCGGCCAGCGCGGCACCCCGCCAGAGGGCCAGCGCCTCCTGAAGGATCCGCAGCGCGGTGGCCGGATCGCCGGTGTCCAACGCATGCCGCCCGTCGGTCGCGAGCGACTCGAATCGCGCGGCGTCGACCGCTTCGGGCGGGACGTCGAGGCGGTAGCCCGCGGGACCGGACTCGAGCCGGCCGGACGCGGGAAGGGCACGTCGCAGTCGCGAGACCAACGACTGCAGCGCGTTGAGCTGATCGGCCGGCGGTTCGTCCTCCCAGAGCGCGTCGACGAGCGCCTCGACGCTGACGTACCTCCCGGCGTCGAGAGCAAGCCGGATCAGCAGGGCCCGCAGCCGAGAGCCGCGTACCTCGATCGGCTCGCCCGCGTCGGTGATCTCGAGCGGTCCGAGGACATTGATCCGCACGCCGTTCAGCCTCTCACGGGCGGTAAATGGCTCGACGCTTTCGCGTCCGTGGCGCAGCATGACGGGATGAGCGTTGCCGCCGTACCCACCGGCTACTCGGTCCGGTCGCCTGAGCTGACCGACGCCGAGGTCATTCTCGATCTGGTGAGCGCGTACAACCGCCGCCTCATCGGGTGCGCCGACAACACCCTCGACGACGTACGAAACGAGCTCGCCGAACCGCGGCTCGATCTGACACGTGACGCCTGGCTCGTCTTCGACTCCGGTCGGCGGCTGGTGGGACACGGCGTGGCATGCGCCGAAGGCGACAGCGACCAGGTCGACATCGACGTGGTCGCGAGCGATCCGACCGCGATCGACTGGCTGCTGGATCGGTCGATCGAGCGGGCCCGTGAGATGGGGCGGGAGCGAGGGCATGCGAAGGTCACGTTGCACAAGGGCATCTATCGCGTGGACGCCGGCATGCGGCCGCCGCTGGAGTCGCGAGGATTCGCGCCGGCGACGTCGTTCCATCGGATGCGCATCGACTTCGACGGCCCGGTCGAGCCGCCGGAGCCGCCGGCGGGGGTCACGCTGCGCGAGGCCGTCGACGATGCGACGCGGCGGGAAGCGCACCGCGTACAGATGGCGGCGTTTACCGAGCACTTCGGTTTCGTACCGAAGTCGTACTCGGAGTGGTTCGACCTCCTGGAGGCCAAGTCGACGTTCGCGTGGTCGCAGATGTGGATCGCCGACATCGACGGTCGGCCGGTGGCGATGTCGGCGCAGAACGACCAGTTCGTCGAAGCCGAAAACTGCGGCTACGTCGCGACACTCGGCGTCATCGACGAGGCCCGCGGCCGCGGCATCGCGAAGTTTCTGCTGCGCCGGGCGTTCGCGGTCGATGCGGCGGCCGGTCGGTCCGGGACGATTCTGCACGTCGACGCCAACAACACCACGCCGGCGCTGGGGCTGTACGAGTCGGTCGGCATGCGGCCGGTGCTCGTCGCCGACATCTGGGAGCGGACGGTCGCCGTCGCCTAGCGGGGTCGCCGGCCGGGCCTCGGTCCCTGGGGCGCCCGAGTTTTGGCGTGAAATACAGGCGTCGGACGACGGAGAACCTGTATTTCACGCCAAAACGTGGGTCGGGTGCGGCGTCAGCAGGCCTTGACGCCGTCGCCGTCACCCCAGTGGCAGCGGTCGATGAGCCGGCCGCTCCGGTTGCGGAGCCTCGCCGTGTCACCGTCGTTGTTCCAGACGTACCACTCCTGGCCCCAGTAGAGGTGTCGCCGCGTACGCCCGCCATCGCCGGTGTGGACCTTGACGGTCCGGCCCGGCCGGAGCTTGAACCGCGGGAAGTGGAACACGTGACCCGCGGTGTCGCGAAGGGTCCAGCCGCGCAGCTGTCGGGCGTGGTTTCCGGTGTTCTTGATCGCGACCCATTCGGCGTTGAGGCTGGCGTTGCCGCCGGTGTCGCTGCCTGGGGAGTCGTAGCTGACCCGGGTGATTCGGGTGGCGCCGACCCGCTCGTCCGGTCCGGCTGCGGCGGTCGGTGCCCACAGGCCCATGGCGAGTGCGGTCGTGATCGTGATGATGGCGATTTTTCGCAATGTCCCTCCTTGTTCGGCTCACCACTCTCACGGCGACGCCTGGGCCGAGGGCAGGGGCTTTTGCCCAGTACGTCGGGGCCGCTGGTCCCGGATGAGCCAAAGTTTTGGCGTGAAATACAGGCGTCAGACGACCGAGAACCTGTATCTCACGCCAAAACTCGGGTCGGCCGAGGCCCGCCGCGTCCGCAGTCGGCCGCAGGCTAGGCGTGGCCGTCGGCTCGGCGCAGCGACCAGGGTTCGAGGCTGCGATAACCGCGTACGGCGACCCGCCGGAGCTTGCGGAGTCGGTACGCCGGATCCTCGTCGAGTGCGGTCGCCAGCGCCCGGTCGACCACGACCGTCGCGGGCCGTGCCACCGAGGTAAGTCGGGCCGCTACGTTGACGACCGGGCCGTAGACGTCGCCGAGCTGCCGCAGCACCGGACCGTACGCGAGTCCCACCCGAACCGTCGGGAAGTCGTCGTCGACGTCCTCGCGACCGGCGAGCTCCAGCGCAAGGGCGGCCCCCTGCTCCGGTGTATCCGCGACGAACAGCACCTCGTCGCCGATCGTCTTGATCACCCGTCCCCGGCGCTCGGCGATGATCGCGGCGGCGGCGCCCTCGAAGTGGTCGATGAACGCAGCGAGGTCGGCGTCCTCGATGGTCCGACTGAGCCGGGTGAAGCTCACGATGTCGGCGAATCCGACGACCAGCGTAGGCGACTGCGGATCGGCCTCCGGCGCGGCGAGCATCCGGCTCGCGGCGGCGGCGAGATGCCGGCGCCACACGTACGATTGCAGTTTCTCCATCGCCGGCAGCAGCGCCTCGACGGCCCGCACCAGTTGCGGTTGCGCCTCCAGCGGCTCGCCCGGCTCGGCGACGACCTCGCGTACGACGGTCGTCTGCCATTCGGCGAGTCGGGCCAGCGGCTGTCCGAGCGAGCGGGCCATCGACGCCTCGGCCTTCGGGTCGATCACCCCAGCGTTGACGAGCGCACCCATCAGGCTGAGTGCATCGACGTCGTCGTCGGTGAACACGACCTCGTCGTCGGCCGTGTTGGCAAAGCCGAGGGCCTGCCACATCCGTTGGCCGCGTTCGATCGGAACGCCGGCTCGCTCGGCCACCTCGAGCCGGGTGTACCGGCGCTCGCCACCCATCAGGGTTTGCTCCGCCTCGCGGAGCAGGTCCGACTGGTCGTCCACACCGGCCCTACGAGCGGTCGCCGGTGCGAGCGGCAACCGTCGCGTCGACCGCGTCGCGGAACGTCGGGATCCGCGCGTACAGGTCGTCGAATGTCTCCTTGCTGAACGACAGCAGCGTCAGGGGCGTCTCGGCCGTGACCGCGGCGGTGCGCAGGCGATGGCTCCGCAGCGCGACCTCGCCGACGAGGTCACCCGGGCCGAGCTCGGCGATCTTCTTACCGCCGACGAGGACGGCCGCCTGGCCGTCGACGAGGAGATAGGCCCGGTCGCCAGGGGTGTTCTCCCAGATGAACGACCAGCGTTCGGGCACCGTCACTTCTTGGCCCGCTTCGCAAACGTCTCGCATGTCGCGCTCGGTGAGGTCGGCGAAGTGTCGGCAGTTGTTGAGCGGCCTAGCCTTTTGCAGGAATCCCATGAGTGCGTCTCCGAGTCCGGATCGAGGCTGGGTCTGCGCCGTCCGCCGCCGAGAATACGCGACCGGCCGACGACTCCTCCGTACCCGCAGTCACTCCCGATGGACCGGCAGCGCGCCGAAGCTCTGGACGACCGGCATCAGCTCGATCGTGTTGACATTGACATGTGCCGGCTGCGACGCGGCCCAGATCACCGCATCGGCGACGTCGTCGGGCGTCATCGGCTCGGTGCCCGCATACATCTTGTCGGCGGCTGCCTGGTCGCCGCGGAAGCGTACGGTCGAAAACTCAGTGCCGCCGACCAGACCGGGCTCGACGCACGTCACGCGGACGCCGGTGCCGTGCAGGTCGGCCCGCAGGTTGAGGCTGAACTGGCGGACGAAGGCCTTCGTCGCGCCGTAGATGTTGCCGCCCGGATAGGGGTACGTGCCGGCGATCGAGCCCAGGTTGATCACGTGGCCCCGACCGCGCTCGACCATGCCGGGCAGGATCGCTCGGGTGCAGTAGGCGAGCCCCTTGCAGTTGGTGTCGATCATCTGGTCCCAGTCGTCGAGCTCGGCCCGCGGAGCCGGGTCGAGACCCAGCGCGAGACCGGCGTTGTTGACCAGGACATCGATCGCTGCGTACACCCGCGGCAGCGTCGTGACTGCGTCGTCGACCGCGGCCCGATCCCGTACGTCGAGCTCGAGCGGCAGGACCCGGCCATCGAACTCGGCGGCGAGCTCGTCGAGTCGATCCCGCCTCCGGGCCGATGCGACGACGCGCGCTCCGCCGGATGCGAAGCGTCGGGCGATCGCGGCCCCGAACCCCGCGCTGGCACCGGTCACGAACACGGTCTGCTGCGAAGTCGTCATGGGCGTCAGCGTGGCACAACGCCCTGGAACCTGAGGGTTGGGTCCGGACTCAGGAATCCTTCGCGTCCGGTCCGTCGGCGAGCAACAGGTAGAGCGACCGCCGCGCCTCGGCGAGGATGTCGGCTGCCGCGGCCCGCTGTTCGTCGGTACCGGTGCGTGCGACCTGGTGAACGGCGCCGTGCACCTGGTGGAGCTGCGACCTCAGGTCGGACCCCGGAGTTGCGGCGTCGTAGCCGGCGAACGGATCGGCCATCTTCTCGCGCCCAGTCTCGATGTAGTCGCGACCCGCGTCGGTCAGGGTGACGAGCTTGCGGCCGGCGTCGGCGGTCACGACGACGAGACCCTCGTCTTGCAGTTGGCTGATCGTGGGATAGATCGCGCCCGGACTCGGCGTCCAGCGGCCGCCGCTGCGGTCGGCGATCGCCTGCATCAGCTGATAGCCGTGCATCGGCTCCTCTGCGAGCAGCTGCAGAACGGCGACGCGTACGTCGCCACGCGCGGCTCGGCCGCGTCCGCCGCGTCGGTGATGGCGCGACCGGTGGCCCCGACTGGATTCGGAGCCCGATTCCTTCGGTGTGTGGTGGTGGCGGCGCTGTCCTCGGCCGCGTTCGTTGGTGCTATGCATGTAGTCCCCTCTCGATTAGGTGACAGTAACGATATATCGCGACCGATCGAGATTCAAACGAGATCCAGAGGCCTTCTATGATCAAAATGTGTTGACCGAGCGAGAGGTGACGCTCGTCGAGCGGGCGAACGACGTCATCGCCGGCATCGACCCCCACGACAACCACACGGTGGCGGCGGCCGCGTACGACTCGGACGGCCGCGTCTTTGCCGGCGTGAACGTCTACCACTTCAGCGGCGGACCGTGCGCCGAGCCGGTCGCGATGGGCAACGCCGTGGCGTCCCATGCGCGACTGCCGTTGACGACGATGGTCGCGGTCATCGCTGACGGAGGCGGCGTGATTCCGCCGTGCGGGCGATGCCGTCAGATGCTGTTCGACTACTACCCCGACATCCGCGTCATCGTTCATACCGAGGCCGGTCTCGAGGCGACTCCGATCGCCGACCTGTTGCCGTACGCCTTCGACCGACGAAGGGTCGGCCAGCAAGTGCTCTACTTGGCTGACAGCTATCTCGACGCGGTTCGGGACGGCGCCAAGCGAACCACGATTCGGCTGCACGATCCCGCAGTGCCCGGCCCCGTTCGGTTCGTCTTCCTGCATCGCGACAAGACGTCGACGATTGTCGACGCCGTCGTGACCGAGGTCGAGTCGAAGGCCGTTGCTGCGCTCGACGACGACGATGCCGTACGCGACGGCTTCGCGGATCGGCACGAGCTGCTGACGGCGCTTCGGTCTCACTACCCGGGGCTCGCCGAGTCGGCCGAGGTCGACGTTGTCCATTTCCGGCTGGCCGACCCAGGGGCGCCATGACCTTGCCACACAACGAATCCGACCGCGCCGACATCCGTCGACGGTTCCTCGCCGTCGACACCGCCAGCATCAGCGACGTTCTGGAGGAGCTCGGCCGGCCGGACCAGGGGCTGGCGCCCGAGTTCAGACCCGTCTCGGGCGATCGGCTGGCCGGTTGGGCGTACCCGATCCAGGGTGAGATGGCGACGTACGAAGGCTCCGGCGATCCGACGAAGATGACGGCGTGCCAGGGCATCGGCCCCGACGAGATCTCGGTCTGGAGCGGCGGCGGTCGAGGCGTCTGCTACTTCGGCGAGCTGATCGCCGTCGGCATGATGCAACGCGGGTCGACCGGCGCGCTCGTGGACGGCGGCGTACGCGACACCCGCGTGTTGCGGGAGCACGGCTTCCCGGTGTTCGCGACGTACGTCACCCCGGTGCAGTCGATCGGGCGCTGGCGCGTCACCGACTATCGGGTGGGCGTCGACCTCCCTGGTGCGACGGCCGATCGCGTCTCAGTCGCGCCGGGCGACTTCGTGGCCGCCGACTCCGACGGCGCGATCGTGATTCCCGCGGAGCTCGTCAAGGCGGTCCTGACTCGGGTCGAAGCCGTCACCGCGGTCGAGACGGAGGTGCGTTCCGCGCTCCGTGCCGGCCTCTCCCTGTCAGAGGCGCTCGAACGTTACGGGCACGTCTGAGCGCGCTGCCGCCGATCGAGACGTGACAGATGCACGACGGCGTCGAGATCCGTGGTGCATCTGTCGCGTTTCACGCTGTCGGACGGCGGCGATGCTCAGGCCGGACCGTAGTCGAGGTGCACGACGCCGTTGCCGTAGACGTCGTGTGCCCTCAGCGCGAGCTTGGTCGAATCGACACCGTCGTCGAACAAGTGAGCGCCCGTGCCGCGTGCGACCGGATAGATGAACAGATGCAGGTCGTCGATCATCCCCTCCTTGAGCAGCGCGCGGACCAACATGCCACTGCCGGAGATGTAGATCGAGCCGTCCGTCTCGTCCTTGAGCCTTTGGATCGCGGCCGGATCGTACGGTCCGAGCCGGGTCGAGTTTGCCCAGTCGACGTTGGGCTCTCGAGAGCCGACGACGTACTTCTGGGTGTCGTTGAAGAACGGCGCTCCGGGATCGTCCTCGGCGGTCCGGGTCGACCACACGGGGGCGAACATTTCAAAGGTGCGCCGGCCCAGCAAGATCGCCGTCGACTCGTCGGTGATGGCGGCCAGAGTCTCGCCCATCAGTGGATGGAAGCCGTACTCGAATGTCCAGGACGGGTCTTCGAATACCCCGTCGAGGGCGATGAATTCGTGAACCGCGATCGTCCCCATGCCCGTGCACCTCTCCCATTCCCCGTTATAGCCACAGACTAGTCGACAATTCGCCGCCGACCGCTGACGAGGCTCCGAGCCAACGTAGGCAGCCTCGTACCAATGAATGAGGGAGGCGGCGTCGGGCTCGCATGCCTTCGAAGTGATGGTCACCCGGCAGCGCTTCTAGAGACTTTCGGCCCGTGATGCGGGCTCAGTCGGCGTCGCATCCTGGCCTCCTCTCGTGTAACGCCCCGCCGAGCGCGTGCATCTGGCGGGCCAGGGAACCAGTACCAAGGGGAGGTCCGAGCCATGACCATGACAACGAGCGGCCGGCAAGGGGGGTTCGGGTCGTCGACGGTGTATCTGGCCCACATCCAGACCGGCCGCGCGGAGGTTTTCCGCGACGACAACACGCGGGTGGACGGTTTCGCGATTCCACGTGGATCGAATCTGCGGCGAGTGCTCGTCGAGCACGGATGGCGCCCGGCCGGTAGCGGCGTCGGCGACGGGGTGTGGGACTCCATCATGGTCGAGCGGCTGCCGCGATTCTGATCGAGACCGGCCAGCCGCGACGGACCGAGTCGCTCAGGCCTCGTCGGGCGCGTCGACGTTGATCGTCGGGGCTCCGGTGCCGGCGCGAGCGATGATCGCCGTGGCCGGAGCATCGGTCGGGTTTGATTCGCGGTGGACGACTCCCGCCGGCACGTGGATGAAGTCGCCGGGGCCGGCGTCCACAACCGATCGGCCGCCCGGCCCGAACTCGAGACGCATCGCACCGGACACGACGTAGATGCTGGTCTCGTGCTCACCGTGGTGGTGCCAACCGGACGTGGATCCGGGATCGGTGTGGACCACGCCCGACCAGAGCCCGGGTACGTCGAAGGCCCGTCGTCGACGCATTCCGGGCGTCGGATCAGCGTCCGTCAGGGCGTCGGTGGAGATGACCCGGATCGGTTCGGCCATGCCTTGAGTGTGCTCGCGGGTCGGAGGCGGATCAAGACCGCTCGATCAGCAGGACCTTTCGCCGTGCCGAGGGCGTCGGAAGGCCGTCGGACTGGCTGGCCAGTGCTTCCGGTTGCCCGTCGGGGCGGGGCCAGGCCACGGATGGACTCCCGGCGAATGTCTAGGGACTTTAGGCCCGTCATGTCGACTCGGCGGGAGCGCATGATGGCCACGCGGAAGACGGCCCCGCCGGGCGCGCGAACACCCGACGGAGCCTGGGAACCAGACCTTACGGGAGGCCCGACTCCATGTCTGTGACAACGACTGGCGAACGCCAAGGATACGGACGATATGCGCTGTATTTGGCCCACATTCGGACTGGTCGTGCCGAGGTCTTCCGCGACGACAGCACACGCGTCGACGACTTCGCGATTCCGCCTGGATCGAGCCTCCGACATGTGCTGATCGAGCATGGCTGGCGACCCGAGGGCGCAGGCGTCAACGGTGGTGGGTGGGGCGCGATCATCGTCGAGCCCGTTGGCCGACGGCTAAGCGTTCTCAGCGCATCGGAGCGGTCCCGGTAGGCGGGGATCCGTCGGCGACATGCCATCGACGCAGGCGTTCGCGTAGCAGTACGTCCACGGCCGCAGGTCGAGGAAGACGTCGCCGTACTGGATCCGCACATTCGGCGGCGCCGGGAAGCGATGCATGGTGTCGGGTGTGGACGCGTCACATGCCACCGGCAGGCCGCGGCCACCAGCACGAGCGCTGTCATCCGTACTCGGCGACCGGCGAAAGCCCGCATGGTCCTAAGACGCGCAGGAGGCGCCGGACGGTTGCCTGTTGCAGTGAGGGATGGGCCAATCAGCTCAGGTCGGGGAGGACCGAGCCGGCCGGAAGCAGCGTCGGGTCGGCGGTGAATGCCTCTGGATATTTCACGGCCGCGCCCGTGTTCATCGCGACGACCTTCTCGGACCCGGACAGCCAGCCCGTGTCTCGAAGCTGCCGGACCGCGGCGAGCGTCGCGGCTCCTTCGGGGCAGAAAAACATGCCGTCGGCCCGGGCTGCGGCAGCCAGTTCGCCCCGAATCTGATCGTCGGTGACCTGGATCGCCGTCCCGTCGCTGTCGCGTACCGCAGAGAGTACGAGAGGTGCGCCGAGCGGCGCGGCCACGTTGATGCCGAACGCGATCGTGGACGCGGCCTCCGCGGGCCAGGGCTCGGCGGTGTCCGCTCCCGCCTGGAAGGCCTTGACGATCGGGGCGCAGCCCTCAGCCTGCACGACGACTAACCGCGGCATCTTGTCCACGAGACCGAGCCGGCTGAGTTCGACGAACGCCTTGTGGATGCCGATCAGTCCCACACCGCCACCGGTCGGATAGACGATCACGTCGGGCGCGCTCCAGCCCGACTGCTCGGCGATCTCGAGGCCCATCGTCTTCTTGCCCTCCACCCGATAGGGCTCGGTAAGCGTGGAGACGACGAACCAGCCACGATCTCGGGCCTGTGCGGCTAGCTCGCCGGCGTCCGCGATCAGGCCGTCCACCAGGTACAGCTGGGCGCCGACCGCCGCACACTCGCGACGAGTCACCTCCGGTGCGTCGGCCGGCATCACCACCAAGGCATCCATCCCGGCCCGAGCGGCGTACGCCGACCAGGCCGCTCCGGCGTTGCCGTTGGTCGGCAGCGCGATCCGGCGTACCCCCAACTCGGCCGCTCTCGAGACCCCGACCGCGGCGCCCCGGGCCTTGAACGACCCGGTCGGCAGCAGCGATTCGTCCTTCACCAGCAGGTCGGGACACCCGATCTGACCGCCGTACTCCGGCATCGGAAGGAGGGGTGTCATCCCCTCACCGAGGTGCGCCACCCGGCTGGGCTCGCGGACCGGCAACAGTTCGCGGTAGCGCCACAGATCCGGCGATCGGTCTCGTACGGCGTCGGGCGCGAACGACTTCGCGGCTTGCTCGGCGTCGTAGCCCGCGAGTAGCGGAGACCCACATGAGCACAGATTGCGGAGTACGTCGGCGTCGAACTCGTTGCCGCACGCCGGGCACGTCAATCGGTCCAGTGCGCTCTGCCACGAGTCGGCGGCATGCATCGGCGTCTCGGCCTCCTCGTCAAGGGGCGTAGCAGCCGCCACCGTAGTCCGCCGACCCGTTGCATCGGCCAGCGGCATGCACCACTTCGTCAGGAGGTTTGCAGGATGGGGGCGGGACGTCGGTCTTTGCCTGCGATCCCGCCGAGGCCGCTCAACTGTCAGACGGTGACCCGTCGGTCGCGGCGGGCCGGCTCGCCTACGACGTGATGGAGTGGTGGGTCCGCGCCGACTCGCTCGCCTTCCGGCGCAGCGACGGCCCGGTCGGCCACCGCCGCTCGATGCGAGACGAATGACGCGTCACACCGACGCCGTCGACGAGCAGAGCGCCGGCTGACCGCGGGTGGCGGCCAGCCGGCGCTCGGCGTTTGGGGTCGGTCGTCAGCTGGTCAACGTTGAGCTCTTGACTAAACCGGAGGGGCCAAGTTGACGGTCTCGCACCCGGCCAGTGTGTCACCGGCAGGCTTCTCGGCGACGTTGTAGTTCACGGTGTCGTCGCCATCGCCGCACCGGATGTCGTCGCGCACCGAATCCTGGGTCACGTTGACAACATCGTTGCCCGGACCGCCCTTAACCAGGTCCCGGCCCGCACCAGGTACCAGGGTGTCGGCTTCACTACCCGCACTCAGCGTGTCGCTGCCGAAGTTGCCGCGCAGAGTGTCGCCACCGGCCTGACCGATCAGGACGTCACTGTTCTCGCCGCCCGATGCCGTGTCGTTACCGTCACCAAGCTCAAGGCGGTCGTCGCCGAAGGATCCGTCGGCGTTATCGTCGCCCGGTCCGGTGAACGCGCTGTCGTTTCCGCGTCCTGCGTTGACCGTGTCGTTGCCGGCGTAGGTGCGGATCGTGTCGTTGCCGGCCTTGGCGTCCACGGTGTCGGCAGTGTCGACGCTGTTGGCGGTGTCGATGACGTCGGCACCGTTGGTGCCGGTATAGGGGTCCCCTGAGGCTCCCGTGATCGAGAAGCCCAGGGCGAGCAGGACAGTCGCTGCGAGAGCGACCATCGCCTTGGTGCTGCGGCTCATGTGAGCCCCTTTCTTGTTCGCCCAGGCTCTCGTGTCCTGGGTCGTCTGTGGATGTGACCGGTCTTCGTGGCCGCCTGGGG
This sequence comes from Actinomycetota bacterium, assembly GCA_046725375.1. Lineage (GTDB taxonomy): Bacteria > Actinomycetota > Actinomycetes > Propionibacteriales > Nocardioidaceae > DATFRX01. The sequence continues at coordinate 11,437 of JBKOYM010000147.1, forward strand.
GTTTGACGTGGGCCGAACTCGCTCGCTACGGTGCTCGGCCTCGGCCGGGCCCTCGACGATGTCGCCGGCCACGAAGACGCCGTCCGGGTTTTCGGCGACGAGGTCGTCGAGGATGATCCGAAGGCCGCGGGGCGGTACTTGTCGTTGGTGGAGTTCCCGAACCCCGTACGGCCGGGTGCCCAACGGCCGCAGATCACAGACGTCGGTGCTGAGAAAGTCCGGCATCGACACGGACGTGTACAGCGGCACCTCGGCCGCGGATACAGGGGGGCCGCCGGCGTTCGAGGACTGGCTGACTGTTGTGGCGGCATGCGCTACCGCGGGCCCGGCGACCGCGGGCGAACGACGTACCGACAAGCTCCCTCCCGCTAACGAAGCGTCACCCAACACTCCGGTGGCCCAAACGGGAGCAAGTCGGCAGACTCAAAGCCTCTATGGCGGTGCGTCTGCAGATGCGGGCGAAAAAGTGTGCGTCATGATCAGAGCGGTCCGCGCCCGATCGCACCAGGGCTGAAGGTCCTGAATCGGACAGGGCTCAATGGGCCGGATCGGACAGAGTCCTACGTACCACCCCGATCATCGGCGCGGACCCGAGAGGGCCTGGGTTCCTCGCTAGGTGTCCACCGGGTTGCCAGCGGCATCAGCTCCATGATCAGGACC
>JBKOYM010000091.1:0-30423 GCA_046725375.1 Actinomycetota bacterium
GAGCTCGAGGTAGACCGAGCGCTCCCAGGCCGGACCGCGCCCTGGCGTACCCCGGCCGTCGGCCACGACGACGGCGAAGCCCTGGTCGGCGTACCACTGTGACGCCAGGTGGGCCCGCGACGACGCCACGGCGCGCTGGCCGTGTGGTCCGCCGTACGGATCCATGAGTACGGGCAGCCGTCGCGACCCGGGCTCGTGATCGCGTGGGAAGAGGACGGCCGTACGCAGCTCGCGTTCGCCGGCCCGCAGCAGCGTGACCTCGGGTCGGAAGCCGGCGTACTCGGCCAGCGAACGGATCCGGCCGGCCGGCTCGCCCTTGCGCAGCACGCGTACCTCGACCCCGTCCGCGTCGAGCCGACCGCTGGTAATGGCGGCGACGTCGCCGGTCACCACGGCGGCGTGCACCCCCGGCTCCGTCGTGAGCGAGTCGACCGTACCGTCGTAGCCGACCCGGGCGATCTGTATCTCGGTCGGCTCGGTCGACGCGGTGATCGCGACCCCGTCGTCGTCGGCCGCCAGGACCGCGCGTACCTGCAGCCCGATCGGACTGAACGGCTCGCCGTCGGCGGCCAGCCGTATGGTGTCGGCGTCGTCGACCATCGTGAGGATCCGGCCGTCGGGCAGCCAGCGCGGGACGCCGATGCGGGCCTCGACCCACATCGGGTCGGTCAGCGTCTGAGCCACGGTCGTCGCCCCGCTGTCGACATCGGCGGTGAGGATCTGCGAGGCCTTCTGGTCGCGGGACATCACCTGCAGCAAGGGACCCTGCTCGGCCCAGGAGACGCGCACGAGGTACGGCATCGCGGCGCGATCCCAGACGACCTCGCGCCGCCTGCCGTCGAGGTCGACGAGCCAGAGCGTGACGTCGGCGTTGGTGGTCCCGGTCGCCGGGTAGCGATGCGCGGTCGGCTCGTGTGCGGGATTCGCCGGGTCGGCGATGTACCAGATCGGCACATCCGACTCGTCGTAGCGTTCGACGAGCAGCTGCTCACCATCCGGCGCCCACCAATACCCGGTGTGGCGGTCCATCTCCTCGCCTGCGACAAACTCGGCCTGCCCCCAGACGACATGCTCGGCGTCGGGCTCGACCAGCGCCCGGTCGCCGGTGCTGTCGGCCGCCACGACGTGGAGGGCGCCGTCCGCGGTCGCGTAGGCGACGCGTCGTCCGGTGGGGTCCGGCTTGGGGTCGATGACGGATCCGGCACTTGACAGCTCCCGAGCGCCGCCGCTGGCGATGTCGGCCAGCCAAAGCCGGCCCGACAGCGCGAACGCCGCGACCGTGCTGTCCCGGTCGGCCGCGAACCCGACGATGCCGGCGCCGGTCTCGCGACTGCGCTCGCGGCGGGCCCGCTCCTGCGGCGACAGCGTCTCGTCGGCGGTGCCGAGGAGCTCGGACGGGTCGGCGATCCGGCGCTCACGATCGGCGTCGATGTCGTACGCCCAGAGCGACCCGGTCGGCGACGTGCCCGACTCGCTCCGGACATAGACGACGCGCGACCCGTCGGCCGTGACGTGCAGGTCGCGCGGGACGCCGAGCGAGAAGCGTCGGGTGCGGGCGTACATCCGCGGGAACGAGGGGGTGTCCATGGCGCCGATCCTGCCACGCCGGATAGGACGATAGGTCACTCGTCGACCGCTGATGGGTCACTTGTCGCGCCGCGTGGATCGACAAGTGACCGATTGCCGAGCGACAAGTGACCTATCGTCCTCCAGCTACGGGTCGTCGGTGCCGCCCCGTACCCTTTCCGCATGGTTGAGATCGCCGCCAGCCGACGGCTCCTGCTGGTTCATGCCCATCCCGATGACGAGACCATCAACAACGGCGCGACGATGGCCAAGTACGCGGCCGACGGGGCCCGCGTCACGCTCGTGACTTGCACGCTCGGCGAGGAGGGCGAGGTCCTCGTGCCCGACCTGGAGCACCTCGCATCGCATGCCGAAGACGGCCTGGGGCAGCACCGCATCGGTGAGCTGGCCGAGGCGATGAAGGCGCTCGGCGTCACCGACCATCGGTTCCTCGGCGGCGCCGGTCGCTACCGCGACTCCGGCATGGTGTGGGGCGACGACGGCGGCGCCACCGTCGGCGACGAGGTCCGCGACGACGCGTTCTGGCGGGCCGACCTGCTCGAGGCGTCCGACCTCCTCGTCCAGACGATCCGCGAGGTGCGGCCGCAGGTGTTGGTCACCTACAACGAGTACGGCGGCTATGGCCACCCCGATCACATCCAGGCACATCGGGTCGCGACCTACGCCACCGCGCTGGCCGCCGTGGCGTCCTACCGCACCGACCTCGGCGAGCCCTGGGACGTGGCGAAGCTGTACTGGACGGCGATGAGCGAGTCGCGGCTGCGCACGATGCTGCGGGCGCTCCGAGCCTCCGGCGACACCGAGACGTTCGAGGGCATGGACCCCGACGGCCCGCTGCCCCCGTTCGTCACACCCGACAAGCTCCTCACCGCGACGATCGACGCGTCGGCGTACGTGGAGCACAAGATAACCGCCCTGCGGGCCCACGCCACCCAGGTCGACATGAGCAAGGGCTTCTTCGCCGTCGCCGATCGGCTCGACCCGGGCGGCTGGGGCCTCGAGGACTACCGCCTGGCCAAGGGCACGCCGGGTCCGGCCGATCCGGCGACCGGGCTCGAGGCCGACCTGTTCGCCGGCGTCGCCTGACCGGATGGGGGTCAGCGGAGCGACGGAGGCGCGCGCCCAGCGAGTCGGCTTGGCCGCGGGTGCCGGCGTCCTCGGCATGATCATCGGTCTCGCCGGCGCGATCGTGCACCGGGACGCGTATCGACCGGCCGGCGTCCTGCTGCCGTGGGGGCTCGCCCTGACCTTGGCGACGGCGTTCAGCGTGACGCTCGCCGCCGCTCGACTGGCGCACACACCCGGCGCGCTCGGAGTGCCGATCGGTTGGGTGGTCGCGCTGCTGTGGTTGCAGCAGGGCCGCCCCGAGGGCGATGCCGTGTTTGCCAGCGACTTCCTCGGCAACGCGTACGTCTTCGGCGGGATGGTCGTGCTCGCGATCGCTGTTGTACGAGGCATAGCCGAGCCGCCACCCGAGAGACCGCCGTCATGACCGAGCCCCTCGACGACCGAGCTTTTCGCGGCGCCCTCGGTCGATTCGGCAGCGGTGTGACCGTCGTGACCACGGTGGTCGACGACGAGGATCACGCGATTACCGTGAGCGCATTCACTTCGGTCTCGCTCGACCCGCCGTTGGTGCTGGTGTGCCTCGACAAGACCGCGCGGTTCCACGACGCCGTGCTCCGGTCGGGCCGTTGGGCGGTGTCGATCCTGAGCGAGTCGGGCCAGGACGCCGCGACCTGGTTCGCGCTGCGGGGCCGCCCGTTGGACGGGCAGCTCGACAAGGTCGGCTACCGCCGAGGCGAGTTCACCGGCGCCGGCCTGCTCGACGACGCGACGGCGTGGCTCGAGTGCCGCACCTGGCAGACCTACGACGGCGCCGATCACACCATCCTCGTCGGCGAGGTCGTTACGGCTTCGGTCACAGACGCTGTCGACGACCCACTTCTCTATTACCGCTCGCATTACGCGGCGCTGCTCCACTCGGAGGCGAGCGAAAAGTCGCCAGTCGCGCTGCGATCGTCCATCATTGACGACGAGACGACTCAGTCTGGCACCTAGGGGGTGGCATTCGTGAGTGACTCGTACGCCGCGAATGAGCAGCGGGATCGTCGCGGGACCCGGCTCGCGATCGGCGGCATCGTTACGCTGCTCGGTGTGCTCTATCTCGCGGGCTGGCTGTTCATGGGTCAGTCGGTCCCCAAGGGGACGCGAGTCGCCGGCGTCGACATCGGGGGGCTGTCGCCGGACGACGCAGCCCACCGGCTCCAGTCCGAGCTCGCCGACCGGGCCAAGGATCCGATCCACCTGGTCTGGCAGGGGCATAGCTTCACGATCGACCCGGAGCAGGCCGGGCTCCACCTGAACGTCGAGGCGACGGTTCGCGAGGCTGGCGGCGGCCGCTCGTGGAATCCGGCGCGGATGCTCGAGATCATGCTGACCACCGGCGACATCCATCCGGTCATCGACGTCGATCGGAAGGCGTTCGACGCCACCCTGGACACGATCGCCGAACAGGTCGATCTGGCCCCGACCGAGCCGCGTGTCACGTTCGCCGCCGACGGCACGTACACGGTCGTGCAACCGATGTCCGGTCACGTCCTTGACCGCGAAGGCGTCGCCCAGGACATCGTGTCGGCGTATCTGCGATCGGACAACCCGGTCCAACTGCGCATCAAGGCCGTCCAGCCGCGGGCCGACTTGGGTGACGTCGCGCGTGCGGTCAACACCTACGCGAAGCCCGCGACATCGGGCCCGATCCGGCTCCAGCTGCCCAACCGCACCGTCCAGCTGACCGTCCCCGAGTTCGCCCCGGCGCTGAGCCTGCGACTCAAGGGCGACGCGCTCGTGCCGACGTTCGACGTGCGCCGGCTGGCCGACAACATCGCGGACCTGCGTACCCGGATCGGCACGGAGCCACGCAACGCGAGATGGGTGCTGCGCGACGGACGGCCGACCATCGTGCCGTCCAGATCCGGACGCAGCCTCAACCCCGCGAAGGTCGCCGCCGCCGTCGCGCCGGTCGTCGGCGAGACGGGGCAAGCTCGCGTCGCGAAGGTCGCCATGTCGGAGTGGGAGGCGGGCTATACGACCGCCGACGCGCGTGCCCTGGGGGTCCGTCGCGTGGTCAGCTCGTTTACGACCTACTACCCCGGGGCGCACTATCGCAACGTCAACCTGGGGCGCGCCGCGGAGCTCATCAACGGCACCATGATCCGACCGGGCGACACGTTCTCGTTCAACCGCGCGGTCGGTCGCCCCTCATCGGCCAACGGCTTCACCGTCGGTTTCGTACGCCGGGGCGGTGTGCCCGCAAAGGAGGTCGGCGGCGGGGTGTCCCAGGTGGCGACCACGGTCTTCAACGCGGCCTTCTTCGCGGGCCTCGAGGACGTCCGTCACCAGCCGCATCGCGTCTACACCGGCGGCTACCCGGTCGGGCGTGAGGCCATCGTGTCCTGGCCGGGCATCGACCTGCGATTCAAAAACACCACGCCGCACGGCGTCATGATTCAGTCGTGGATCCGGCCGGGCGGACCGAAGCGCCGGGGCGAGGTGCACGTCCGGATGTGGAGCACGAAGTACTGGAACGTCACCACCCGGGTGTCGAAGCGCCACAACTTCCGTCCGCCGGCGCGCCGGGTCGAGCGGTCGCCGCGCTGCTATCCGCAGGACGGGCGGGCCGGCTTCGACGTCGATGTCTATCGGTACTTGCGCCGCCCCGGCGACGATACGGTCGACCGCACGGAGTCGATGCACGCGTCCTATCTCGCCGCCGACCATGTGATCTGTCAGAAGCCGCATAGGCACAAGGGACATATGCACAAAGGACATCCGCACAAAGGACACAGGCAACAAGAACATCGACACAAGGGACATAGGGACGGCCGGCGACACTAGGCCGATTGCGTCCACTACGGTTCGGGGCACGGGGCAAGTCCGTCTGACCCGCAAGGAGCGCGCGTCATGAGCGAGCAGTTCCCCGTGACCGATCGGTCCGATCAGCCAGATCAGCCTGACCAACCCGACCAGCCCGGTTGGCCGGACCAGACCGGCCAACCAGATCAGCCTGGCCAGCCCGATCCGGCCGGCCAGCCCCGCCGGCGCGATCAGCCAGGCTGGCGTGACCAGCGCGGCGTCTGGCTGGCCGTCGGTGGCGTGGTGGGGTTGCTCGGCGCGCTCTACCTGGCCGGATGGCTCTTCGTCGGTGGCAAGGTGCCGTCGGGGACGAAGGTCGCCGATGTCGACATCGGCGGGCTCTCGGCCGATGACGCCGAGCAGCGCCTCGAGTCGGAGCTGGCCGATCGGGCGGACAATCCGATCCGCCTGACCTGGGAGGACCGGACGTACCGGGTCGATCCCGAGCGGGCCGGCCTGAGCTTGAACGTCGAGGCGACCGTCGCCGATGCGGGGGCCGGTCGGACCTGGAATCCGGTTCACATGCTGGACACGCTGTTCGGGTCGGACGACGTCGAGCCGATCGTCGACGTCGATCAGGACGCGGAGGACGCGGAGGTCGCCGCGCTGGCGAAGCGGATCGACGACCCGGCAACCGAGCCGAGCGTCACGTTCAGCGGCGACGGCGGTTACGAGGTCACCCAGCCCAAGACCGGCCTCGCGGTGGATCGGGCGGCGACGGCCGACGACATCGTGGCGTCGTACCTGGACGCGGGCGGGCCGACCGAGCTCGCCGTCCACGAGACCGAGCCCACCGTCGACCCAGGCGAGCTAGGCGACGCTCTCGACCACCTGGCCGATCCGGCGATGTCGGGCCCGGTGCATCTCGAGCTGCCCAACCGCACCGTCGACCTGACAATCCGCGAGTTCGCCCCGGCGCTCAGTCTCGAGGTTTCCGACGGTGAGCTGCGGCCGACGTTCGACCTCGACCGGCTCCGGCGCGGCATCGAGCGGCTGGACAAGCGGATCGGCTCGGTTGCGCGAGACGCGAAGGTGGTGTTGCGCAACAATCGGCCCGTTGTCGTGCCCGCTCAGTCAGGGGTCACGCTCGACCCGAAGCAGGTTGCCGAGGCAGTGGTGCCGGTGCTGTCGAAGACCGGCGAAGAGCGGACCGTCGAGGTTGACACGACGACGAGCAAGGCGAACTTCACGACTCAGGAGGCTCGCGATCTCGGCATCCACAGGGTGGTCAGCCAGTTCACGACGTACTTCCCCCATGCCCACTATCGCAACGTCAACCTCGGTCGGGCCGCCGAGCTGATCAATGGCACCGTGCTGAAGCCGGGCCAGACATTCTCGCTCAACGAGACCGTCGGCGAACGAACCAAGGAGAACGGCTTCACCGTCGGCTACGTCATCGACAACGGCGTCTACGCCGAGGACTTGGGCGGCGGGGTTTCGCAGGTGGCGACGACAACGTTCAACGCCGCGTTCTTCGCCGGTCTCAAGGACGTCGAGCACAAGACGCACAGCTTCTACATCGACCGCTATCCGGTCGGCCGCGAGGCGACGGTTGCCTGGCCGTACGTCGACCTCAAGTTCAAGAACACGACTCCGTACGGAGTCTTGATCCAGGAGTGGATCAAGCCGAGTACGCCGTCGAGCTACGGCGAAATGCACGTACGGATGTGGAGTACGAAGTACTGGGACATCACCACCGATGAATCCGACCGGTACAACTTCACCCACCCGACGACGCGCTACAGCACGGATCCGGATTGCTACGCCGAGACCGGCTACGACGGGTTCGACATCGACGTCTATCGGTACTTCCGGCGGCACGGCTCGGACGAGCTGGACCACAAGGAGACGATGCACACGACCTACATCCCGCTCGACACGGTGATCTGCCATAAGCGGCCAGACAGCGACAAACCGGGCAGGGGTAGCGGCCGATGACGACCGAACCTCGAGTTTTGGCGTGTAATACAGCTCTGGGGCGCGTCTCAGCTGTATTTCACGCCAAAACTGAGGGACGGCCCGGCGGCGATGCGGGTCGGGGGGTCCCCCGGCGGCGGGGCGCGATGCGGGATGATCGGGACATGGCAACGACCAGAGAGGTCCCCAATCCGACTCACGAAGTCGTCGCGGGCATGACGTGGGAGGTCCGTCCCACCCTGCAGACGGCGGCGGAGCTCTCAGACGATCGGGTTGCTCGCCTGGACGACCGGTTGCGGTCGCGTGGCGTCCGATGCTGGCTCGGATCTGCGGACAGAGAACCTGTGGCGGGCGTGACGGGCAAGATCCTCGTCGACGCTGTGACGCCCGGCACCGCGGCGGATCGCGGGACCCGGCTGTTGGCCGAGACGGCGAAGGACGAAGGCATCGAGACCTCGGACGTACTCGAAGTCGTCGTCGCCCCGGCCGAACGCGAGGCCGAGTAGCCCGGCGCTCCAGCTCGGACGGCGTGCCATGAGCCCGGCGCGCCGGCACTGGGCGGACCGATTTTGCGCGACACGCCTGCGTGTCTTCGCCATCTGGGTGCTCCCAGCGGGGGCGGCGCTATGTCGGCAGCGGCTTGGCGGCGACGATGTCCGCGACGGCCACGCGGGCGAGAGATCCGTCACGTCGCTCCACCACCGCGACGTCGTCGCCGTACTCACGAAGAAATCCGACCACATCGGTCATAAGTGGCCCTCCACTCGGCCCCTTCTCGCCTCTCACCAGCGATCGGATCACGACGCGACGGCCGACATGGCTGCTGTCAAGGGACATCGTGGCTCCTGTCCGACGATTGGACGCGCGTCCAGTGTGAGTCGGGCGCGGCGTGATACTAGGCTGGTCCCGCAGATCGGATCGATCGATCGTGGGCCCACAGAGGAGGATCCCGTGACCTACGTCATCGCGCAGCCGTGCGTGGATGTGTTGGACCGGGGGTGCGTCGACGAGTGCCCGGTGGACTGCATCTACGAGGGCAACCGGATGCTCTACATCCACCCCGACGAGTGCGTTGACTGCGGTGCCTGCGAGCCGGTCTGCCCGGTCGAGGCGATCTTCTACGAGGACGACACACCCGAGGAATGGAAGGAGTACTACGCCGCGAACGTCGAGTTCTTCGACGACCTCGGGTCGCCCGGCGGCGCCGCCAAGATGGGCAAGATCGACAAGGACCACCCCATGATCGCGGCCCTGCCCCCGCAGAATCAGGAGTGACAACGCCCTCCGACTCGGCCCCAACTCCGGAGCCGGGCCCGACCCCCTCGGCCTCCGGCCACGTCGGCACGCGGCGCAGCGTCGCCGCTCGGCTGTCCGACTTCCCTTGGGATCGGGTGGTGCCGTGGCGAACCCGGGCAGCCGAGCATCCGGACGGTTCGATCGACCTGTCGGTCGGCACGCCGGTCGATCCGACTCCCGCCGTCGTCCGCGAGGCACTCGCGGCGGCGGCCGACTCGCCCGGCTATCCGATGGCCATCGGCAGTCCGGAGCTGCGTACCGCGGCCGCTGGCTGGCTGGCTCGGCGATGTGGGGTCACCGTCGACGCCGACCAGATCGTGCCCGCGATCGGCACCAAGGAGCTGATCTCGAGCCTCCCGATGCTGCTCGGCCTCGGGCCGGGTGACACCGTGGTCGTGCCGCAGCTGGCGTACCCCACCTATGCCGTGGGCGCTCGCGTCGTCGGCGCCGACGTCGTGGCGACCGACTCGCTGGTGGCGCTCGGCCCGGCCCGGCCGGCGTTGGTGTGGCTCAACTCGCCGTCGAACCCGACCGGCCAGGTGTTGCCGGTCGAGCATCTGGCCAAGGTGGTGGGCTGGGCCCGGGAGCATGGCGCTCTGGTCGTGAGCGACGAGTGCTACATCGAACACGTGTGGGAGGGGCCGCGGGCCGCGTCGATCCTGGACCCCGACGTGTGTGACGGCGTCCACGAGGGCCTGCTGGCCGTGCACTCGCTGTCGAAGCGGTCAAACCTCGCTGGCTATCGCTGCGGCTTTGTGGCCGGCGATCTGGCTCTGATTGCCGACCTGCGGCAGGCCCGCCGGCACCTGGGGCTGATGCTGCCCGGGCCGGTCCAGGCGGCCGCCCGAGCGGCGTGGGACGACGACGCGCACGCGGTCGAGCAGCTCGCTCGCTATGCCCGAAGGCGCGTGCGGCTGCGCGAGGCGCTGGAGGAGTCCGGCTTCCGAATCGACCACTCGGAGGGCGCGTTGTACCTCTGGGCGACCCGAGACGAGCCGTGCTGGGACACTGTCGCGTGGCTCGCGGAGCGCGGCATCGTGGTCGCGCCGGGCGACTTCTACGGCCCGTCTGGGGCACGCCACGTACGCGTCGCGATCACGGCCACCGACGATCGGATCGACGCCGCGTACGCCCGGCTCACGGGCTGACCCTCCTGACCACCCCGCCTCAGGCGACGCCGACCCGGACGTGATTGGTCCGGTCGCGGGAACGCTGCCAGCCGTCGGCGGACGCGGCGGCGGTCCACAGCTTGCCCCGGTACGCGACCGAGCGGATCTGGAGTCGATCCGCGTTGCCGACGAGGTACTGCGCCAACGCCCAGCCGTCCTGACGCGACTCGGCAGCGTCGAACGTCACCGTCCGGCCGTTGCCGCTTGCGGAGCCGCCAATGCCGTATACCTCCGCCACGTCGTCGGTGACGTCGCGCGCATTAGCCGTCAGCCCGTCGGCACCGGCGCGTTGGCCGCTGTCGTCGGGTTCTTCGACCTCACACGCGAACGCCGCCGGCGACCACCCGGTCAGCGCCGACGCCAGGACCCGGGCCGGGATCTCGTGCATCTCGTACGCGCTGCCGTCGGCCGAGCGCTGGACGGCCTGCGCCGCGTCGTGGATCGGCATGTCTTCGTACCCGTCGACCTGGACCAACGCGTCGAAGAACGTCTCGGTCGCGTACTCCGGGTCGCGGATCTGCTCCGGCGTACCCCATCCCTGCGACGGGCGCTGCTGAAACAGGCCGAGCGAGTCGCGGTCGCCGTAGTCGAGATTGAGGATCTTCGACTCCTGGAAGGCCGTCGCCAGGGCGATCGACACCGCCCGGGCCGGCAGGTCGCGACGGACGCCGATCGCGGCGATCAGCGACGCGTTTTCGGCCTGCTCTAGCCCGAGTCGGGCGACGTCACCGTTGACCTTGGCCTCGCAGAACTCGTCGTCGGAGTCGTCGAGGTCGAAGAAGTCGAGCTGTGAGACGACGAAGACGGCTCCTCCCACGAGCGCGAGAGCCACCACGCCGGCGATGATGCCAAGGGCGCGCATCAGTCGTTCGCGTGCAACGCGGGGTTGAGCGCGATGTCGCCTCCGGCTCGAGGCCGGGCCTCGATCGCGCCGGACACCGAGTTGCGCCACATCAGCAGACCGTCATGCCCCGACAGTTCGAGGGCCTTGACGATCTTGCCGTCGGGCAGCGTGACCTTGGTCCCCGCGGTGATGTAGCACCCGGCTTCGACGACGCACTCGTCGCCGAGCGAGATGCCGATGCCGGCGTTGGCTCCGAGCAGGCAGCGCTTGCCGATCGAGATGGTCTCCCGACCGCCGCCGGACAGCGTGCCCATGATCGACGCGCCGCCCCCGACGTCGGAGTCGGCGCCGACGACCACACCGGCCGACACGCGGCCCTCGATCATCGAGGCGCCCAACGTCCCCGCGTTGAAGTTGACGAAGCCTTCGTGCATGACGGTCGTGCCCTCGGCGAGATAGGCACCGAGCCGGACCCGGTCGGCGTCGCCGATTCGGACGCCGGACGGCACGACGTAGTCGGTCATCCTGGGGAACTTGTCGAGGCTGGTCACCTGTACGTGCAGCCCGGCGGCCCGGGCCCGTGCACGAGTCGCCTCGAATCCCTCGGGCGAGCAGGGGCCGATCGAGGTCCAGACCACGTTGTTGAGCGTGCCGAAGAGGCCGTCGAGGTTGAGGCTGTGCGGCTGGACGATTCGATGCGAGAGCAGATGGAGACGCAGGTACGCGTCGTACGGGTCGGCCGGCGGGGCGTCGAGGTCGGCGACGATCGTGCGTACGACGGCAAGCCGGACCTGCCGGATGTCGTCGTCGCCCTCCAGAGCGTGCAGCGATGCGGGCGGCTCGTCGGTCTCGGGAGCCGGTCCGAGGGCGGGTTCGGGGTACCACGTGTCGAGAGGGACACCGGTGGCGGTCACGGTGGCGACGCCGTACCCCCAGGCGCTGGTCGATTCCGTCACGGAACGAGGGTAGCGAGCCGTCGGGCGTTGTCGGCAGCGTCGCCAGCGGCGGCCTCCCTCCATTTCCTGTGGTTTCGCGCCCGAATATGCCCGACTTGCGGCGCAACAAAGGGAAGGAGGCGATCGCGAATCGGGCATGTCGGGCTGTCGGCACACAGGAGTACGGTGCGGGTTGTGGGACTCGCGACATTCAAGGACCTCGTCATCGACGCCAGCGACGCGGAGAAGCTTGGCCGATTTTGGGCCGATTTGCTCGGCTACGATCTCCGGCTGCACGGCGACGGTGACGCCGACATCCAGGGGCCGACGCCGCAGCACACCATCTGGGTCAACCGGGTGCCGGAGCCCAAGACGGTCAAGCACCGCGTGCATTTCGACACGTACGCTCGTTCGCTGGCCGATCTCGAGGCGCTCGGCTCGTGGGTCGTCGAGGCGCAGCGCGAGGGCTGGCTGTGGACCGTGATGGCCGACGTCGAAGGCGGCGAATACTGCGCCTTCCTGCGTGACGAGCTGCCGGACGAGCGCTTGCACGGTCTGGTGGTCGACAGTGTCGATCCGGCGTCGATCGCCGATTGGTGGGCCGGCGTCTACGACGCGGACGTCACGCACAACAAGCCGGGCTGGTCCACCCTCGAACACGTGCCGGGCATGCCGATCCTCACGATGGATTTCAACAAAGTGCCGGAGCCCAAGACGGTCAAAAACCGCATCCATTGGGACGTCGAGGCCGACGCAGTCGAGCCGCTGGTCGACGCCGGTGCGACGGTGCTGCGGCCCAAGGGCGACGACGGCATTGGATGGACCATCATGGCCGACCCGGAGGGCAACGAGTTCTGCGTGTTCACCCCGGGCGGTTGAGCCGAGCGCGTTCGGCGACACCGGCCCCGGCACAATGGCCGGCATGTCGACCCCGCCCGCACGCCTCGACCTCGACCTCGACGTCGCCACCCTCACGGCCGCCCTGGTCGACATCGAGTCGGTCAGCCGCAATGAAGCCGTGATCGCCGACGCGGTCGAAGCCGCCGTACGCGCGGTGCCGCATCTCGACGTCACCCGAGACGGCAACGTCGTCGTCGCCCGCACGGATCACGGCCGGGCCGAGCGGGTCGTGATCGCCGGCCATCTCGACACCGTGCCGGTCAACGCCAACCTCCCGTCCCGGCTCGACGGCGACAACCTCTACGGCCTCGGCTCGTGCGACATGAAGGGCGGCGTCGCCGTCGCGCTGCGATTGGCGGCGACGATCACCCAGCCGGTGCGCGACGTGACGTACGTCTTCTACGACTGCGAGGAGATCGAGGCCGAGCGCAACGGGCTTGGGCGGTTGGCCCGTACTCGCCCCGAACTCCTGGCCGGCGACTTCGCGATCCTCATGGAGCCGAGCAACGCCGTGGTCGAGGCCGGCTGTCAGGGATCCGTGCGCGTCGACGTGATCGTGCCCGGCGTACGCGCGCACAGCGCCCGCTGGTGGATGGGCGCCAACGCGATCCACGCCGCCAAGCCGGTGCTCGACCGCCTCGTCACGTACGAGCCGCGGACGCCGCTCATCGACGGGTTGACCTATCGCGAGGGTCTCAACGCCGTCGGCATCGCGGGCGGCGTTGCCGGCAACGTCCTGCCCGACGCATGCCGGGTCAGCGTCAACTACCGATTCGCGCCGTCCCGCTCGGTCGACGAGGCGATCGGCCACCTGCGCGGACTCTTCGACGGATTCGAGCTCGAAGTCACCGATGCGGCTCCGGGGGCGCTGCCCGGGCTCGATCGGCCCGCCGCCGCGGCGTTCGTCTCGGCAGTCGGCGGGGAGGTGCGGCCGAAGTTCGGCTGGACCGACGTGGCTCGATTCAGCGAGCTCGACGTACCCGCCGTCAACTTCGGGCCGGGCGACCCGTCGCTCGCTCATTCGCAGGGAGAGTTCGTGCCGCTGGCCCACCTGAGGCATTGTGAAGGCACGATGCGGAGTTGGCTGACCTGACCCATTGCGCCAGCGAAAGGAGTCTCGATGGATCGCGACCCACCCGAGGCAGCGGCCGACCCTCACGTGATGGCGCCGGGCCACGCGCCGACGCCGTTCACCGCCGACGAGATCCGACGGGCATGCCCGGTCGGCCGAACCTTGCGGCTGCTGATCGAGCCAGCCAACGGGCCGCCGCTGCATCGACTCAACCGCTACGTACGCTCCGACGAGTACGGCGCGACGATCGAGCGATCCGCCGTCGGCGCCGACGGCGAGCCGGACGGTCCGCCCGACGTCGACGAGGTGTCATGGCACGACCTGCAGCGACACGCGTCGTTTCCCGCCGACCAGACGGCCATCGAGCCGGAGACGATCGACACGCCGCTCGGCACGAAGGAGTGCCGGCGCTACACGGTGACCGACGGGACGGCCCGGCAGGTGTTTTGGTTCGCCGTCGACGTGCCGGGCATGCCGATCCGCTATCTGACCGAGGAGTCCGGCCGGGTCGTCATGACGGTCTCGGTCATCGCCGTCGAGTAGGCGTGTGGCGAGGCGAGTGTTGGCGCGAAACCGCATCCCCCGGCGAGAGTTGGCGCAAGTTCGCGCCATCTCTTCGGGTCACGATCGGATCAGCCCGACCAGCGCCCAAACGGCGGCGAGTACGACGGCGGCGCTCAGCACGATGATCATCGGTGGCCGGGGGAGCCGCTCGCCGGCCCGGATCGCGCGTTCGACCCGGCGCCAGTGCTGGTAGGCCAACCCACCGGTGGTCATGCCGAGGACGACCAGCGCCACCGCGAGGACGGTACGGCCGGGCGCGTCGAAGCCTCGGAGATAGGCGACGCCCACACCGGCGGCCAGCAGGCCGATCGCGGTCCGCATCCAGGCGAGGTACGTGCGCTCGTTAGCGAGGGTGAAGCGATAGTCGGGCTCGCCCTCGGGGCTCGTCGGCCCACTTCGTTCAGCACCGGTCATCGGTCGGAATCCTACGGCGAACGCAAACGCGACATCGCGACCAGCGCGGCCACCGGATGAACGGTTGTCGGCTGCGCGTGGCACGATCGGGCGCGTGATCTGGTTGTTCGCGATCCTCGCCGTGCTCGTGATCGGCGGCCTCGTCACGCTGGCGGTGGCGCGCGGAGCGCAGTCCCAACCGGTGTACGACGACCGTCCCGAGGTACGGTTGCCGGCCGATCGGCCGTTGCGCTCCGGCGACCTGTCCACCGTGCGCTTCACGACAGCGGCCCGCGGCTATCGGATGTCCGAGGTCGACGCGCTGCTGGCGCGGCTGCGGGCCGAGATGGCCGAGCGCGAGGCGGGTCAACATCCGCCGGTCGATCCCGACGACGTGACTGCTCCGTTGCGCGCCGAGTCCGCTGACCCGCCGTCCACCGACCCCGATGGCGACTGAGCCGGCGCCAGGGGCGGTCGTGGGCGACGACGGTCGCGCCCGCTGCCCCTGGGGAGACAGCCCGGCCGACTACCGGTCCTATCACGACGACGAGTGGGGTCGTCCGGTCCGGGATCGGGCCGGACTGTTCGAGCGGATGTCGCTCGAGGCGTTTCAGTCCGGGCTGTCGTGGCTGACCATTCTGCGCAAGCGCGAGGGATTCCGTCGGGCCTTCGCCGACTTCGACGCCGACACGGTCGCGGCGTACGGTCCGGCCGACGTCGAGCGGCTGCTGTCGGATGCCGGCATCGTTCGCAATCGGGCTAAGGTCGAGGCCACGATCGCCAATGCCCGGGCCATCGTCGACCTTGACGGGTCGTTGCCCGAGTTGCTCTGGTCGTTCGCCCCCGACGCGAGTCGGCCAGCGCCCCGCACGCTGGCCGACGTGCCCGCGCGTACGCCCGAGTCACAGGCCATGGCCCGCGAGCTCAAGCGGCGCGGATTCCGCTTCGTGGGTCCGACGACCGCGTACGCCCTGATGCAGGCGACCGGCATGGTCGACGACCATCTGGCGGACTGCTATGTCCGACTGACCCGATAGCGTCGGACCGTCAGCACCGCTGCCTGACCTCGGCCCGGCAGACGTCGTTGCCCGCGTCGCCTTCGGCCTTGTCGAATCCGCGACCGCCGATCAGACGGTCTGTGCCCCGGTCACCCTCGAGCTCGTCGTTGCCTCGGTTGCCGAACAGGTGATCGGCGCCGCGACCGCCCTCGGCCTCGTCCGCGCCACCGCCGGCGCACACCAAGTCGTCGCCGCCCTTTGGCTCGATCTCGTCATTGCCCCCACGACCGACGATGACGTCGCGCCGGGACGTCCCTTCGATGTCGTTGGATCCGGCGGTGCCGACGATCGTCGCGAGCTGCCCTCGACACTCCGGGGCGGCCCGTTCGCCGGTCACCGCGCCGCTGCTCGAGGCGGCGGTCGCGATCCCGACCCCAGTCGCCGTGGTCAACAGGGCGGCTGCTGCCCCGATCATCGTCATGCGCGTGACTGCCATGTCTCCTCCTTGGCTCGATGTCGGACATCAGCCAATCGGCCGCAGGCGATACGCGCGTGAGACGACGATGAGAGACGTCTCATCACCGTCCGTGAAAGGTCGGTGTCTCCTTCGCGAGAAAGGCGGCGACGGCGTCTCGGTGATCTTGGGTCGCTCCGGTGTTCGCCATCTGCGTGCCCTCGTGGTCGAGCGACGCAGGCAGGTCGTGGGTTGCCGAGTAGGTGACCGCGCGCTTGATCGCGGCGTACGCCTGGGTCGGCCCGGCTGCGAGTTGCTCTGCCAGCTCTGCGGTCGCGGTGGCGAGTTCGTCGGCCGGTACGACCCTCGTCACCAGACCGAGCAACGCGGCCTCCGGCGCCCGAACCGTACGCGGCGTGAGCAGGAGCTCCAGCGCCTTGGCGCGACCGATCAACCGGGGGAGGGTCCACGAGACCCCGGTGTCGCAGGACAGCCCGATGCCGGCGAACGCGGTGTTGAATCCGGCGTTGTCGGCGGCGATCCGAAAGTCACAGGCCAGCGCGATGGATACGCCGGCTCCGGCGGCGACTCCGTTGACGGCCGCGATGACGGGCTTCGGCATCGTGGCCAGTCCGAGCGCGATCGGTGCGTAGTGATCGGGCACGGTCGACCAGAGCTCCTCGGTCGACTGGCTCTCCAAGGCGTCGGCGTGCTCCCGCAGGTCCTGGCCGACGCAAAACGCGCGACCCGATCCGGTCAGCACGACGCAGCGGACACGTTCGTCGGACGCCGCGTCGAGGACGGCCCGCTTCAGCGCCTCCTTCGACGCGAGCGTCAGGCTGTTCATCGCTTCGGGTCGCGCCAGGGTGATCGTGGCGACCCGGTCGGACACGGCGTAGGCGACGGGGGCGTCGGTCATGTGGGTCTTCCGTTCTCGAGGCAGCGATCGACGAAACGACTGGCGCCGGGCATCAGCCGGGCGGCTTGGGCATCGAAGTACTCGGCGGCGGCGGCACCCGGCCATCCGTGTGGCAGCAACTCGGGCGGCAATCCTGGGTCGCGGAACAAGAACTTGCGCCAGTCGTGGATCAGCCGGCTCCGGATCGCGAACGCGGTCTCGTCGTCCGGCTCGCCGGCCGTGGACGCGAGCGCGCCGTCGACGAGGTCTCGGGTGTCGTCGAGCCAGTCGGCGTAGTCCTCGCCGAGGGCGTCGAGGTCCCACAGGTCGCGGACCATCTGGCGCGGATCGCCGGCGTACTCCGCGGTGAAGCTGCGTGCCCGTGCCTGTTCGGCGGCGAGTACGGCGTCGACCTCGTCCGATCGGTACGCGGCCGTCCAGGTGCTGTCGGCGAGCGGCGCGTACCCGAGAAACGCCAGCGCCGACCGTACCCGCTCCCGCGAGCTGCGGTTGGTGATCGGGTCGAGCACCAAGACGTGCCAGGTCTCGTCCCACTCGCGCTTTCGCGTGCGATAGATCCGGGCCGCCGCCTGGTCGAGTCGTCGCCACGCCCGGGGAGTCATCGCGTACCCCGGGCCGGACGCGGTGGGCGTGGGCTCGAGCCAGCCTTGGCGAACCATGCGAGACACGGCGGTACGGACGGCTGGTGCCTTGATGTCGAGCGGACCGAGCAGACGCACCAATGCGGACACGGCCGCCGCACCTTCGCGGGTGCGCAGATGATCCCCGTAGAGGTCGAACAGGGCAGAGCGGGCATTCACGAGTACGAGTCTCCCCGAGCGAAGGCCATCATGCGACGAGCCTGTGGGTAGTGCCGTCGCCGTTGAGACGCCATGCGCGATAATAGGCCCGAACGCGGCGCCGCAGTGACACTCACCGCAGTGACCTCTCACTAACCGTGACGGTGGATGTGGCGCAGCACAGGAAAGGAGTGCGCGCATGGCTGCGATGAAGCCGCGAACGGGCGACGGTCCGCTCGAGGTCACCAAGGAGGGGCGTGGCATCGTGATGCGGGTCCCGCTCGAGGGCGGTGGACGGCTAGTCGTTGAGCTCAACGCCGAAGAGGCGGGCGAACTTGGAGATGCGTTGAAGGCCGTCGTCTAGGTCGGGCTGTCGCAGTATCCCGGAGTGCTACGACGCCTCCGGTTCAGCACTGAGCTTCTTGGCGACGAGCAATCCGTCGCCGACGGGGAGGAGAAGCGGAAGCCACTCTTCGTCGTCGCGCATGGCGCGTCCGGTCTCGCGGACCGCCACGGTCTCGGCGTCGCGTTGCGAAGGGTCGGCTACTCGGTCGTGCCACAGCGCGTTGTCGAGCGCAATCAGACCGCCGACGCGCAACAACCGCTTGGCTTCGGCGACGTAGTCGGCGTACTCGTGCTTGTCGGCATCGACGAATACGAGGTCGTAGTGACCGTCGGTGAGACGTGGCAACACCTCGAGCGCGGATCCAGAGATCAGTCGGTAGCGCTGCGAGGGGATGCCCGCCTCGGTAAACGTCTCGCGGGCCAGCCGCTGGTGTTCGGCCTCGAGGTCGACCGAGGTGAGGACGCCGTCGGGTCGCATGCCACGAAGTAGCCACAATCCGGACACACCGGCACCGGTGCCGACCTCTACCACCGTGCGCGCACCGACAAGACCGGCGAAAAACGCCAATGCCGCGCCGCCGCCGGAGCCGATCGGGGTCGCTCCGACCTCCTTCGCTCGGGCCCGGGCAGCCGCCAAGAAGTCGTCCTCGGCGACGAATGCATCGGCATAGGCCCAACTCGCGGGCGCGATCCCAGCGATGGCTGCCTCCTTCGTCGGCATCCGAAGATGGTCAACAGATTAGCCGCGGCGCGGCCAGACCCCTTCTTGGCTCGCCGTCATCGGCTTCTCGGACTTCTCTCAGCTAGCGGCCTCACACTGATGACGTGGACGTCGCTACCCAAACCGCCGACGGAGGGCACCCGGCCGAGACCCCGAGCTGGGACGAGATCGTGCGGCTGCACTCGGCCCGGGTCTACCGGTTGGCCTACCGTCTGACCGGCGATCGTTACGACGCCGAGGACCTGACCCAAGACGTCTTCATTCGCGTGTTCAACTCGCTCGACCGCTTCACGCCCGGGTCGTTCGAGGGCTGGCTGCATCGGATCACGACCAACCTGTTCCTCGACAAAGCGCGGCGTCGCAGCCGAATTCGTTTCGACGGGTTCGGCGATCGTGCCGAGCGGTTGGTCGGCGAGCTGCCGTCGCCCGAGGACGTGCTGTCCGACGGGAGCTTCGACGCTGACATCGAGGCCGCGCTCGGCACCCTGCCGAAGGAGTTTCGGGCCGCCGTCGTGCTGTGCGACGTCGAAGGCCTGTCCTACGAGGAGATCGCCGACCTGCTCGGTTCGAAACTCGGCACGGTCCGCTCCCGCATCCATCGGGGCCGTCGGATGCTGCGGCGGGAGCTCGCGCATCGTGCTCCGCGCGGCGGGCGCCGCCGGTTTGCTGGCCCATTCGACCCGGTGCCTGTCGGTATCTGAGCTCTGACCGCTTACGCTGAAGCGTGTGAGCGAAAAGGAGCCGACGCAGGGGATGCCCGGTCCGCCTGGGCCGCCGTGGCCACCAGCGTCCAATCCTCCACCGCCGGCTCAGCCGCCGCCTCGGTACGGCCCACCCCCTCGGCACGGTCCGCCCGCTCGGTACGGTCCGCCGCCTCGGTACGGTCCGCCGACCGCGCCGCCGCAGTTCCACCCGCCGTACCCGGCTCCGATCCACGCTCCGGCTCATCGCGAACGACGCTCGGGCATCGGTTTGCTCGTCGCGCTCGCTCTGATCGCAGGCATCCTCGGTGGCGCCGCCGGCGGTTGGCTGATGAACGACGTGCTCGACGACGAGACCCTGTCGCAAGACCCGCTGCCGACCGATCCGGCCCCGCTGCCCGCCGACAACACGAGTGTGGCCGCGGTGGCGACGCGGTTGCTGCCGAGCGTCGTCCACATCAAGGTAGCGGGCAACGGCCAGCAGGCCACCGGCTCCGGATGGGTGCTCGACGACGAGGGGCATATCGTCACCAACAACCACGTGGTCGCGTTCGCCGCGGGCGGTGGTGACATCACCGTCATCACCGAGAACGAGGACGAACGCAAGGCGAGCATCGTCGGCCGCTCGCCGTCCTACGACCTGGCCGTGCTCGAGGTCGATCCGGCCGGCCTCAAGCCCGCGAGCGTCGGGACATCGGCCAATCTGCGAGTCGGTGAGCCCGTCGTCGCGATCGGGTCGCCGCTCGGACTCACCAGTACTGTCACCAGCGGCATCATCAGTGCGCTTGACCGGCCCGTCACGGCGGGTGGCTCGGGCGAGTCGTCGTACATGAGCGCGATCCAGACCGACGCCGCGATCAACCCGGGCAACTCCGGTGGCCCCTTGGTCAACCTCAACGGTCAGGTGATCGGCATCAACTCGGCCATCGTCTCGCTGGGCGCGTCCCTGACCGGCGAGAGCGGCAACATCGGACTCGGGTTCGCGATCCCGATCGACCAGGTCCGCCGGACGGCCAGCCAATTGCTGCACGACGGCGAAGCCGAATACCCGGTCATCGGCGCCGAAGTGGGCGTCCAAGACCCCGAATCGGCCACCATCGAGTCGGTGCAGCCCGGCATGCCGGCCGAGGAGGCAGGCATCCAGAAGGGCGACGAGATCATCCGCGTCGACGGTGAGCCGATCAGTGGCGGCGTCGAACTCATCGTCGCCATCCGCTCCCACGTCCCCGGCGACACGATCGAGATCCAGTACGTCCGAGACGGCGAGACCAACACGGTCGAGGTCACCCTCGAGGGCCAGGTCGGCTGAGGTCGCTAAGTGGCGTCTGGATCGAACGGCGGCCGCTCGCCGTTGCGCAGCGGACGCTTGCCCGGCGGTACGGGTTTCGGCTCGGCGTCGTCGACGGCCTCGGTCAGCTGCTTGCGTACGAACTCGCGCGGATTGAGATCGCGCAGGTTGAGGTTCTTGAACTGGTCGTAGTCGTCGCCGAGCTCCCGGGACAGGTCGGTGCGGGCGTCGTCCATCATGCGTCGCAGCCCGCGCAGGAATCCGCCGGCCTGCCGCGCCAGATCTGGCAGCTTGTCCGGACCGAACACCATGATGGCGACGATCCCGATGACCAGCATCTCCGGCCAGCCCATGCCGAACATCGCGCCGCCTCAGACCTGGTTGGCGGGGGTCAGCCCCAGCTGCATGCCGGCCAAGCCACGTGACCGGCCGGACAGCGCTTCGGCGATCTTGCGGAGCTCGCTCGCTGCCTCGGAGTCGGGCGCCGCGTCGACGATGGGTCGACCGAGGTCACCGCCCTCGCGCAGCCGCTCGTCGAGTGGGATCTCGCCCAGGACCGGTACGTCGTAGCCGAACCGCTGGGCGAGGGTCGCCGCCACCCGGTCGGCGCCGCCGGACCCGAAGACCTCGAGCCGGTGCTCCGGGCCGCAGTGGGGGCAGGCGAGGTAGGACATGTTTTCGACGACGCCGCCGACCCGTTGGTGCATCATCGACGCCATCGTGCCGGCTCGCTCGGCGACCTCTGCAGCGGCAGCCTGCGGCGTCGTGACGACGATGACCTCGGCGTTGGCGAGGTGCTGGCCGAGGCTGATCGCGATGTCGCCGGTGCCAGGCGGCAGGTCCAACAGCAGGGCGTCGAGGTCGCCCCAGTAGACGTCGCTGAGCATCTGTACCAGGGCACGGTCGAGCATCGGGCCGCGCCACGCGACGACCTGCTCGCGACGGGGCTTGAGCATGCCGACGCTCATGACCTTCAGGTCCATGACCGGCACCGGCATGATCATGTCCTCGACTTGCGTGGGCCGCTGGTCGCCGATACCGAGCATCGCGGGCACCGAGTGGCCGTACACATCGGCGTCGACGACGCCCACCTTGAGCCCGTTGTGCGCCATGGCGAGCGCGAGGTTGACCGTGACCGACGACTTGCCGACGCCGCCCTTGCCGGACGCGACGGCGTAGACCTTGGTGAGCGAGCCGGGTTGGGCGAACGGGATCTCCTTGGCCGGCTTGCCGCCACGCAGCTGCTCTCGGAGACCCTGCCGCTGTTCGTCGCTCATCACGTCGAGCTTGACCTGGACGTCGCGTACTCCGTCGAGCTTCGCCACGGCCCCGGAGACGTCTCGGGTCAGGGTCTCCCGCATCGGGCATCCGGCGACGGTCAACAGAACCGTCACGGTCACCCGGTCGCCGTCGATCGCGATGTCGTCGACCATGCCGAGTTCGGTGATCGGGCGTTTGATCTCCGGATCGTTGACGCCGGCGAGGGCAGACCGAACCCGGTCGGCGGAGAGCGTCGTCATACTGTCGATGCTACGGGGTCGAGACGGCGGCCGTGATGTCGCCAAGCTCGCGGGATCGACGTGGGAGTCGGCGATCCGCTTCGGGTACGGGTGCTATGCCGATCTCGATGGGCTCCGGGGCATTGACGAAGTGGTCGGGCTCAGCGCAGGCTGGCCTTGGGATTCCGAAAGGAAGTGGGGTCATGAAGCGGTTTTCCGCCGCCATCGTCGTCGCAGCCGCGTGCGCCGCAGGACTCTCGACCGATGCCGTTGCACAAGCCGACACTCCGCCGGAGTACCCACCAACACCCGTGGTGCTCCACCCCCAGGGGATGATGTGCGACGGCCCGGGCATGAACATGTGATCGTGCGGCCGCGCGCCACTAGTGGGGTTCGAGGCGGACGATGATCGACTTGCTGGTCGGGCAGTGGCTGCCAAGCGCAGTCGACTCGAGCGGGACCAGCGGGTTGGTCTCCGGGTAGTACGCGGCGGCGCAGCCGCGAGGCGTGTCGTAGCTCACGATTCGAAACGCCTCGGCCCGCCGCTTGATGTCGTCGTGCCACTCCGACACCAGATCCACCATGTCACCGTCGGCGAGGCCGAGCGCCTCGATGTCGTCGGCGTGGACGAACACGACCCGGCGTCCGTTGGCGATGCCCCGATAGCGGTCGTGCAGACCGTAGATCGTGGTGTTGAACTGGTCGTGACTGCGGATGGTCTGCAGCAGCAACCGGCCCTCGGGGACCTCGAGGACGTCGGTCGGGCTGACCGTGAAGATCGCGGCGTCAGCGGCCGTCGGGAACGTACGCGAGTCACGCGGGGGATGCGGCAGAACGAACCCGCCCGGCTGGCTCACCTTCTCCTCGTACGCGTCGCACCCGGGGACGACCCGCGAGATGTGGTCGCGGACGACGCGATAGTCGTCGCGCATGCCGCCCCAGTCGATGCCGTGCCGGTCGCCGATCGTGGCCTCGGCGAGGCCGGTCACGATGGCGACCTCAGAGCGGAGCTCGGCACTCGCCGGATCGAGGCGGCCATGCGAGACATGCACCGCCGACATGGAGTCCTCGACGGTGACGTACTGCTCCCCACCAGCTTGCTCGTCCCGCTCAGTGCGGCCGAGCGTCGGCAGGATCAGCGCGGTCTCGCCGCAGACCGCATGCGAGCGGTTGAGCTTCGTCGAGATCTGTACGGTCAGCTCGGCCGACCGCATCGCCGCGACAGTCACGTCGGTGTCGGGCGCGGCCGCCACGAAGTTGCCGCCGAGGCCGATGAACACCTTCGCCCGGCCGTCCCGCAATGCTCCGATGGCGTGGACCGTGGCGTACCCGGGCTCGCGTGGCGGGTCGAAGCCGAACTCCGCCTGCAGCGCGTCGAGGAAGGATGCCTTCGGTCGCTCCCAGATCCCCATGGTCCGGTCGCCCTGGACGTTGGAGTGACCCCGGACCGGGCACAGGCCGGCGCCGGGCTTGCCGATATTGCCCTGCGCCAGCGCGACGTTGACGAACTCCTTGATCGTGGCGACCGCGTTGCGGTGCTGGGTGATGCCCATGGCCCAGCACGTGATCGTCTTGGCCGAGTCGCGGAACATCGTGGCGGCCCGCTCGATCTGCTCGCGGGTCAGCCCGGTGGCCTCGACGACCCGATCCCAGTCGAGGTTGCGGACATGCTCGGCCCAGGCGTCGAATCCGACCGTGTGCCGCTCGATGAACTCATGGTCGAGCGCGTCCCACTCGACGAGCAGCGCGCCGATCGCCTGCCACAACGCGATGTCGCCGTTGACCCGGATCGGCAGGTGGAGGTCGGCGAGGTCTTGCCCTTTGCCGAGCCAGCCCCGGACCTTCTGCGGGTTACGGAAGTTGACCAGACCGGCCTCACGCAGCGGGTTGACCGCGATGATCTTGGCGCCGCGGCGCTTCGCGGTCTCCAGCGCGGTGAGCATCCGCGGGTGGTTGGTGCCGGGATTCTGGCCCGTGATGACGATCAGCTCGGCGTCGTAGATGTCGAGCAGGCTCACGCTGCCCTTGCCGATCCCGATCACCTCGGTCAGGGCGACGCCGCTCGACTCGTGGCACATGTTCGAGCAGTCGGGCAGGTTGTTCGTGCCAAACGCGCGTACGAACAGCTGATAGGCGAAGGCGGCCTCGTTGGACGTCCGTCCCGACGTGTAGAACACGGCCTCGTCCGGGGAGTCGAGCCCGTTGAGGTGCCCGGCGATCAAGGCGTACGCCTCGTCCCATCCGATCGGCTCGTAGCGCCGCGAGCGGGGCCGCTTGACCATGGGCTGGGTGAGGCGGCCCTGCTGACCGAGCCAGTAGTCCGTGCGGTCGGCGAGGTCGTCGACGGAGTACGTCGCGAAGAACTCGGACCCGAGCCGGCGCTGCGTGGCTTCCTCGGCAACCGCCTTCGCGCCGTTCTCGCAGAACTCGGCCGAGTGGCGGTGCTCCGGATCGGGGTCGGGCCAGGCGCAGCCCTGGCAGTCGAAGCCGTCGGCCTTGTTGACCCGGCGCAGCGTCTGTGCGGTGCGTTTGACACCCATCTGGTCGACGGCGCGCTTCACCGTGACGGCGACCGCCGTGGCGCCGGCCGCCGACCGCTTCGGCTTCTTCACCGACAAGCGGGACTCGTCGGGATCGGTGCCGGGCGCCTGCCGTGCGAACGGGCTAGCCATGCGACCACGCTAACCCCGCAGGACACGCGCTGTCGCTCGGGGTGTGGCGGACCGTCCCTTGTGGCGCGGTTTTGACGACCCCGACCGGGGAAGGATGCGCCAATCGCGTTTTGGCGCAGGGGTCCCCAGTGCCAATAGATTCGTCGCAGGGGACCCCCGCGCCGAAACGTCGCTTGTCGCTACGACAGGCGCCGTCGCCGGGTCTGCCGCCGATGCAGCACCGGAGGCGGTCGCCCGACGGTCGTCGCGGGGGAGTCGATCGGCTCGGCTGCGGCCCGATCGTCCGGTTGCGATCCCGGTGCCGCGATCACCTCGACCGGTACCAGCCGTACCACCACGCTGTCGCGCGCCCAACGCTCCGGCGCCGTCGACGGGTCGACCAGGTTGAGCCGGCCCGTGACGAGCGCCTGCGCGATCGTGTCCCAGTCGGGATGGTCGGGCCGTACTCGCTCCACCCGTGCCCGGCAGGTCGCGAGCCGCTCCCGGGTCGTCTTCGTACGCAGGATGACGACGACCTCGGCCTGATCCTCGATGCCGGGCAGCGGCTGCTCCTCGCCGCCGGCCACGACACAGATCGCGTCGGTCACCCAGGCGTGCCAGACCGGATGCGCGTGCGGCGGCTCGCCGTAGCTGATCCAGCACAGCCACGACTTCTTCGCGAGCTCCGCGATCAAAGCCGTCTCGACATCACCCACGTCGGCCAGCCTGGCACACATCGACACAATGTTGCGGGTGACGTTGCTGCTCAGTGTCGTCGGGGTCTTCGGAGTGTCGGCATCGGGACCGCTGATGGCGTGGATCGCGGCACCGGCGCTGGCGATCGCTTTCTGGCGCAATGCCCTCGGGACCGTCGTGCTGCTGCCGAGCGCCCTGACGCGGCACCGACACGAGCTCACCGACCTCGACCGGCGGGCGCTGCTCGGCACGACGTTCGCGGGCCTGATGCTGGCGGGGCACTTCGCGACCTGGGTGTCCTCGCTCAAGCTGACGTCGGTGGCGTCGGCGACGGCGTTGCAGGCGCTGCAGGTGGCATTCGTGGTCCTGATCGACCGACTCCGAGGTCGGCCGGTGCACAAGGCGGTGATCGTCGGCCTGGTGGTCTCGTCGATCGGCGTCTTGGTCGTGTCCGGCGTCGACTTCGCCGTCTCGACTCAGGCGCTCGCGGGCGATCTGCTGGCCCTCGCCGGCGGCGCGTTCATCGCCGTGTACGTCGTGATCGGCGGCACGATGCGCCAGTCGATGACGACGACGGCGTACACCACACTCTGCTACGGCACCTGCGCGATCACGATGCTGGCGGTGTGCCTCGTCAGCGGTCGATCCCTTGGTGGGTACGAGGCGACGACCTGGGTCGGGCTGCTCGCCGTGACGGTTTCGGCGCAGCTGATGGGCCACTCGATCTTCAACCATCTGCTCGCGGTCATGAGCCCGACAGTGGTGTCGCTGACCTTGTTGCTCGAGGTGCCAGGCGCGGCGTTGCTTGCGTCGATCTTCCTCGCACAGGCGCCGCCGTTTGGCGTGTACGCCGGGCTCGTCCTCGTGTTGACGGGACTGGTGATCGTCGTACTCCGGCAGCCGTCTCCGCAGATCGAGGCACCGGTGGACTGAGCGGGCCATCTGGGGCGGATCGGCGGGCGGGGTCAGAGCCAGCCGCGGCGGGCGGCCTGGACGCCGGCCTGGAAGCGGTTCGCGGCCGACAGCCCGTCGAGCAGCTCGCGCATCCGGCGCCGCATCGTTGGGGTCGACAGGCCGAGCTGCCTTGCGATCGCGTCGTCCTTGAGCCCGCTCGCGAGCAGGGCGAGCAGGCGTCGGGTGTCGTCGTCGATCGGCTCCACACCCGCATCGTCGTCGCCGATCGGCACCGCGAGATCCCAGTACGTCTGAAACAGCTCGACGAGCGCCGCCAGTCGCCGTCCCGTCCGGCTCCGGCACGTGGTACGCGTCGACGACGTCGTACACGGCCAATGGGCTGGTCAAGGGCGGCCGGGGCGTGCTGCGCAGCACCGACGGCGGTCGCACCTGGGTCAACGTGTCGGGCGGTCTGCAAAACCTCGCGGTCGAGTCGCTCGCGGCGAGCCCGGACGGCCAGTGGCTGTTCGCCGGCACCTACCAGGGCGGCGTCCACCGGCTCCCCATCGGCTGACCGGCGTACGGGCGGCCGTAGTGAGCCACGCCATGCCGCCCTGAGTACTCCGCTCGTTACGCTCACCGGGACCGATCCCGACCGTACGAGGTGACCATGACGCAAGCGCTGCGCTCTCGACGCTCCTGCCTGGCGGTGCCGGGGTCCAGCCCGCGGTTCCTCGAGAAGGCCAAGGGCCTGCCGGCCGACCAGGTCTTCCTCGACCTCGAGGATGCGGTCGCACCGCTCGCCAAGCCGGAGGCTCGTAAGAACATCGTCGCGGCGCTCAACGACGACGGATGGGGCGACAAGATCCGTACCGTCCGGGTCAACGACTGGACGACGGAGTGGACGTACCGCGACGTCATCGAGGTCGTCGAAGGCGCCGGCGCCAACCTCGACTGCGTCATGCTGCCGAAGGTCCAGACGGCCGAGCAGGTCGTCGCGCTCGACACGCTGCTCACCCAGATCGAGAAGACGATGGGGCTCGAGGCCGGCCGGCTCGGCATTGAGGCGCAGATCGAAAACGCCATGGGCCTGATCAACGTCGACGCGATCGCGGCCGCGAGCCCGCGGGTCGAGACGATCATCTTCGGGCCGGCCGACTTCATGGCGAGCATCAACATGAAATCGCTGGTCGTCGGCGAGCAGCCACCGGGCTATGACGAGGGCGACGCTTACCACTACATCTTGATGCGCATCCTGATGGCGGCCCGGGCGTACGACAAGCAGGCGATCGACGGGCCGTACCTCCAGATCCGCGACATCGACGGATACAAGCGGGTCGCCAATCGGGCCGCGGCACTCGGCTTCGACGGCAAGTGGGTGCTGCACCCGGATCAGATCGACGCGGCGAACGAGGTGTTCAGCCCGCGCCAGGAGGACTACGACCACGCCGAAAACATCCTGGACGCGTACGACTGGTTCACCTCCGAGGCGGGCGGCAAGAAGGGCTCGGCGATGCTCGGCGACGAGATGATCGACGAGGCGTCCCGCAAGATGGCGCTGGTCGTCGCCGCCAGGGGCCGGGCCGCCGGCATGGCCCGTACCGACCGCTGGACGCCGCCGAGCTGACGGGAACCTCACCGGCCGTGCCGGACCCGATCAGAGTGTGAACCCTGAGTACGGGACGTCGCGGCCGCGATCCGAGGAGGGCTTCATGGCCGACTCGGACGGCGACCTCTGGCGCGGGTTGTGCCTCGGTGATCCGGAGGCGCTGGCCGGGATCTACGACCGGCACGTCGACGCGGTCTACACCTTCGCGTTCCGGCGTACGGCGTCGTGGTCGATGGCCGAGGACGCCGTCCAGGCCACGTTCGCGACGCTGTGGCGGCGGGCTCGAGAGGGCGCGCTCACGCCGCTGCGATTGCACACGGCACGACCCCTTCTCCTGACCATGGCGGGCTACGAGTGCGCCAATCTGCGGCGCTCCCAGCGTCGTCGAGCGGCGCTGCTGCTCCGGCTGCGACCGAGCCCCGACACCATCGATCATGCGCCGCAGGTCGCCGAGCGTCTGGACGACGAGCGGCGCATGAGTGATGTACGCCGGGCGCTTCGACGCCTGCCGCGGTCGCAGCAGGAGGCGATCGAGCTGGTGGCGTGGGCCGAGCTGTCCGTCGCCGAGGCGGCGGCCGAGCTCGGTGTCGCCGAAGGCACCGTGAAGTCTCGGCTGTCACGGGGCCGGCAGCGACTCGCCGGTCTGCTCAGGGTCGATCTCGCGGAGGAGGGGACCGACTCATGAATACCGACCACCTGCCACCCGAACGCAGACTCCCGCCTCGCCGTCGCGACCAGATCCTGAGGTCGGTGCTGAATGGGGAGGAGCCCACCATGAATGGACGACAAAGCATCCGCTGGATCGCCCCGATCGCGGCGGCCGTCGCGGCGGTGTTGATCACCGTCGGGGCCGTGGCGTTGGTCGGTGGTGACGACAAGCAACCGTCGACGCACACTGACGACGCCGTGTCCCTCGATATCCGGCCGTTGACCAGGGCCGAGCTGAGGAAGGAGCTTCGCACCTTCGGCGTCGAGCCGGACGACTTGGCAGCCATCAACTACAGACGCAGGATGGACGGTCCGCGCCAGCCGCTGCCATTCATCGTCGCGACGTTGCCGGGCGGTCAGCGGCTCCTCATGAAAATGGGAGACCTCCGCAGCTTCGAGGACAAGGTCGCCCCGACGCCGACGCACCCGATCCTCCGCATCGAGGGTCTGGATCGGCCTCGATACCTTGCCAACGCTGTCTATGACAACACGCCTCGATACTGGAAGGTTGCCGGCTTCTACCGCGTCGCCCGCAGCGTGGATCGGGTCGAGGTGCGCGTCGGCACGCCGGACGGGCCGGAGCCATGGCGGTCCTCGCCAGCGCACGGCGGCTACGTCTGGTGGGCCACCTGGTTCAAGACGGCCGACTACGAGTCCGGGACCGAGCTGACCCTGGAGTGGCGGGCGTACGACACCGACGGAGAACGCATCGACCCGGGCCTGATGCCTCACCAGCCGCGCATCGCGACGGTGCCGTAGAGGTCGGCCCACGCCGAACGCGGCGCTGAGCCGGGCAGCCGGCAGCGGGCACATTAGGCTGCACGACATGCCAGAAACCGAGCCGCACGGACGGTCCGAACGCCTGTTGCTCTTGGTGGCCGGCCAGGGGCGCAGCGGTACGAGCCTGTACACCGCCGTCGTGCAGGAGCTCGGACTGCACGTACCCCAGCCGGAGATCGCCGCCGATCCCACGAATCCGAGGGGATTCAAGGAGCCAAAATGGGTGGTCGACTTCCACGAGCGGCTGCTGCAGCGGCTGGGAGTTCGTCCCGCGGATGCCCGTCCGAGCGGTTGGGCGACCACCGGACAGGCCGCCAAGCGCGACGCGGTGGGCACCGAGCTGCGGACCTGGCTCGGGGATCAATTGGGGAACCACCCGCGGCTGATCGTCAAGGATCCTCGAACGGCTTGGTTTCTCGGGCTGTGGCGGAAGGCGGCCGACGATCTCGACCTCCCGATCGCGGTCGCAACCATGCTTCGTCATCCAGCCGAGGTAATGGTGAGCAAGCGGAGCGCCTACGGCGGGCGGCGTGACGTGACCGCCCGGATGGCCGGCTGGGTCAACGGCATGCTGTTCACCGAGCAAGCCACGCGGGACCTCCCGCGGACGTTCGTACGCTACGAGTCGCTGCTGGCGGACTGGGAGCGAGAGACTCGCAGGGCCGACAGCCAACTGGGCCTGCGCCTGGTGCCGAGCGCCACCGAGGCCCAGATCGAGGCCGCCTCGAAGATCATCGATCCGGAGCTACATCGCAGCCGTTCCTCGATCGATGACCTCAAGCTGCCGGA
>JBKOYM010000023.1:0-10842 GCA_046725375.1 Actinomycetota bacterium
AAGGGCGGCGACGCGATCACCAGCGGCCTCGAGGTCACCTGGACCACGACGCCGACGCGTTGGAGCAACAACTTCTTCCAGAACCTGTTCGGGTACGAGTGGGAGCTGACCCAGAGCCCGGCCGGCGCCCACCAGTGGAAGCCGAAGGACGGCGCCGGTGAGGGCACCGTTCCGGACGCGCACGACCCGTCGAAGAGCCACCCGCCGACGATGCTGACGACCGACCTCGCGTTGCGGTACGACCCGGTCTACGAGCCGATCTCGCGGCGGTTCTACGACAACCCCGACGAGTTCGCCGATGCCTTCGCGCGCGCCTGGTTCAAGCTGACCCACCGTGATCTCGGCCCGGTCCAGCGTTATCTCGGCCCGGAGGTGCCCGACGAGGTCTCCCTCCTGAACCTGAGCGCTCCCGAGATGACCGTCCTCGTCGGCGGGCTTCGCGTACTCGGCGCCAACCATCAGCAGTCGTCGCTCGGTGTCTTCACCGAGGCTCGCGGATCGCTGACCAACGACTTCTTCGTCAATCTTCTCGACATGGGGACGACGTGGAACCCGACGTCGGACGACGCGACCACGTTCGAGGGACGTGACGCCACCGGCGAGGTCAAGTGGACCGGGAGCCGCGTCGACCTGGTCTTCGGCTCCAACTCCGAGCTGCGTGCGATCGCGGAGGTCTACGCGAGCGACGACGCGAAGGAGAAGTTCGTGACCGACTTCGTCGCGGCGTGGGACAAGGTGATGAACCTCGACCGGTTCGATCTGGGGTGACGCCGCGAGTTGTCAGCCCCCAGTAGGGCCCTGACCGACTGGGGGCTGACAACGTCGGTCGGTCAGGGGGACGTCTCCGGCGGATCGAACTCGCCGGTGCGCTCGTAGGCGTCGAGCACCGCAGCGTCGGGACCGATGTCGATCCCGTTGTCGGCGAGCCAGGCGTCGTCGTAATACGTACTCAGATGGCGGTCGCCCGAGTCGCACAGCAGCGTGACGACGCTGCCAGGCTCGCCCGACCGGGTCATCTCGGCGATGAGTCCGAGGGATGCCCAGACGTTGGTGCCGGTGGAGCCGCCGACCGCCCGGCCCATCAGGTGCGACAGCCACCGCATCGTCGCGATCGACGCGGCATCGGGCACCTGTGTCATGTCGTCGATGACGCCGCCGACGAACGACGGCTCGATGCGCGGTCGGCCGATACCCTCGATCCGCGATGACGTGGGTCTCGTGACGTCGGAGCGGTTCAGCTCCCAGCCGTCGTAGAACGCCGACCCCTCCGGATCGGCGACCAGAATCCGGGTCGGGTAGCGGCGATAGCGCACGTACCGTCCGATCGTTGCCGACGTGCCGCCGGTGCCGGCGCTGACCACGATCCACGACGGGAGCGGATGCCGCTCGGTACGCATCTGCTCGAAGATCGACTCGGCGATGTTGTTGTTGCCTCTCCAGTCGACCGCCCGCTCGGCATAGGTGAACTGATCCATGTAGTGGCCGCCGCACTCGGACGCCACGCGCCGCGCCTCGTCGTAGACCTGCGCGGCGCGGTCGACGAAATGGCAGCGGCCGCCGTGCCACTCGATCAGGGCCACCTTCTCCCGGCTCGTCGAGGCCGGCATGACCGCGACGAACGGCAGGCCGAGCAGGCGAGCGAAGTACGCCTCGCTCACCGCGGTCGAACCGCTGGACGCCTCGACGATCGTGCTGCCCTCGCGGATCCAGCCGTTGCAGAGCGCGTACAGGAACAGCGACCGAGCCAGCCGGTGCTTGAGGCTGCCGGTCGGATGGACCGATTCGTCCTTCAGGTAGAGGTCGACGTCGGGGTCGCCCGGCAGCGGCACGACATGGAGGTGAGTGTCGGCGCTTCGGTTGGCGTCGGCCTCGACTCGGTGGACGGCCTCGTCGATCCAGGCTCGCTCGTCGCGCGATGTTTTCGGCACGCGCCACAGATTAGGCGGTCGCGACGACGGGACCCTTAGCCCGTGCCGGACACGTGAGCGCGTCATAGCGTCGGAATGTTCGCTGGGAGATGCTCCACCCTGGCGCGAGCCGAGTCGCGTGATCTCACCTCGTACGTCGACGAACGGAGATCACCATGACAGACGCTGAGCACCGCTCCAGTGACGAGGTGGCTGACCGGGCGGAGCGTTACGAGCGTGCCCTCGTGGACGAGCCTCCGTCGGCCGAATAGGGACGGCGCGCCGCGGGTCGCCATGACGAGAATCCATGTCGAGTTTCAGGAGGGCTGGACCGGCGATCGGGTCGAGGTCCGGATCCAGCACGCACTTCGGTACGCGGGCCAGCCAATCACCCGGCTTCAGACCGGGTACGCCGGCGGCTTGACCGTCGACGTCGAGGGCCGCCAGGTCGCGCTCGACGTCCGGGTACCGTCGCGGTCGGTCGGCGCGAGTCGTACCGTCCGCGTCTCGGCTGAGCACTGGATCGGTGTGTCCCTGGTGGATCGCAAGCTGGCGATGGTCGACCAGCCGGCGCCGTTCGGTGACCGCTAGCGACCGGCAGCCGGTGTCACACCGGCTGCCCGAGGTCGTCGATGATGCGATCGATCTCGGCGAGGGCGTGGCGCGCGATGGTGCGCTGGGCGGCGTCGGCCGCCTCCGACGTCTCCTCCAGATCACCAAGCACGATGATGTTTTCGTCGTTCAGCGTGGTCGCCGGTCCGGTGTAGTTGAAGCTTCCGACAATAGTGACGCGCTCGTCGAGCACCATCAGCTTGTGGTGCACCTTGCGGACGCCGGTGCCGGGCGCGTTCACGAACAACTCGACGCCGGATACCTTCAACGGCAGTGTCGCAGCCCAGCTCTGCCCGCCCTGCGTACGGTCGAGAACACCCCGAATCGAGAGACCGCCCGCAGCCAATCGCATCATCGTGTCGTCGATGCCGGATGACTGGGCGAAGGTGTACATCGCGAAGTCGATGCGCTGCCTCGCCTTGAGCATCTGCTTCATGATCTCCATCTCCGGCCCGTGTCGCGGGGCGAAGAGGGGCTTGATCCGCATGCCGCCCAGGCGAGACTCGCGGGGCTGCGCCTCATGGCGCTCGTGCAGCTCGCCAAAGGTGCCGTCCCACATCCGCTCGAACTCGGCGAGGTACTGGCTGGCCGCGCTCTGGCCGTGGAGCACGACCACGTGATTGAGGTTGTTGCCGCCGTCGATGCCGGACGAGATCGGGTTGGTGCCCGTGTCGGTCCGGGTGAAGTTGGCCGATCCGGTGAGCAGCGCCGCCCTGGATTCGCCGGCGTCGCGTACCGCGAACTTCTGGTGGAAGATCGCCGGATTGAGATCGGTGACGACGCGGATTCCGGCTCGCAGCATCGCCGCGTAGATGACCCGGTTTTCCTCGAACTCGCCAGCGGTCGCCCACGGATCCGGCTCCGGCCGGGGCTCGACGAGGTAGTCGCCTTCGAGGATCAGGCGGACCCGTACGCCACGGGCCCGGGCGCCGACGATGGAGTCCGCGATGCTCCGGGAGTCGACCTCTTGTACGGCGATGTCGAGCGAGTGCCTCGCCCCGCCGATGAACTCCCGGATCACCGCGTCCAGGTCGTCGGTCGCCCCAAGCGTCTTCGGACCCGTGTACAGATCCAATCCTCCGACAGACACACCCATGTCTCCGCCTCCACCCTCTGCGGATGAGGAGGGCGTACGAATCGGCGGTGATACACGGCTGTCGGTCACCGAGGCTAGCCTGACCGCCGGGCATCCTAGCGGCGGGTCGAGGCGGAGTCGACGTCGATGCCGATCACCTTGGCGACTTGGCGAAGGTCCACGTCGCGCGACAAGAGCGTGGCGTCGCGGCGCCAGGCGACGGCGGCGATCTGGCAGTCGACCATCCCACGCGGCGTCACACCCGCGCGGCGACATCGCCGATAGATGCGGGCGGCTGCCTCGAAGTCGGCCGCCGCATCGAACGGCAGCAGCTCAAATCGCAGGAGCAGTCGGCGCAGAGCGCGTTCCTCCTGATCGCCGCGGGCGCCGCCAAGGACCTCCATCATGACGGGCTCCGTGAGGGCGAGTGGCCCATCAGAGGCAATGAGTTCGGCCATCCGGCGATCGACGGAGTTGCCCGACGCGCGGTCGTACTCGATCCAGGCCGACGTATCCGCCAGGATCATGCGGCACCACGGGGGGAGGCGTCGCGGGGCGGCTCACCGATCGCGGCCGCTCCCCGCATCGCCACGGCCTCCTCGTGAGACATCGGCTGGCCTGCGAGATGACGCAGGGCGAGATCTACGGCCTCGGTTTTGGTCCGCACGTGGTAGCGGTCCATGATCGCGCGGACATAAGTGTCCTCGATCTCGATGTTGGTACGCATCTTCGCCATACACGTACTCTACACGTCCGCAATGTAGAAAGCGTGTATGGCGACTGGACGGGATGCCGGGTGTTCCGTCGGTGTGACCGGCTACCGTGGGCGGGTGCGTGTGGCGACGTGGAATGTGAACTCGGTCAAGCAGCGGCTGCCCCGGCTCCTGCCCTGGCTCGACCAACGAGCGCCCGATGTCGTGTGCCTTCAAGAGACCAAGCTCGCCGACGAGGCGTTCATGGTGCTGCTAGGAGACGAGCTGGAGCAGCGGGGCTACGCGATCGCCGTCTACGGGCAGGCGCAGTGGAACGGTGTCGCGATCCTGTCCCGGGTCGGCCTAGACGACGTGGCCGTCGGGCTCGAAGACGAGCCGGGATTTCCGGAGCCGGAGGCGCGCGCTGTCGCCGCGACGTGCGGCGGGGTCCGGATCCATTCGGTCTATGTGCCCAACGGGCGTGAGCCCGATTCCGATCACTATCGCTACAAGCTGGCCTGGTTGTCCGCGTTGCGCGCCGACGTCGACGCCGGTCCCGAGTCGGCGGTCGTGTGCGGCGACATGAACATCGCGCCGACCGACGCCGACGTCTTCGACCCGGAGGCCTATGTCGGGCAGACCCATGTCACCCCACCGGAGCGGTCGGCGCTCGCGGAGTTGCAGGCCGTCGGCCTGCGTGACGTCGTACGCGACCGCTGGCCGTCCGAGACCGTCTTCACCTACTGGGACTACCGGGCCGGCATGTTCCACCAGGACCTCGGCATGCGGATCGATCTCGTCCTCGCCTCGGCGCCGGTAGCCGACCGGGTGCAGGCCGCCTGGGTCGACCGGCAGGCTCGCAAGGGCAAGGGCCCGAGCGACCACGCTCCGGTCATCGTCGATCTCGACGAGGCCCCCGACGGCGACATCGGGCCGGTCGTGCCGCCCCCGTCTGCACCGGCGCGCGGCGGCAAGGTCAAGCTGCCGCAGGCGCCGTGACCGTCGCGTGCTTGCGGTCCGTACGCTGGCGGATATGACCGACCTCGACCGCGCCGCGGACCTGATCGCCTCGGCCGGTGAGGTCACCGTATTGACCGGGGCCGGCATCTCGACCGAGTCCGGCATCCCCGACTTTCGCGGCCCGCAGGGAGTCTGGACCAAAAACCCTGCGGCGCAGGCGATGTTCACGATCGACAACTACGTCTCCGACCGCGACGTGCGAGTGCGGTCGTGGCGCAACCGGCGCGACCATCCGGCGTGGACCGCGAAGCCCAACGACGGTCATCGGGCGCTGGTCGAGCTCGAGCGCCAGGGCCGGCTGACGGCGATCGTCACCCAAAACATCGACGGCTTGCATCAGGCGGCCGGCTCGTCACCGGCGCGGGTGCACGAGATCCACGGCACCATCTGGGATGCCGTCTGCTTGAGCTGCGATTGCCGGACGCCCATGGCCGACGTCCTGGCGCGCGTCGTCGCCGGCGAGGACGACCCACTGTGTCTGGTCTGCGACGGCATCCAGAAGTCGGCGACCGTCTCGTTCGGTCAGGCCCTCGACGCCGACGTGCTCGACGCCAGTGTCGACGCGGCCCGGCGATGCGATCTGTTCCTCGCCGTCGGTACGTCCCTTCAGGTGCAGCCGGCGGCGTCGCTGTGCGCTGTCGCGATCAACGCGGGCAGTCCGCTGGTCGTGGTCAACGCCGAGCCGACGCCCTATGACGAGATCGCGAGCGCCGTGATACGCGAGCCGATCGGCGAGGCGCTGCCGCGCATGGTCGACGGTTAGGCCGATCGGGACGCTCGCATCGTCGGTGGTGGGTCCTACGCTGTTGTCATGGCGAGCTGGGACGACGTGCGTCGAGTCGCGTTGAGCCTGCCGGAGACGTCGGAGCGTCGATCGGGAGACGTCTCGCAGTGGCGGGTCAAGGACAAGCTGTTCGTCTGGGAGCGCCCGCTTCGACGGCCCGATCTCGACGCCTTGGGAGATCGGGCGCCGGCCGACCCGCCGTTGGCCGCCCGGGTGCCCGATCTCGGCGCCCGAGAGGCGTTGATCGCAGACGCCGGCGACGTCTACTTCACCACGCCGCATTTCGACGGATACCCCGTCGTCCTCGTCCGGCTCGACCGGATCGACGTCGCCGAACTCGAAGAGTTGTTGACCGAGGCCTGGCTGGCTCGAGCACCCAAGTCGCTCGCCCGAGCCTTTCTCGAGTCGTCGCCCTGAGACGGCGCCACGCAGCGTAGGCTTTGGTAGGTGTCACCGTGCGCCTCCACCCTCGTAGCCCTATGAGCGTCGACACCGACCGGACCGACCAGGCCCCGCCTTACGGCATCGTCGCGGTCGCATCCTCGGCCGGCGGGATCACAGCCTTAGGGCGTGTTTTGGGTGGCTTCCCCGCGCAGATGCCGGTACCGATCGTGGTGGTCCAGCACCTCGACCCTCGTCACGAGACGATCATCGCCGAGGTGATCCGGCGGCGTACCAGTCTCGAGGCGAAGCTCGCCATCGACGGCGAGAGGATCGTAGCTGGCAAGATCCACATCGCACCTCCCAATCGTCACCTCCTCGTCAACTCCGACCGGTCGCTTTCGCTCACGAGCAGCGAGCTCGTCCACTTCGTCCGTCCGTCGGCCGACCTGCTGTTCGAGTCGGTCGCCGCGAGCTACGGTTCGGCAGCGCTAGCCTGCGTTCTCACGGGATCTGGTAGCGATGGTGCGATGGGGGCGACGGCGATCAAGTCCCGGGGTGGCAGCGTTATCGTCCAAGATCCGCAGTCGGCCGAATTCAAAGGTATGCCGGAGGCCGCGGTGGCCGCCGGCGTGGCAGATTTCGTGTTGCCTCTGGAGGAGATCGCACCGGTGATTTGCCGACTCGTAGGAGCGGTGCCGTGAACAAGAGGAAACCAGTAGCAAAAATCGACGAGGTCGATCCCGATCTCGAATCGCTGCTCGCATTCATTCGTGATTCGCGTGGTTTCGACTTCACCGGCTACAAGCGAAGCACGCTCACCCGGCGGATTCGCAAGCGCATGAATGACATCGGCGTGGAGGAATTCACCGACTATCAAGACCGGTTGGAGAGCAGCGCCGAGGAGTTTCGGCACCTCTTCGACACGATCCTGATCAACGTCACGAGCTTCTTCCGCGACACCGACGCCTGGTCGTACCTCCAGGGCGACGTGATTCCTGACATCCTCTCCCACGTCGAGACAGGAGCCGAGGTCCGCGTCTGGAGTGCGGGGTGCGCCAGCGGCGAAGAGTCCTATTCCCTCGCGATCGCCTTCGCCGAGATCATGGGGATCGAAGACTGTATCCGGCGGGTCAAGATCTACGGAACCGACGTCGACGACGACGCACTCCGCGCTGCCCGAAGCGGCCTCTACCCGCCCGGAGCGCTCGAGTCGATGGATGAGACCTTGCGCGAGAAGTACTTCGAACCGAGCGGAGGCAGCTTCGCGTTTCGATCGGACCTGCGGCGTCGAGTGATCTTCGGCCGCCACGACATCACCGCTGACGCTCCGATCTCCCGACTCGACCTCCTGGTGTGCCGCAACACGCTGATGTACTTCAACGTCGAGACCCAGAGTCAGATCATCGATCGCCTCCACTTCGCGCTGCGCGACTCGGGCTACCTCTTCCTCGGCAAGGCCGAGATGCTGCTGTCGGACGGCGAACGGTTCGAGGCGGCCAACATTCGACACCGGACGTTTCGACGTCGTCCGGGATCGGCGTTGGCGGAGCAGCAGCCGGCGCCGCGGTTGATGGGCCGGAGCAATAACGGGCGGCGGCGGCTGACCGAGCGCGAACAGATTCTCAACCATCTCGCTCTCGAATCCGCTCCGTTCGCGATGGTCACCGTCGACCAGGACGGCATCGTCGATGCGCTGAACGCTCAGGCGCGCACGATGTTCGGGTTGTCGACGCACGACGCCGGCCGACCGTTGCGCGATCTCGAGATCTCGTACCGACCGGTCGAGCTGCGCTCCATGATCGAGCGCGCGTACGCCGAGCGGCGGTCTGTCCGGGCCAGCAGCATCGAACGTACTGTCGGCCCAGACGACGTTCAGTATCTCGACGTCCACGTCCAGCCGCTGTGGAGCGGAGACGGCGTCGCGATCGGGGTCGTACTCATCTTCTTCGACCGGACGGTTGCGACCCGACTCCAGCACGAGGTCAAGCGTCATCGCGAGGAGCTAGAAACGGCGTACGAGGAGCTCCAGTCGACCAACGAGGAGTTGGAGACGACCAACGAGGAGCTCCAGTCGAGCATCGAGGAGTTGGAGACGACCAACGAGGAGCTCCAGTCGACCAATGAGGAGTTGGAGACGACCAACGAGGAGCTTCAGTCGGGCAACGAAGAGCTCGAAACGATGAACGAGGAGATGCGCGAACGCACGACCGAGCTCGACGAGGCCCGTGCGTTCCTCGAAGGCGTGCTCTCTAGTGTCGCCCCCGCCGTCGTCGTGCTCGACGCCGAACTGATGGTGCGGAGCTGGAATCGCGGCGCCATCGAGCTCTGGGGGCTGCGAGCCGACGAGGCCCAGGGGCGCGTCTTCTTCTCACTCGACTTCGGTCTGCCGACTGAGTCGTTGCGAGCGATGGTTCGGGAATGTCGCGAGACCGGACGTCGCACCGGTCCGAACGAAATCGAGGCAGTCAACCGAATCGGTCGCACGATCACCTGCTCGGTGAGCTGTGCTCCGCTCGACGGCTCGCGTGGCGGATTGGTCCTCCTGATGGAGGAGACCAACCGCAAATAGGCCGGTGCTCAGATCGGATCGATCTCCCGATCGACCACGCGGCCGCTGATCACGTCGTCGGCGACATCGCGCAGGCGGCGACCGTGCCCGCGCGCGTGGTTGCGCAGATGCTCGAACGCTTCGTCCGGTGAGATGCCGCGGCGGGCCGCGATGATCCCCTTGGCCTGCTCGATCACGACGCGGCTGTGGAGAGCGTGCTGCAGTTGCTCGGAGCGACGCTGGCTCTGTCGAAGCGCCTGCTGGTGGACGAGGCCGATCGCGGCGGCCTCAACGACGGCGGTGACGAGGTCGAGGTCGACCGGCGAGGCTTCGGAGAAGTCGAGGACGCTCACAGCGCCGAGAAGTTCGGAATCGCGACGCACCGGAACGGCACTTACCATGCCAAATCCGAATTGTCGGGCGGCTGGGCCGAAGCGTGGCCAGCGCTTGTCGACTCGGTCGAGGCTCTGTGGCGGCAGCCATCGCCCCGTGCCGTGACACGTCGTGCAGGGACCCTCCCTGAAGCGCGACTCGATCGCCAAGAGCTCGTGCATGCGGCTCGTCGAGGCGGCCGGAGTGGTCAAACTGCCGGTTGCCGTGGTGAGGAGGAGACCTGCCTCAGCTGGGGCGACGAGCTCTGACACCCTGTCGATCAGCGTCTGTAGGTATGCCGGCTCGTGGACTCCGAGACTGTCTGCCAGCTCCAACATGGTGCGGGACAGCCATGCTTCGCGGTCGTTCACCGGAAATCCTCTCGGAAACGCAGCGCCACCTGCACTATACGACGGAGGACACTCTGTCAGACACAAGGAGGACAGGGAGTCGTACCCTTGATACGTGCCGTCGTACGAAGAGGCGAGGACGCGGGTCAGAGATCTGCGCCGGCGGTCGGAAGATCAGCGGGCGCGCGCTGCCCGTGCGGGCGAGATCGCCCGGAGGTACGAGGCATCACTCGACGACCCGCCACCATCGCTTCGTAGCCTGCGAGACGACATGGCCGAGATGCATCGGCGGATCGAAGTCCGCCACCTTGAGTCGTCGAGGCTCATAGAGATGTACGCCCTTCGCCTCGAGCACTGGGCCCGGGGACTCCCCTCCTCGCAGATGCAGCCGATGTTCATCGAAGCGGTGGCGTCGGCGGTCGGCATGGGGAGCACCTCCATCGTCTTGCGCGATCGGGACGGGCGCGAGGTCTTCGCCGCAGCGTCGGACCGGACCGCCCGGCTCGCGCATGACATGGAGTTCGTTGTCGGGGAAGGTCCCAACAGCGATGTCGCGGCATTCGAAGAGCCGATTCACATCGATGAGGAAGCGTTGCGTACCCGCTGGCTTCGGTTTGGACCGATGGCGATCGAGAAGGGTGTACGAGCGGTCGTCGGTGTCCCGCTGCGTCGGGAGCCGGGGGAGTGTCTCGGAGCGCTGTGCGTCTACGCCCTGCAGCCGGTCGTTCGGGAGCCTGTCCTCGCCGCATCCACTCGAGTTGCCGACGCCTTGACCCACACCGTTCTCAACCTGCCCGGTGCGATCGCCGACGATCAAGCGGAGGCGACCTCGCTGTTCGACGAGGCCGCGTTCCACGCGATCGTCAACCAGGCCGCGGGCATGGTGTCGGTGCTCCATTCCTGCGACCCGAACGACGGCTTGGCTCTCCTGCGGGCAAGGGCGTTCGCCGACGGGACACCGATAGAAGTGCTCGCGGAGCATGTCGTGCGCCGCGAGGTGGAGATATGACGACGTCGGAGCGCGGACTGGGGACGATCGCGCCGATCGGGTTTTGGCCCGGGGTGGCCTGCCCGGCGACCTGATCCTGCCGACGCCGT
>JBKOYM010000173.1:0-10328 GCA_046725375.1 Actinomycetota bacterium
GTCACACCGACCTTCGGCTTGCGCGTGCAGTCGCGGCGAGATGCGGTCTTAGTCCCATTCGCGACGGCCTCCCTCCCTCCGGCGTGGTTTTGCGTCCGCGATGCCGGATTTGCGGCACGGAAAGTGGAGGGAGGTGGTCGCAAATCGGGCAGACGGCGTACGCCGCTCGGCAACCGGCGGTGGAGCGCCGCGCAAGTCGTGCGGTCGTAGCGAGGTTGTCAGACCGCGACCGACTCCCCTGGCGTCAGTCGCCGGTAGTCGACGCCGTACATCGTGGCGATCCGGTCGAGGAGGGCGTCGACTAGACCGAGCCCCGGATCGGCGAGCAGCGCGTCGTGGATCGCGTACGCCTGCCGCGGCCGGACCGCGATGAGGAAGTCCATGACGTCGGCGGTCCGCGACCACGGGGCATGGATCGGGAGCAGCAGGATCGGCACCGGTGTCGTCGGGACGTCGAGGGAGTCGCCCGGATGGTAGACCGTCTCCTCGATGAGGTAGCCGACGTTCACGACGACGGGGATGGAGCGGTGGATCATGGCGTGCTGGCCGCCGAACACACGCACGCCGAGACCGCCGACCGTCAGGCTCTCGCCCGGAACGACCGTCGTCACACGGTCGCCGAGACCGGACAACATCCCGGCGACCGGTGCCGGCGCCCAGACCCGCAGCTCTGAGTCCGTCTCCGCCGCAGCCAGGAGGGCTTCGACGTCGACGTGATCGGGATGTTCGTGGGTCACGAGGACGGTGTGGACGCCGTCAAGTGCCGTCGTCACCTCGGAGAATCCGCCCGGATCGATCACGAGTCCGCGGTCGCCGTCGATGATCCGTA
Organism: Actinomycetota bacterium; assembly: GCA_046725375.1. Taxonomy (GTDB): domain Bacteria; phylum Actinomycetota; class Actinomycetes; order Propionibacteriales; family Nocardioidaceae; genus DATFRX01. The sequence goes on from JBKOYM010000173.1 coordinate 830, forward strand.
CGCAGGAATGGGTGTACTTCGTGATCTCCATCGCGCCGAGCGTACGCCCTCGGGCGGCACGGCAGTGACGCAAGTGACCGATCGGTAGGGGTGTCGTGCCAGCGTTGGTTCGATGGCTTCCCCGCTCGTGGTCGACGTGAGGGGCAACGAGCTGTTGTCCTTCGAGCCGGGATCGGAGTCAGACCTCGAACGCGTCGACGCAACGATCCCCTCTGCCGTTGGCGCTCGTCGTCGGACGCCACAGAGAAGACATCTTGCTTGTCTTCAATCGTTTGAGGCAGGAGTGGGAGCTCCCGGGCGGGATGCTCGACCCTGGAGAAACGCCGCGTCGAGCGGCCGTCAGAGAGTTCGTCGAGGAGACCGGGCGACCGAGACCAGACCTGATTGCTCGCCTCACCCATCAGGCCGGCTAGCTGGCTCAGTCCGGAAGCAGCGGCACCGACAGTCCCTCGCCGCGACCGACGAGTACGCCGCGGGTGATCGCCGACGAGCCGAAGCGATCCCGTACCCGGTCGAGCGCTCCGTCGAGCGAGGCTGGCTCTCGCCGGTCGATCGGCAGCGCCAGCTGAATCGCCTGGTCGTCGTCGAGATTGGTGAGCGTGACGCCGATCAGGGTGAGGCCCCGGCTCCGTATCATCGGCGTCGATGCCCGCAGCAACCGCCGCGCGGTCGACATGATCGGTGCCGTGTCGCAGGTGGCGTCAGGCAACGTATGCGAGCGCGTGGCGCGTTCGAAGTCCTCGAAACGCATGCGCAAGACCACCGTTCGGCACACCCGATGCGCGCCGCGCAGCCGTCGAGCGAGCTTGTCGACCAGGCCCATGAGGTAGCCGTCGACCTCTTCTAGTGACCGGCGCTTCGTGCCGAGAGCGCGCTGGGCTCCCATCGATCGTCGACGCCGGCCGACCTCGACCGGGCGCGGGTCGCGATTGTGCGCGAGCGCGTAGAGATGGCGGGCGGACGCCGGACCCAGCATCGACACGAGGGCGGGCTCACCGAGTTGCGCGACGTCGTGCACCATCGTGATGCCTCGGTCGCGGAGCTTGTGCGCGGTCTTGACCCCGACGCCCCAGAGCCGCTCGACGGGCAACCGGTGTAAGAAGTCCAGCTCGTGGTCGGGCGGCACGAGCAGCAGTCCGTCGGGCTTGGCGACGCCGCTCGCTACCTTGGCCAGGAACTTGGTGCGGGCGACACCCACCGTGAGCTGGAGACCGACTCGTTCGAGCACGTCCCGACGCAGTTGGGTGGCCACCTCGATCGGCGTCCCCGACAGCCGCCGGAGCCCGCCCACATCGAGAAAGGCCTCGTCGATCGAGAGTCCCTCGACCAACGGTGTGGTCTGTTCGAAGACCTCGAACACGGCTCGACTCGCCTCCGAGTAAGCGCTCATGCGGGGCCGGACGACGGTCGCCTGCGGACAGAGCCGGTGAGCCTGCCGGCCGCCCATCGCGGTCTTGACCCCGTAGGCCTTGGCCTCGTAGCTCGCCGCGAGGACGACCCCCATGCCCACGATGACCGGTTTGCCGCGCAGCTTCGGATCGTCGCGTTGTTCGACCGAGGCGTAGAACGCGTCGAGATCGGCGTGCAGGATCGTCGCGTCGCCTCGCGGGATCGCGCCCACGCGCCCGGACTTTCGCGCCATCCCTTCCTCCTCGAACGTATGTTCGATAGGCTAGCGCACATGCGGTGGGACGATCTACGACACGAGGGAGCCGAGCAGGCCGCACTGTTCGGCACCGACGTCGCGGTGCGGACGTTCGACACGCCTGAGTTCGCCGGCATGGAGTTCTTCGAGGTACGGGCTCGCTCGATAGTCAATCGGGTCCCGGCCGCGTCGCGGATGCCGTTTCGCTGGACGATCAACCCCTATCGCGGCTGCACCCACGCCTGCACCTACTGCCTCGCCGGCGACACCCAGGTCGTCATGGCCGACGGGACGACCCGGTCGCTGGTCGATCTCGAGGTCGGCGACCAGATCATCGGGACTCGGCGCGACGCCGATCGCCGGCGCTACGTCCCCACGACCGTCTTCGCGCACTGGTCGGTCCGCAAGCTTGTCTACCGCATCGTCCTCGAGGACGGCACCGAGCTCATGGCGAGCGGCGACCACCAGTTCCTGACCGATGAGGGGTGGCGCTACGTCCAGGGTCGGGGGGTGATCCCGATCGGTCGGGCTGGCCTGGGCGCCGGCATGATCCTGATCGGTGCGGGCAAGGCCATCGGTGAGCCGGTGCCCGGCATGGCTATTGCGGCTGATGCCCGGCTCCGGGTTGTGTCCGTCGAGCCGCTCGACGAGGTACGCCGGCTCTACGACATCACCACCGGCACCGGTGACTTCATCGCCAACGGCGTCGTCAGCCACAACTGCTTCGCCCGCAAGACCCACACCTATCTCGACCTCGACTCCGGCCATGACTTCGACTCCCGCATCGTCGTCAAGGTCAACGCCCCCGAGTTGCTTCGGCGCGAGCTGACCAAGCCGACCTGGGCGGGCGAGCACATCGCAATGGGCACCAACACCGACCCCTACCAGCGGGCCGAGGGTCGCTATGGCCTGATGCGCGGCATCCTGACCGCTTTGACCGACGCGCGCAATCCCTTCTCCATCCTGACCAAGGGCACGCTGATCCTGCGTGATCTCGACCTGCTCGTCGAGGCGGCGCAGGTGACCGACGTGGGGGTCAACGTGTCGGTCGGTTCGGTCGACACGAGCCTTTGGCGGCAGGTCGAGCCCGGCACGCCGAGCCCGAAGGCCCGACTCGACGTGTGTCGTCGGCTCACGGCGGCCGGCATCGGGTGCGGGGTGCTGATGGCGCCGATCCTTCCCTACCTCACCGACTCGCTCCCGCAGCTCGACCGGACCGTCCGCGCGATCGCCGACGCCGGCGCCATCGGGGTGACGCCGATCGTGCTCCACCTGCGCTCCGGCGCCCGCGAATGGTTCATGGAGTGGCTGGCCCGCGCGCATCCGGAGCTGGTCGCCTCGTACGAGCGGTTGTACGGCCGTGGCGCCTACGCGCCCCGCTCGTACCAGGACGAGATCACGACGCGAGTACGGGAGCTGGCCGAGCACTACGGCGTCGGCACCCGATCACCCGCGCGGACCCGCCGAGTCGAGCCGGATCGTCCCCCGACTGCACCCGCCGAGCTTGCCGAGCAGCTGCGCTTGCTCTGATCGGGAATGCCGGGCATTAGCACTCGGTTATAGAGAGTGCTAAGTCAAGACCGGCGGGTCCGAGACGCTCGGACTGCGCGGTTCATCAAGTGAGGTGACATTTCATGCTCGTGAGGACATGGGATCCGTTCCGTACCCTGGCGCGCTTCGACCGCGAGCTCGATCGGGCCTTCCGCGGGTCGTGGGGATCGTTCGCCCGGCCAACGTCGGACCTGGTGCCGCCCGTCGAGGTCAGCAAGGACGGCGACGACGTCGTCCTGACCGTCGAGCTGCCCGGGGTCGACGTCGCGAAGGATGTCGACGTCGAGGTCGAGGGCCGACGGCTGGTCGTACGCGGCGAGCGACGCACCGACCGTGAGGACGACACCGGCTCGGTGCTCGTGCGTGAGCTCCGGTATGGCTCGTTCAGGCGCAGCTTCGCGCTCCCGGAGGGAGTCACGGCCGACGACGTCGCAGCGACCTACGACAAGGGTCTGCTGACCGTCCGGGTCAAGGGAGCGAACGCTGTCAGCGACGGCGCACGCAAGATCGCGATCCAGTCGGCGGAGCCGGCGGCCGCGATCGAGGCCGACTCCGACGCCAGCTGATCCGCTACTCCGACGTACTGGCCCCGTCCCGACCTGGGACGGGGCCAGCGTCATATCGGTAAGCCACCAAGTCGACATGGCGAGCTGACGTCAACGGGCGAAGACCAGCTGGCGGCACCCGCCAAGAGCCGAAAGGCCCTGGCGCCACGCGCGGGCGATGCGTAAACGTGCGGCGCGACTCGACTGTCAGCGCCCGGGAGCAGCCATGAAGGCTTTGACGCAGGACGCGTACGGCTCGGCCGATGTCCTTCACCTCGCGGACGTCCCCACACCGCAGCCGGGCGACGACGAGGTACTGATCCGTGTCCACGCCGCCGGCGTCGGTCCGGAGGTGTGGCACGTCATGACAGGTCTGCCGTATCTCGTTCGCCTGATGGGCTATGGACTTCGCCGGCCCAAGGTCAGGATTCCGGGGCGGGACGTCGCCGGAGTCGTCGAGTCCGTCGGCAAGGACGTGGTCGACGTCCGGCCCGGCGACGAGGTCTATGGCACCTGCACCGGCTCGCTCGCCGAGTACGCCTGCGCCACGACCGCCACGATCGCGCCGAAGCCGACGAACATCGGATTCGACGCGGCCGCGGCGCTTCCGACATCCGGTTGCACCGCGCTACACGGCCTGCGCGACTTGGGTCGGGTCGATGCCGGGCAGACCGTCGTTGTCATCGGTGCATCCGGTGGCGTCGGCACGCACGCTGTGCAGATCGCGAAGGCGTACGGCTGCCACGTCACCGGTGTCTGCAGCGGTGCCAAGGCCGCCCTGGTGAAGTCACTCGGCGTCGACAACGTCATCGACTACACCCGCCAGGACCTGACCGACGGAAGGCACCGGTTCGACCTGATCCTCGACACGGCGGGGAGACGCCCGTTGTCGTCCCTGCGGGAGGCGCTCAACCGCCACGGCACGCTGGTCATCGTCGGCGGCGAGGGCGGTGGGCGGTTGGCGGGCGGCTTCATCTGGCGGCGAGTCGTGGCGATGGCGGCCTCACCTTTCGTCCGGCAACAGCTGCGTTCGCTTGTGTCGGAGGAGTCCCGCGAGGATCTGCTCGATCTCAAGAAACTCGTCGAGGCCGGCTCGCTGGTACCGGTCGTCGACCGCACGTATCAGCTCGAGGATGTCGCAGCGGCGCTCCGCGACGAGGACGAAGGCCATGGACGCGGCAAGAAGGTCGTTGTCGTGGTGCCCTCCTGACGCTGCCGGCCCCGGCAGACACGGCAGCCGCGTCGGCGGCGGCCTAGGGTCGGCGGCCGATCAGGATCGTCGTGCCGAGTTCCCCGGAGGTCTCGAGCGATGGCGTCAGCCCGTGTAGGGCGGCGACTTCGGCAGCGGCCTCGGCCTGACGTTCGCTGGTCTCGACCAGCAGATGGCCGCCCGGCGCCAGCCAGTACGGAGCCCGCGCCGCGAGTCGACGGAGCACATCGAGCCCGTCGGGTCCGCCGTCCAGGGCGATCGAGCGCTCGTGCAGCCGAGCCTCTGGCGGCATCAGGGCGATCTCGTCCCGGGGAACGTACGGGACGTTGGCCACCATCACGTCGACCCGGCCGGCGAGCCGATCGGGAAGCGGGTCGTCCAGGTCGCCCTCGTACACCCGCGCTCCGATCGGGGCGAGGTTGCGCAGGGCGCAGGCCACCGCGATCGGGTCGACGTCGGCCGCATGGAGCTCGACTCGGCCACCGAGCGCGCACGCGACTGCGAGGCCGACGGCGCCCGAGCCACAGCACATGTCGACGACCACGCCGCCCGGCTGGCATCGGCTCGCCGCCTGGCGGACGAGAAACCTCGTACGCCGTCGGGGCACGAATACCCCCGGATCGACGGCGATCCGCAGCCCGTCGAACTCGGCCCACCCGACGATGTGCTCCAACGGCTCACCCCGGACCCGTCGCTCAATCATCGCGGCCAGCTCCGGCTGCGACGTGGCGGCATCGTGCAGGATCCGGGCCTCGTCCTCGGCGAAGACGCAACCGGCGTCTCGTAGCCGAGTGATCGTCCCTTCCTCGGCGCCAGCTGCGGTCGTCATCGAGTCCAGGATCGCAGGGCGTCGGCTAACCGCGTACTCGAAAGGCCGTCACGTCACCCGTCGGGTCCTCCTCCGAGACATCGACGCGCTCGACCCGGGCGTGCGGCGGGCCGGTCTCGCACCAGGCGCACATCGCTTCGACAGCGCTCGCCGGGCCCTCGAAGACGGCCTCGACGGTGCCGTCTGGTCGGTTGCGCACCCATCCGGCGACGCCGCGGCCGATCGCCTCATGTCGGCAGGTGTCCCGGAAAAACACGCCCTGGACCATGCCCCGCACGATCACCCGTCGCCGGATCACCACGTCGCCAGCGTAAGGGCCTTTACGATGGATGTGTGGAGACCGTGGTCGAGCGGGTGTCGATCGACGGCGGCATTCTCGTCGGCCATGACGGCTCGGAGCATGCCGCAGCTGCATTGCGCGCCGCCGCCGATATGGCGAAGCGGTTCGGTCGTACGCTGCACGTCGTGCGGACCTGGGCGATGTCGACCGCGCCGCGCCCCGAAACATGGTCTCCGGGCTTCGTACCGCCGTTGTGCGACTACGAGACCGCGGTGATGAAGGCCCTCACCGAGGACGTGAAGGCCGCCGGCGTGACCCCGGGCGACGACGTCGTGCTCCACGTCGTCCATGGCCCAGCGGCGGTCCGACTCATCGAAGCGTCGGTCAGCGCGGACCTGCTGGTTGTCGCCCACCGAGGTCGTGGCGGCTTCGCCGGATTGGGGTGGGGCTCGGTGACCGACCAGTGCATCCGGCGTGCACGGTGTCCCGTGGTCGTGGTGCCCGTGCACGGCGCCAAGGACGAGCTCGTCGAGGCCAACCGCCGCACGGTCGACACCGAGCACTGAGCGATAAGACCGTGAGCCGCCCTCAGAGTCCGTCGATGTCGCACGCCCAACCGTCAGGCGGCGGCCGGCGGATCGACTTTCCCGCCGAGCTCCCGATCAGTGCGCGGCGCGCCGACATTGGCGCCGCGATCCGCGACCACCAAGTCGTCGTGATCACCGGCGAGACCGGCTCTGGCAAGACGACCCAGCTGCCGAAGATCTGCCTCGACCTCGGGTACGGCGAGCGCGGCAGGATCGGTCATACCCAGCCGCGCCGGCTGGCGGCCCGTACCGTCGCCGAACGGATCGCGGAGGAGCTCGGCGAATCGATCGGCGACACCGTGGGGTTCCAGGTGCGCTTCACCGAGCGGGTCGGCGAACGGACCCGGATCAAGGTGATGACCGACGGCATCCTGCTCAACGAGATCCAGCGCGACCGGATGCTCCGGGCGTACGACGTCTTGATCATCGACGAGGCGCACGAGCGTGGCCTCAACATCGACTTCATCCTCGGCTATCTCAAGCGGCTGCTCCCCCGCCGGCCCGATCTGAAGCTGATCATCACGTCGGCGACGATCGACCCTGAACGGTTCGCTCGGCACTTCGGGGACGGCGACGACGATGCGCCGATCCTCGAGGTGTCCGGCCGGACGTACCCGGTGGAGCTGCGCTATCGGCCGCTGGCCGACCCGGATCGGCCGGACAAGGAGCGCGACCAGGTGCAGGGCATCGTCGAGGCGGTCGACGAGCTGACTGCCGAAGGCCGCGGCGACATCCTGGTGTTTTGCTCCGGTGAGCGGGAGATCCGCGACGCGGCCGACGCCCTGAGCTCGCGTCGGCTGCGCGACACCGAAGTGCTCCCGCTGTACGCCCGGCTCTCGGCGGCCGAACAGCATCGCGTCTTCGAGCGACACCGCGGTCGGCGCATCGTCCTCGCGACCAACATCGCGGAGACCTCGCTGACTGTGCCGGGCATCCGGTACGTCATCGACCCGGGCACGGCTCGCATCTCGCGCTACAGCCAACGGCTCAAGGTACAGCGGCTGCCGATCGAGCCGGTGTCGCAGGCGTCGGCCGATCAGCGCGCCGGCCGATGCGGTCGGACCTCCGACGGCATCTGCATTCGGCTCTACAGCGAGGAGGACTACGAGAGCAGACCGGCGTTTACCGAGCCGGAGATCTTGCGCACCAATCTCGCCTCGGTGCTGTTGGCCATGATCGATCTCGGGCTCGGCGACCTGGCGGACTTCCCGTTCCTCGACCCGCCGGACCGGCGCAACGTACGGGCCGGTCTCGATCTGCTCGTCGAGCTCGGCGCCATCGCGTTCGACCGACGCCCGGACCGTCCCCGGCGACTGACCAAGATCGGCAAGCGGCTCGCCCGGCTGCCGCTCGATCCGCGGCTCGGCCGCATGGTGCTCGAGGCCGACCGCAACGGCGCGTTGCGCGAGGTGCTGATCATCGTGGCGGCCCTGTCGATCCAGGACCCGCGGGAGCGGCCGGCCGATCACGAGGCGGCGGCCGACGCTCAGCATGCGCGGTTCGCCGACCCGGAGTCGGACTTCGCGGCGTATCTCAGCCTGTGGAGCTACCTGCGGGAGCGTCGACGCGAGCTGTCGGGCAACCAGTTTCGGCGCATGTGCCGAGACGAGTACCTGCACTATTTGCGGGTCCGCGAGTGGCAGGACGTCCACACCCAGCTCGTGCAGATCACTCGCGACTTGGGGATGCGCCGCGAGTCGATGGCGGCCGCGCCGGTCGAGGTCACCAAGTCGCTGCTGGTCGGTCTGCTGTCGCATGTCGGGTTGCGCGATCCGGATACGCGCGACTACCTCGGTGCTCGCGGCGCGCGATTCGCGATCTTTCCGGGGTCCGGTCTGTTCCGGAAGCCACCGTCCTGGGTGATGTCGGCCGAGCTGGTGGAGACCTCCCGGCTGTGGGCGCGCGAAAACGCTCGAATCGACCCGGCGTGGGCCGAGTCGCTCGCCGGGCATCTGGTCAAACGGACTTACAGCGAGCCGCACTGGGAGCGCAAGCGCGGCGCGGTGATGGCGTACGAGAAGGTCACGCTCTATGGCGTCCCGCTCGCCGAGCGCCGGCCGGTGACGTACAGCAAGATCGACCCGGACCTCTGCCGGGAGCTCTTCATCCGGCATGCCCTCGTCGAAGGCGACTGGCAGACCCGGCACGCGTTCTTCCGGGCCAACCGCGCGCTGCTCGACGAGGTCGAAGAGCTCGAGGACCGGATCCGGCGCCGTGATCTCCGCGTCGACGACGAGACGCTGTATGAGTTCTACGACGAGCGAATCGGCGATGAGGTCGTGTCCGCGGCGCACTTCGACACCTGGTGGAAGCGCGTACGCCGGGACCGGCCGGATCTGCTCGACTTCGAGCGAGCGCTGGTCGTGCGGGCCGAGGCCGAGCCGGACGCCATCGCCGACGAGTTTCCCGACGAGTGGCGACACGACGACACGTCGATGCCGCTGTCGTACATCTTCGATCCCGGATCGGCCAGCGACGGCGTGACTGTCGATGTGCCGCTGGCGCAGCTCAACCAGCTCGACGCGGACGAGTTCTGGTGGCAGGTTCCGGGCCACCGCGAGGAGCTCGTGACCGAACTGATCCGCTCGTTGCCGAAGCGCTGGCGGCGTCAACTCGTGCCGGCGCCCGACCATGCCCGAGCGGTCGTCGAGCACCTCCGACCGGGTGAAGGCTCCCTGCCGGTCGCGGTCGCCACCGAGCTGTGCCGGCTGACCGGTGTCGAGGTGCCGGCGGACGTGTTCGACTACGACAGGATCCCGGATCACTTGCGGCTCGGCTTCCGAGTCGTCGACGGCGACAGGGTCGTCGCCGAGGGCAAGGACCTCGACCAGCTACGCGACGAACTGCGGCCG
>JBKOYM010000175.1:0-19080 GCA_046725375.1 Actinomycetota bacterium
TGTGTATGCCGGGCCGGCCGGGTTCTACCTGCTGCGGGGCGGACCTAGCGATCTGCCGGCCGGTGTGCTGCCCGGACCGGCGCCTGCGCTGGGCGATCCGCCCGGAACGCGTTACTACGAGATCCCGATCGCGGTCCAGGATCGCAGCTTCAATCCCGACGGCTCGCTGTTCTACCCGGACAGCCGGGCGTTCTTCGACGGGTTCGGCGGGCCGTACGTCCCCGACAGCGACATCGCGCCCATCTTCAATCCGGAGTTTTTCGGCAACACGATGGTGGTCAACGGGCGGACCTGGCCGACGCTGGAGGTGGAGCCTCGTCGCTATAGGTTCCGGTTCCTGAACGGCTGCAACTCGCGGTTCCTGATCATGAAGATCGCCACCGACCCGCTCGCACCGCGTCCCGCATCGGCGGCGCTGCCGTTTTGGCAGATCGGCAGCGAGGGCGGCTTCCTGCCCGAACCGGTCCAGCTCGACCAGCTGCTGATGGGACTCGCCGAGCGCGCCGACGTGATCGTCGACTTCACCGGACTGCCCGTCGGCACCGAGCTGTACCTCATCAACGAGGGCCCCGACGAGCCGTTCGGCGGCGAACCGTTCGAGCCGCCCGACCCGATGACGACCGGCCAGGTCATGAAGTTCACGGTGGTGCCGCTGGCCTCGACCGACACCAGCGTGCCGCCTGACCAGCTCACCCTCCCGGCCTTCGAACCGCTCGGGCCGGCCACCGGGACGCGCCAGGTCTCACTCAACGAGGTCGACTCGGACGTCCTCCCGGGCGTCGGGCCCCGGGCGGCGCTGCTGGGCACCCTCAACGGGAGCGGCGATCCCGTCCCGCTGGGTTGGGACGACCCGATCACCGAAAACCCCGCCGTCGGCGCGACCGAGATCTGGGAGATGAGCAACTTCACCGAAGACGCCCACCCGATCCACATCCACGAAGTGCAATTCCAAGTCGTCGATCGGCAACCGTTCGGCGGCCCGGCGCGGCCGCCCGAATCATGGGAGTCCGGCTACAAGGACACCGTCATCGCCTACCCGGGTGAGACGACCAGAGTCAAAGCGCTGTTCGATCTCGCCGGACTCTACGTCTGGCACTGCCACATCGTCGAACACGAAGACCACGAGATGATGCGGCCCTACCGCATCGGGGCCTGACTCTCCAGTGTGAGCGCGCGGGACGTCGCCTGAACCGGCAAAACCATTGTGGGCCTCTGCTCGGTCGAAGCGCCTACGGCGCCTTCATGCTGCAGAGGGTGTTTCTGCTCGCGATCGCTGCCGCATTGCGGCCGCTCGAGATGCCCGCGGAGATCAAGGCTTCGATCGTGCTGTCGGCGGCGTCGCGTGCTCATTCGCCGCCGCGTGGCTTCTGATCAGCCGGGCACCAGTAGCGTCCCGAATCCCCTGTATGAACCCCGAATGGAAGGTGGCGGCACGACACCCTGCCACACCAGCGAGCGGGATCGGTCTGGTCTGCAGGGGCTCGGGACCTGCGCCACAGGACCTTAGACTCCAGCGCATAGCGGCGACGGGCGACAAGACTGAAAGCATGGATGAGGCGACGTCGAATGGCGTGATTGCCGTCGGGATCGACGGGTCCGAGGGATCGCGCCGAGCCCTGCGATGGGCCGTCGACGAGGCCCGCCGCCGGCGGTGCGCGGTCGAGGCGGTCACGGCCTGGCCACCGCACGGTGGGGAGACCGATCTCACCGAGGAACAGGCGTCGGAAGTCCGGCGGCGAGCTGACGAGGCTCAGCGGCATGTAGTCGACTCCGTCCTCCGCGAGGTTCGCGACATCCCGCCCGTGTCGTACGAGGTCGTCAGGGGCGACGCCGTCGAGGTGCTGGTGCGCCTGTCCGAACGAGTCCAGCTTCTTGTCATCGGCAGCCATGGCACGGCCACCATCCGGCACGCGGCACTGGGCTCGATCAGTGAGGCGTGCGCGATGCAAGCTGCTTGTCCCGTGGTCGTCTTGCCGGCACCACCCGCGCCGGAGGCTCGCTACGACGAGGTCGCGATTCGTTAGGCCGTCGGATCAGCGGTCGGGCTTCACTACGGCGACGACACCTTGGGCGTGGTGGAGCAGGCTTTGGCTGACGGAGCCGAGGAAGGCGCCGACGACCCGACCGAGCCCGCGTGACCCGACGACGACCAGGCCGGCGTCGGCGGACAGCGTCGCCAGCCGCTCCGCCGGCGGTCCGGTCAGTACCCGCTCGAGCACCTGAACCCCCGGGTACTTCGCGCGGTACGGCGCAAGGCTGTCGGCGAGCTGCTGCTGGAAGTTGCTCTCGGTCTGCTCGATCCAGGTCCGATAACCAGTTTCGGGCCCCATCGGGAGCCAGCTATGGACGGCGTCGACCGTCGATCCCCGCAGCGCCGCCTCCTCCAGCGCGAACGCAATCGCATGCTCGGACTCCTTGGAGCCGTCGACACCGACGACGATCCGGTCGGCAGCAGGAGACCTCGGCTGGCGTACGACGACGACCGGGCAGGCCGCGTGGGCGGCGACGGAGTGGCTGACTGAGCGTCGGGCCTGTCGACGGCGCGCGCCCACGACGAGGACGGCCGCGGATTCCGCCGCCTTGCGCAGCGAGGGAGTCGCTGCGCCGTGGACCAACTCGCCGGAGACGCGGTCGGATTCGAGCCGGTCGTTGGCGTACTGCCGGGCCCGCGCGTGAGCGGCTCGAATCTCCAGAGACGGCTTTTCCAAGACTGTCGCGGTCGGTCCGAGTCCGAGTGGCGTCGGCTCGGCGACGACGTACGCCGAGAGGATGTGGAGGGGTCGTTCGCGAAGCGCGGCCTCGTGAACTGCCCACCGCAGCGCGGCATCGCTCTCTGGCGTGGCGTTGACGCCGACCACAATCGGCGGTCCGAACGTCCGAATCATGGTTCCTCCTCTCCTCAACACTCGCGTCGCGAAGCGGCGGCCCCAAGGTGGCGAAGAGCCCAACTCGGCGGACCTTGGTCATCGCCGGTCGTGCGGGCATCGGTAGGACGGGCCGGAGGTCGCTTTGCGGCGGACTTTCGACCCCTTGGCCGCTGGCCCGATCAGGAGTCCGATTGGAGTGCCGAACCAACGGTTGGGTTGATGGGATCTGCATCGATGCAGGGAGGACGCGAGGTGCAAGTCGACGAGCTGACGACACACCCCCGACGGCTTAAGTGGCTGACGCGAGACGAGACCCTTGTCCTCCTCGGGACGGTCTCGCTGGGACGTCTCGTCTTTACCGTCGCCGGACTTCCGACGGTACGGCCGGTGAACCACATCGTCGACGACGGCGCGATCGTCTTTCGTACTCATCTCGGCTCCGCCAATAGCTTGGCCGCCGGAGCCGTGGTTGCGTACGAGGCCGATCAGATCGATCCCGAGGCCCACGTCGGATGGAGTGCCATTGTCACCGGCGTGGCGTCACTCGTCGAGGATCTCGCCCAAGTGGAGGCCTACGAGCGCCGGCTTCGCCCGTGGGTCGCCCAACAGATCACCCACGTCATTCGGATCAGCACCGATGTCGTCACCGGCGTCGAGCTGGTCTGAGCCTGGCGATCCGAACGACTCCGCCCGGGATCATGGCCAAGAGGGCAAGTCCACCCAGCTCCCAGCCGGTGACGGGCTCCGTGTCCAGCAACGCCTGCAGCGGCGGCGCGTAAACCCCCGCCAACTGGAAGACGGCCGCGCCGGCGACAGCGAGATCGAGGCCACGTGACCACAGGCCTTTGCGGCGGCCGGGGGACCGCAGCGCGAGCGCGACACCGAGCTGAGCCAGGCCGAGGACGGTGAAGACCCAGCTCTGGACGTGCCCGTCGGTCGCGTCCGCCCACAGCCCGGCCGCAAGCGCCACGCTCGCGATGAGCGTGCCGGTCGCGGCGATCTGTCGTGTGAGGCCAGCGCCGAGGACTGACTCGCGCGGCGACCGGGACGGCTGCCGCATCACCGCCGGGTCGAGTGGCTCGGCACCGAACGCAACACCGGGGAGGCCATGGGTCAGCATGTTGATCCACAGGATCTGGGCCGGCAGCAGAGGTATGGGCATGCCGAGGAACGGCGCCGCCATCATCACGATGATCTCGGCGAAGCCACCCGATAGCGCGTACCTCAGGAAGGATCTGATGTTGGTGAAGATCCGCCGTCCCTCCTCGACGGCGACGACGACGGTACGCAGGTCGTCGTCGGCCAGTACGAGGTCGGCTGCCTGTCTGGCTACCTCGGTGCCGTCCTTGCCCATCGCGACACCGATGTCGGCGGCCCGTAGCGCTGGCGCGTCGTTGACGCCGTCTCCGGTCATCGCGACGATGTCGCCATGCCGTTGCCAGGCGGCGACGATGTCGACCTTCTGCTCCGGCTGAGTCCTGGCGTAGACACCGATGCGCTCCACGCGTCCGTCGTGGTCGTCGCGGATCACGTCGGTGCCGATCGCGACCTCGGAGGCGTCCGCGCCGATGCCGACTCTGGCGGCGACTGCCTGGGCGGTTTCGGGATGATCGCCGGTCACGAGCACGAGCCGGATGCCGGCTGCGCGGCAGGCGTCGACGACCTCGCGGGCGGTGGAGCGCGGTGGATCGGCGACCGCGACCAGCCCGACCAGCCGCAGTCGCTCGTCGAGCCGATCGGCGGGCGGTCGGGCTCGATGACTGGCCTCTGATACGGCGATCACCCGAAATCCGTCACGCGCCAGTCGAATGGCGGCATCTCGCGCGGCGTCGACGCGTCCGTCGCCGTCGGCTGGCTCTTTGAGGACCGCCTCCGGTGCGCCCTTGCACACGACTAGCCAGCCATTGTCGGGATCGGCATGGAGTGTCGTCATGCGCCGTCGGTGGCTGTCGAATGGGATCTCGGCGACCCGCGGCCAGCTTGCTCGAACGGCGGTGGCGTCCAGGTCGGCCTTGCCGGCCAGCGCGAGCAGGGCGGCTTCGAGGGGATCGCCGAGCGGGGTCCACTCACCGTCCTCCGACTGGCGCATCGTGGCATCGCTGCACAGCACGACGTCGCGCAGCAGCGGCGCCAGGTCGGCGGACGATCCACTGCCGGCGGATCCGGCGTCGGAGACGATGCTGCCGTCGGGGGCGTAGCCGGACCCGGAAACCGCGTACTCTCGGTCGGGCGTCCACACCCGCTCGGCCAGCATGCGTCCTTCAGTCAGCGTGCCGGTCTTGTCGGAGGCGAGCACGGTGACCGAGCCGAGCGTCTCGACGGCCGGGAGTCGCCGGACGATCGCCGACCGTCGCGCCATGCGGTACGCGCCCAGCGCCAACGCCACCGAGACGACTGCCGGAAGCGACTCCGGTACGGCCGCCACCGCCAAGCTGACGGCCACGATGAGCATGTCGAGCGCATCCCGACCCTGGGCGAGTCCCAAGCCGAGGACGACGGCACACAAGCCGAGCGTGACCACGACAAGGAGCCGCGAGAGCTGCGTCAGCCGCTGCTGCAGGGGAGTGGCGCGCACCGGTGTCGCTGCGATCAGGGCCGCGATTCGGCCCAGGCCGCTTTGTTCGCCGGTACGAGTGACGCGCGCGACGGCCCGGCCGCGCGTGACGACCGTACCGGCCAATACCTCCTCGCCGACCCCATGGTCGACCGGAACCGACTCCCCGGTCATCGTCGACTCGTCGATCTGGAGTCGATGCGCCTCGATCAGGTCGCCGTCGGACGGCACGATGTCGCCGGCGTCGAGGAGCATCACGTCGTCGGGCACCACGTCGCTGGCCGCGACCTCTACCCGGATGCCGTCGCGCATCACGTGGGCCCGTGGCGCCGCAAGCCGGTTCAGCGCGGCAATCGCCTGCTCGGCCCGGACCTCCTGGACGACGCCGATCGTCGTGTTGAGGAAGATGACTGCCGCGATGACAGCGGTGTCGGTGGCATCGCCGATGGCGACGGTGATGCCGGCGGCACCAAGCAGCAGGAGGATCATCGGATCGCGCAACTGGGCCAGCACGCGGGAGACGACGGTCCGCCGTGGCGGCTCGGGAAGCGCGTTCGACCCGTACCTCTCCAGCCTTCGAGCGGCCTCGACCGATGTCAGCCCTGGTGGTGTCGCGAGGACATCATGCATCGCTTGTTGAGCTCCTCCGGACAAAGCGAGCGCTGCCCGCATCGACTGTGGGCAGCGCTCGTGATGGCGGGATCAGGCCTTCGAGATCTCGATGCGCTTGGGCTCGTGCTTTACCTCCGGTCCCATCGCGACGCTGACCTCGAGGATCCCGTCCTTGTACGTGGCCGCGACGTCGCTCTCGTCGGCGCCATCTGGGAGCCGGCAAGTGCGGGTGAACGATCCGTAGCGGAACTCGGACCGCTTGCCCTCCTTCGTCTCCTCGCGACGCTCGGCCTGGACGGTCAAGACGCCGTCGGCGACGGTGATCTCGACGTCCTTCTCGGGGTCGATGCCTGGCAGCTCCGCCCGGATCACGTACCGACCCTCGTCCTGGTAGTCCTCGATACGCATCCAGCCGGACTCGAACGGACGCCACATCGGCAACGTCGGAAAGCCCTCCTCCAGCCAGTCGAACAACTCCGAGAGGCGTCGCGGCTCACGCCGTGCCAGCTTGGTCATCGCTACCTCCTTCCGATGGGGTCTCTCACACCTCCAGCACATCCCTCGGAGCGCCCGTGCAGCAGGGGCCGAGCGGTCCTCGGAGCGGGACCTTCGTCGTGGGATGGACCGACCGATGAGGTCGAACGCCTGTACCGACGGTCGGCTCGGCGAGATGTGCTGGAGATGCAAAGCCACATGGAACCGCCCACGGTCCAGACCAGGCTGGCCGACGAGGAGTGCCGAGTCATGAAAGAGCCGCTACTGATCGCCGAACGGGTGTCCAAGATCTACCGCACCGGTGACGTGGAAGTGCCCGCCCTGGTCGAGCTGAGCCTGTCGGTACGGGCCGGTGAGCTGGTGGCCGTCATGGGCCCGTCGGGCTCCGGTAAGACGACCCTGTTGAACTGCCTGTCCGGCCTGGATGACATCGACGGCGGCCGGGTCATCGTCGGCGGCCGGGATCTGTTCGCGATGAGCGACGCCGATCGCACCGAGCACCGGGCCCGGACGATGGGCTTCGTCTTCCAGTCGTTCAACCTGATCCCCGTATTCACCGCCGTCGAGAACGTCGAGCTGCCGCTGCTGCTGGTCGGATCGCCCCCGAAATCGGCACGTACCGCCGCCCTCGAGATGCTCGGCCGGGTCGGCCTGAGCCATCGGGCGGACCACCTGCCGAATCAGATGTCCGGCGGTGAACAGCAGCGGGTCACGATCGCCCGGGCCCTCGTGGCTCGGCCGGCGATCGTCTGGGCCGACGAGCCGACCGGAAACCTCGACAGCCAGATGGCAGCCGAGGTGATGGAGTTGCTGCTCGAGTTCAACCGTGAGCACGGGCAGACGATCGTCCTCGTCACTCACGACCCGACGATCGGCCACTCTGCGGGCCGCTTGATCCTGATGCGCGACGGCCGGCTGTCAAGCGACGAACAGCCCACCGAGGCAGCAATCGCATCCGCCGCGACTCTACGAGGATGAAACCATGTATCCCGATGCCATGATTCCGCTGGCCATCGCGACCGGGATCACCCTCGGATTCGTCTTCTTCCTGATCATTCGGCGTGCCGTGCTCCGGCGGCTCGCCCTGCGGCAGATCAGACGCCGGCCGACCGAGGCGGTCCTGGTGGTTGTCGGCTCGCTGCTCGGCACCGCGCTCATCGTCGCCAGCATGGTCGTCGGCGACTCGCTGGACCGGTCGGTACGGCAGTCCGCCTACGACGTTCTCGGGCCGATCGACGAGACCGTACGCTCGGCGTCCCTCCCGGTCGGTGACGAGGCCGCTGGCCGACTGAAGCCGCTAACGGACGACCCCCGAGTCGACGGGATGCTGACCGTACGCGGTGACCAGTCCGCGGCCCTTCACCAGGAGGCCGATCTGCTGCAGACGGAGCCACGGGCACTGGTGTGGGAGCTCGACTTCGACGCCGCCGGGGAGTTCGGCGGATCGGAGGGCTCCGGGCTCGACGTTGCCGAGCCGGGGCCCGACGCCGTCGTCATCAACGACAACCTCGCCGAGTCGCTCGACGCCTCTGTTGGCGACGAGGTCACCTTCGAGTTCTACGGCCAACCGCAGACCTTCACGGTCGCCGAAGTGGTTCCTGCCGAGGGAGTCGCAGGCATGGGCGTCGGCGCCGCCATCAACCGCAACGCCTTCTTCCAGTCCGGAACGCTGGTCAATGCTGCCGTCGCGGTCGGCCGCGAGCCCATGACGACGACGCTGATCTCCAACCAGGGTGGAGTCGAATCGGGCGAAGGTCTGACAGAGGAGGTTGAGGCGGAGATTCTCGACAAGCTCGGCCCCCTGGCCAACTCCGGCGCGGTGGTGGACACGCCAAAGCAGGAGGTGCTCGAGGCTGCCGAAGAGACCGGCGACATCCTCGGTTCGATGTTTCTGTTCATCGCAAGCTTCAGCATCATCGCCGGCGTACTCCTGCTGGTGAATATTTTCGTGATGCTCACCGAGGAGCGGAAGGGCCAGCTCGGCATCCTGCGCGCGATCGGAATGCGGCGACGGCGAGTCACTGCGGAATTCACAATCGAAGGAGCCATCTACGGCGCGCTGGCGGCGCTGCTCGGAGCCGCCGTGGGGGTGCTCGTGGGACGAGTCGTCGTCATCCTGGCCGTCAACATCCTCAACAGCTGGAACACCGAGAACAACAAGCTCACACTCGTCTACGACGTACGCCCGGCCAGTCTCGTCAACGGCATCTGCGCCGGCTTCCTGATCGCGTTCGTCGCGGTGGCGCTCACGAGTATCAAGATCGCCCGGACCAACATCATCGCGGCCATCCGCGACCTCGAGCCCGTGAAGCGGCGCCGGCACCGTCGCCGACTCACGGTGTTTTCGGCGATCCTCACCGCGTTGTTCGTCGCGGCTTCGGTGCCGGCGGTATTCGTCGAATCCAGCCAAGGGACGGGCACGTACCTGTTCCCCGCCCTCGCCGCCGTCTGCGCCGTTCCGCTGCTCCGGCTCGTCCTACCGACGGCGGTCGTGACGACCGCCGTGGCGCTCGCCGTCCTCGTCTGGGGTCTGGTCGCCCACCTCGTGAGTCCGCACATCTACGACGAGTCCTCCACGACCACGTACGTCGTGATGGGGACGATGCTGTCGTTCGCCGCCGTGGTGCTGCTCAGCCAGCATCAGATGGTCTTGTTGCGTCCCTTGCGGCGGTGGATCGACCGACCGTCGGAGTCGGGTCTGGCGCTGCGGCTCGCCGTGGCCTACCCGACGGCGCGCCGTTTCCGCACCGGCGCGACGCTAGCAATGTACAGCCTGATCGTGTTCGTCATCGTCCTGCTCACCCAGATCTCAGCGATCATCCGGTCGGGTGTCGACCAGTCCGTCGAGGACGCGTCCGCAGGCTGGACCGTACGAGTCGACTACAACGTCAACACGCCGGTGAAGGACCCTGAGCGAACGTTTACCGAGGGCCAGTTCGACGGTCAGGTCGAATCGGTGGCTCCGCTGGTCACTGCCGGGACCTGGGGCAACGACCCGCTGGCGCGCACCGACGATCCGGTGCCGGCGATCGCGGTCGGTATGCCCGCAAGCCTCGAGGGACCGGCTCTCGACAGCCGCTTGGACGATTTCGTCGACGATGCCACAGCGTGGGACGTCGTGCTGAGAGATCCAAAGTACGTGATGGTCGACGCCTTCTACGCGTCACCCGGCGGCCCGCCAGGAGAGCCCATCGAACCGGGTGACACCCTGACGCTGACCAACCCACGCACCGGCCAGCGCACCGACTTCACCATCGCGGGTGTGGTTACCGATGGAACGGCCTTCTACGGCCTCGGTGGTGGAGAGTTCCGCTATCCCGTGATGATGGGGGACGCCGCCGTCCAGTCCGTCTTCGGGCCAGACGCCCGCGAGTCGAGTGCGCTGATGCGAACGCGGCCCGGTGTCGACGTCCCGGCTCTCACCGAGGCGTTGGAGGGGCAGTTCCTCTCCAACGGCGCCGTCGCAACCGACATCCAGCAAACGGTGCGCGACTCGTACGCGGCCAATACGCAGTTCTTCCAGCTGATGCAGGGTTACCTCGCCCTCGGCCTTTTCGTCGGCATCACAGGACTTGGCGTCGTGATGGTCCGCGCGGTCCGCGAGCGCCGACGCACGATCGGTGTGCTGCGGGCGTTGGGATTCCGCTCCCGGACGGTTCGGCGGGCGTTCCTCGCCGAGAGTACGTTCATCGCCCTGGAGGGCGTCGTCGTCGGGACCATCCTCGGCCTCGTCACGACGTACCTGCTCTATCGCAACAGCCCGATGTTCGGCTCGATCGACGTCACGTACCCGATTGCCTGGACCGAGATCGGCCTGACGGTCGGGGCCGCCCTGCTGGCGTCAGTCGTGGCGACCGCCTGGCCAGCCCGCCGCGCAGCCAGCATCCGGCCGGCACTCGCCGTCCGCGTCGCGGAGTAGCGTCCCTCGGAGTCCCGTCTGGTGGCGCTCCTTTCCCGCCTCCAGGGCCGAAGGTTCCGTCAGCGGAGACCGTCGACCCGTTGCGCTGGGCTTCCGGAACGGATTGGGTACCGGTATGAGCAGCCGACCAACTACTACAGACTGTAGTATGTGAGCCATGGACGCCCTGGATCTGGCGCGGTGGCAGTTCGGGATCACGACCGTCTATCACTTCCTGTTCGTACCGCTGACGATCGGGCTGGCCTTCCTGGTCGCTGGTATGCAGACCGCGTGGGTCCGCACCGGCAACGAGCGCTGGCTGCGCCTCACGAGGTTCTACGGCAAGTTGTTCCTGATCAACTTCGCGATGGGGGTCGTCACCGGGATCGTGCAGGAGTTCCAGTTCGGCATGAACTGGTCGTCGTACTCCCGCTTCGTCGGCGACATCTTCGGTGCGCCGCTGGCGATCGAGGGGCTGCTCGCGTTCTTCCTCGAGTCGACGTTCCTCGGCCTGTGGATCTTCGGCTGGGACCGGCTGCCGAAGCGGGTCCACCTGGCGACAATCTGGCTGGCGGCGATCGGCACCTTGCTGTCGGCGTACTTCATCCTGGCGGCCAACTCCTGGATGCAGAACCCGGTGGGCTACGAGTTCGACGAAGCGGCCGGCCGGGCCGAGCTCAACGACTTCTGGGATGTGCTGACCAACAAGATCACGCTGGTGACCGTGCCGCACACGATCGCGGCCGCCTTCCTCACGGCCGGCGCCTTCGTCTGTGGTGTGGCGATGTGGCGGCTGATCCGCCGGCCCGACGAGGACCGTGAAGCCTTCCGCTCGGCGCTTCGGGTCGGCGCCGCGACCGTGCTGGTTGCCGGCATCGGCACGGCGGTCACCGGGGATGTGCAGGCCAAGATCATGACCGACGTGCAGCCGATGAAGATGGCGGCCGCTGAGGCGCTCTATGACACCGACCAGCCGGCGTCGTTCTCGGTCCTCACCGTCGGCAGCCTGGACGGCAGCGAGGAGAAGTTCTCGATCCGCATCCCGAAGCTGCTGTCGTTCCTCGCCGAGGGCGATCCCAACGCCGAGGTGCGTGGCATCAACGACATCCAGGCCGAGTACGAGCAGACGTACGGGTCTGGCGACTACAAGCCCAACATCCCCGTCACGTACTGGACGTTCAGACTCATGATCGGCATGGGCGTCCTCGCGGGGCTCGGGGCGATCTGGATGCTGTGGGCGACCCGACGAGGGCGTTCTCCCACGTCGCGCTGGCTGCTGCTGACCGCGATCGCGATGCCGCTGCTGCCGCTGGCGGCCAACTCGTTCGGCTGGATCTTCACCGAGATGGGCCGGCAGCCGTGGATCGTGTTCGGGCTGATGCCGACCTCGGCCGGTGTCTCACCGGGGACGACATCGACCGAGGTAGTCACGTCGATGTCGGTGTTCACGCTGCTCTATGGCGTGCTCGCCGTCATCGAGATCGGGCTTCTGATCCGCTACATCAGGGCCGGGCTGCCCGAGGTGGAGCCAGAAGAGCCCGGCGAGTCCGGCGAACAGCGCCCGATGGCGTTCGCGTACTGAGGAGGGAGCGGCATGGAGCTCACCACCGTTTGGTTCGTCCTCATCGCCGTCCTCTGGGTCGGCTACTTCGTCCTCGAGGGCTTCGACTTCGGCGTCGGCATCCTGCTGCCGGTGCTCGGCCGACACGACCGCGAACGCCGGGTGCTGATCAACACCATCGGCCCGGTCTGGGACGGCAACGAGGTGTGGGTGCTGGTCGCCGGGGGAGCCACGTTCGCCGCGTTCCCGGAGTGGTACGCCACGCTGTTCAGCGGCTTCTACTTGCCGCTGTTGCTGATCCTCGTGGCGCTGATCCTGCGCGGCGTTGCGTTCGAGTTCCGCGGCAAGCGCTCCGAGCCCGAATGGCGGGCCTGGTGGGACCGGGCGATCTTCTGGGGCTCGCTGGTGCCTGCCGTGCTGTGGGGCGTGGCGTTCGGCAACATCGTGCGCGGCGTGCCTATCGACGCCGAGCATGAGTACACCGGCAACCTGCTTGACCTGCTCAACGCGTACGCGCTGCTCGGGGGCGTGACCACGCTGGCACTCTTCGTGACCCATGGCGCGGTGTTTCTGGCGTTGAAGACGCGCGGCGAGGTGCGCGAGCGGGCCACCCGGCTGGCCAGCCGGGTGGGGCTGCTTGCCGCCGTGGTCGCGGTCGGGTTCCTCGGGTGGACGCTTGCCTCGTACGCCGACGGTGCTGACGCGGTGGTGCTGGCGGCGGCCGCCGCGGCTGCCCTGGTGGGTGGGCTGGTGGCCAACCGGGTCGGCCGGGAGGGTTGGGCTTTCGTCGGGTCGGCCCTCGCGATCGGGCTGGCCGTGACCGCGCTGTTCGCCGGGCTGTTCCCGGACGTCATGCCGTCGTCCACCGACCCGGCGTACAGCCTCACCGTCGACAACGCGTCGTCGACGCCGTACACACTGGAGATCATGACCTGGGTCGCGGTGATCTTCACGCCGGTCGTGCTGGCGTATCAAGGGTGGAGCTACTGGGTGTTCCGGCGACGCATCGGCGTGGACAGCATCCCCGAGGAGATGCCGACGGGCATCGGACGGTAGGCGCGATGCGGCCGCTCGACCGGCGACTGCTGAGGGTCGCGCGGGCGACTCGCGGCTACCTTGTCGCGACGGTCGGATGCGGGGTCGTGGCGGCCGGACTCGTCCTCGCCCAGGCGATACTGCTGGCCGACGTCCTCGCCCGGGCCTTCCACGGTGCCGACCTCGACGCGTTGCGTGGCGTGCTGGTGGTCCTCGCGGTGGTGCTCGCCGGTCGCGCCCTGGTGGCCGGCGCCCAGAGCACGCTGGCACAATACGCCTCGACGAGGGTCAAGGCGCAGCTCCGCGAAGCCCTCGTCGGGCACGCGATTCGGCTCGGACCACGCTGGCTTGCCGGCGAGCGCAGCGGCGAGCTCGCGACGTTGAGCCTGCGCGGTGTCGATGCCCTCGACGGCTACTTCGCGAGGTACCTTCCCGCGCTGATCCTGGCCGTCGTCGTCCCGGTCGTGGTGCTGGCGCAGCTCCTGGTCACCGACACCGTCGCCTTCCTCACCGTGGCGGTGACGCTGCCGCTGATTCCGGTGTTTATGGCGCTGGTGGGCCTGGCCACTCAGCACCGCACCAGACGGCAGTGGCGCCGGTTGGAGATCCTCGGGCATCACTTCCTCGACCTGGTCCAGGGGCTGCCGACCGGCAAGCTGTTCGGCCGGGCGAAGGCCCAGGCGGTCGCGGTGCGTCGGGTTGCCGACGAGCACCGCCGGGCCACGATGTCCACGCTGCGGCTGGCGTTCCTGTCCTCATTGGTCCTCGAGCTGCTCGCGATGATCTCAGTCGCTCTGGTGGCGGTCGGGATCGGACTGCGGCTGGTGGAGGGTGAGCTGGATCTCGAGACCGGGCTGCTCGTGTTGATCCTGGCGCCGGAGGCGTATCTCCCGCTTCGTCAGATTAGCGCGGAGTTCCACGCCAGCGCCGAAGGGTTGGCCGCCGCCGAGCGAGTGTTCGCCGTCCTCGAGACGCCGCCCCGGGCGATCGGCGGTGAACGGCCGGTCCCAGACCTGGCGACGACCCCGATCGCGCTCGAAGACGTCACGGTGGCCTACGACGGCCGCGACCGGCCGGCGCTCGACACGGCGTCGCTCACCGTGCCGCCCGGCGAGGTCGTCGCGGTCGTCGGTCCGAGTGGCGCTGGCAAGTCCAGCCTGCTCGCCGTGCTGCTCGGCCTCGCGGTCCCGACGTCCGGTCGGGTACGGCTCGGCGACGTCGACTTGGCCGACGTCGACATCGACCAGTGGCGGGCGGCGGCGGCGTGGCTCCCACAGCAGCCGCACCTGTTCGCCGGCACAGTCGACGACAACATCCGACTGGGCCGGCCGGACGCCGACACAGACGCGGTCCGCCGGGCCCTCTGGCACGCGCATGCCGAGTTCGTGGACACCCTGCCCGGTGGGATCCGGACCCGACTCGGCGAGGGTGGCGCCGGACTCTCGGTCGGCCAGCGCCGCCGGGTCGCGCTGGCCCGCGCCCTGCTCCTCGACGCCCCGGTGCTGCTGCTCGATGAACCAACGGCGGGCCTTGACGCCGACACCGAGGCCCAGACAGTCACCCGGCTCGCGACGTGGGTACGGGGGCGCACCGCCGTCATCGTGACCCAGCGGCCGGCCGTACTCGCCCTCGCCGACCGGGTCGTGGACCTCGGCGCCCGAGCGGAGGTCCCGACGTGATCGCTCGACTCGTCGGATGGACTCGCGGGTCGCGGACCCGCCTGCTGCTCGCGGCCATCGCCGCGGCGGGCGCCCTGGGCAGCGCTGTGGCGCTCCTCGGCACGTCGGCCTGGCTGATCTCACGAGCCGCCGAGCAACCGCCGATCCTCTACCTCATGGTCGCCATCGTCGCCGTCCGGGCGCTGGGCCTGCTTCGTGGTGTGCTCCGCTACCTCGAGCGGCTGCTCGGCCACGACGCCGCCTTGCGTACTCTGGTCGCGGTGCGGGAGCGGCTGTTCCGGTCACTCGAACGCCTTGCGCCGTCGGGCCTTCCGGCGTTCCGCTCGGGAGACTTGCTGGCCCGGCTCGTCGGCGATGTCGAGGCCGGCCAGGATGTCTACCTGCGGGTGTTTCTGCCCTACGCGGCGGCCGCGCTGGTCGGAGCCGCGGCCGTGATCGCGACCGGCTTGCTGCTCCCGGCGTCCGGCCTATTGCTCGCGCTCGCCCTGCTCGCCGCCGGCCTCCTGATTCCCGTGGCGGCCGGCGCCCTCTCCCGCCGCGCCGAGCGCGAGGTCGCCCCGGTCCGAGGCGAGGTCGGCAGGCTCACCGTCGAGACCCTGCAGGCCGCCGCCGAGCTGGAGGCCTTCGGTGCCGCCGACCGGCGACTCGACGCGCTCGCGGCGGCCGACCACAGGTTGGCCCGGGCGAGCCGGACCTCCAGTCTGGTCATCGGGGTCGGGGCCGCCCTGACCGTGGCCGCCGTCGGGGTAGCCGTATGGGGTGCCGTGACGCTCGGCGTCCCCGCCGTGCGCTCGGGAGACCTCGACCGCACCGAGCTGGCCGTGATCGTGCTGGTCCCCCTGGCCTGCGCCGAGGTCGTGGCCGGCCTGCCGGCCGCGGCCCAGCTGCTCACCCGGAGCCGTCGCGCCGTTGCCCGGCTCGTCGACGTCATGGACACCCCGTCGACGGTGCCGGAGCCGTCGCAACCGGCGGTACCGCCGGTTGGCCCCGGCCACGTTCGGGTCGAGGACCTCCGGGTGCGTTGGAACCCAGACGGCCCGCTCGCCCTCGACGGGGTCGACCTCGACCTGCCACCGGGTCGCCGGGTGGCCGTGGTGGGTCCCAGCGGCGCCGGCAAGTCGACGCTCGCGGCGGCACTCGTACGCTTCGTCGACTACTGCGGGGGATCGATCACGCTCGACGGCGTGCCGGCCCAGACGCTCGCGGGCGACGACGTACGCCGAGTCGTAGGGCTGTGCACGCAAGAAGCCCATGTTTACGACACGACGGTGGAGCAGAACCTTCGGGTCGCCAAGCCGGACGCCACGTCGGACGAGCTCGCGGACGCGCTGTCCCGGGCTCGACTGACCGAGTGGGTGGCCACCCTGCCGAACGGTCTGGACACGCCCGTGGGTGAGCACGGCGCCCAGGTCTCCGGCGGAGAGCGGCAGCGGATCGCCCTAGCGCGCAGCCTGCTGGCAGGCCACCAGGTGCTGATCTTCGACGAGCCGACCGAACACCTCGACCCGGCAACCGGAGCCGCGCTGGTCTCCGTCCTCCTCGAAGCCGCCGCCGACCGAACCGTACTCATGATCACCCACCGGCGCGACCAGCTCGACTCGTTCGACCAGGTCCTCGCGCTGGACCAGGGCCGCCAGGTCCGCGCGACACCTGCGGCGACGGCGGTCGACCGGTAGAGCTATGGTCGCAGGACGATGCGGGCCCGGGCCCGGCCATGAAGGACGTCGTCGATGGCCGCGTTGACGTCGGTCAACGGGCGAGTCTCCTGAATCACGCGAGTCCGTCCGGCGGCGTGCAGCTCGAACACTTCGGCCAGGTCCTGGCGGGTGCCGACGATCGAGCCTATGACGCTGAGGCCGCCGAGCACAGTCTCGAACACGGGGACGTCGACGGTGCCGTGCGCCGGCAGCGCGACCAGGACAAGCCGTCCGCCGCGGCGCAGCGAGGAGAACGCGACCCGGAACGACTCGTTGTCGACCGCCAGTCCGATCGCCGCGTCGGCGCCGCCGTGACGCTTCACGACCGCCGCCACGTCCTCGGACCGGGCGTCGATGACGATGTCGGCGCCGAGCTCCTTTGCCAACGCCAGCTTCTCGTCGGTGATGTCGACCGCGGCGACCGTCGCGCCGGCAATCTTGGCGTACTGCAACGCCAGGTGGCCGAGGCCGCCGACGCCGGATATCAGCACCAGATCGGTGGGCGAGACATCGGCGACCTTGATGGCCTTGTACGTCGTCACGCCGGCGCAAGTGAGTGGCGCCGCCTCGACCGGGTCGATCCCGTCGGGCACCGTGCCGACGTAGTCGCCATACGCGAGCACCGTGTCAGCGAAGCCACCGTCGTACCCGTACCCGGTGTTGAGCTGTCGTAGGCACAGCGTCTCCCAGCCGCTCACGCAGTAGTCACAATGTCCGCAGGCCTTGCCGAGCCATGGCACCGCCACCCGGTCGCCCGCTCTCACCGCCGTGACCGCGTCGCCGACGGCAGTGACTCGGCCGACTCCTTCGTGGCCCGGTACGAACGGCGGCGACGGCTTGATCGGCCAGTCGCCATGAGCAGCGTGAATGTCGGTGTGACACAGGCCGCTCGCCTCGATCGCGACGACGACTTGATCCGGCCCGGGCGTCGGATCGGAACGCTCCTCGATCACCAGCGGGGCACCGAACTCGCGGACGACAGCTGCTCTCATTCATTGCTCCATTTCATTAGGTCCTGGGCCTTAGGCTGGCAGTCCCCTGCTGTGTTGGGCTGGATGCGAAGGTCCCGAACCAGCGGGCCGTTCGATGCCCGATCGCCGAGCTGGAGATGCCGGGTGGAGCCACTGAGTTGGGATGCTGCCCGACTCATCGTGCACGTCCTCCGTAGGCTCGATGTGCGTCCGATGTGGAGTTCAGCCACCGAGGAGCATGTATGGACGTGCAGCTGGTGATCGGTGCCGGAGCGGTCGGTACGGCCACCGCACAACTGCTGGCCGACCGCGGTGAGCGGGTCCGGCTGGTGACTCGCAGCGGGCAAGGACCCGAACACCCGGCCATCGAACGGGTCGCCGCGGATGCCTCCGACCCGGACGGGCTGAGCCACTTGGCCGAGGGTGTCACCGTGATCTACAGCTGTGCGGGGCCGCCCTACCCGCGGTGGGCCACCGACTGGCCGCCGCTTGCCGCCGCGCTGTTGCGCGCGGCCGAGACCAGCGGAGCCCTGCTGATCACCACCGGCAACCTGTACGGCTACGGCGCCGTCGACGGCCCGATGACCGAGAATCTGCCGCTGCGACCGAACACCGAGAAGGGACGGGTGCGGGTCCAGATCTGGAATGATGCGCTTGAGGCGCACCGGGCCGGCCGGATCCGCACCGTCGAGGTGCGCGGCTCGGACTATCTCGGCGCCGGTGCCGTGACCCCGCTGACGCTGCTCGTGCTGCCGAAGGTGCTCGCGGGTAAACGGGCCACGGCGCCCGCCGACCTGGACGCACCGCACAGCTGGACCTACACCGGCGACGTCGCCCGCACCCAGCTCGCCGTCGCGGCCGACCCCGGCGCCTGGGGCCGCGCCTGGCATGTGCCGACCGGGCCACCGAAGTCGTTTCGCCAGGTGGCGACCCGGGCTGCCGAACTGGCCGGCGCGCCGGCGCCGCGGCTGTCCGTGATGCCTTACCCGATGCTGTGGATCGGCGGCCTGTTCAACCCGATGGCCCGCGCGACCCGCGAGACCCAATACCAGTTCCGCAAGCCGTTCGTCCTGGACTCCTCCGCCGCGACCGAGGCGTTCGGCATCACTCCGACATCGCTGGACGACGCACTCCGCGACACCATCGCCGACCTACGCACCCAGTCGTAGAGGGCCGACACCAGCGCCGAAACCAAGACAGCAAGCGTGCCCAGTCCCCCTCGCATACCGTCACCGCATCCGTACCGGTGACCTTCGCACTACGGGGCAGTCGCAGCCTTTCGGGACGCGGTCGTCACGTGGCGCATGTCCCCGACGCCCGTCCTCGTTCCAGGTGGTAATCGCGATCCTCCGGTGCTACTCCGTGACCGGGCATGCGCGGCTGTCCGGTGTGACCGAGAACGACACCGCGGTGGTGTCGAGCTAAGACCATCGCGCCGAGACCGCCGCCTCGGGACTGTGGCCCGAGCAGGTCGACCTGGGCGGGTGCGACGGCGTGCCAGCCCTTCAGTGTCAATCACGAGCAAGTCCTCTGATCCGAAGACGTCTTCAGCGATTCCGGTCGTCACGTCGTTCTCCGGCGTTCTTCGGCGAGATCGGCAACGGCCCGAATGCCGTCAGACCGGGTGAGGTGTGAAACTCCGACTCGTTGATCTCCTGGCCGCTCGCCCGCAGTACTCCACAGGTGGGCTCCATCGGCCGACGGGAGGCCG
>JBKOYM010000034.1:0-4527 GCA_046725375.1 Actinomycetota bacterium
GCCCGCGCACCGAATCGCGTCGCGGGGCCTTGCAGACCCAGCACGCCGGTCAGCTGGCCACCGCCGAACACGGGCGCGGCGATCGCGTTGAGGTCGTCCTCCCGCTCACCGGCGGCCTCGGCCCATCCACGGGTGCGGACCCGCTCGAGTTCGGCGGCCAAGGTAGCCCGGTCGACGACGGTGCGATCCGTCAAGGCGGCGAGCCGGCCCGGGGGCAGTTTGCCGCCGTGCGCGAGGTACACCTTGCCGATCGCCGTCGCATGCAGGACCGCCTGCCGACCGACCTCGGCGACGCTGCGTACCGATGACGGGCTCTGGACGAAGTCGATCGTGATGACGGCGTGCTCGCCGGGCACCGAGAGGGTCGCCGTTTCGCCGGTCGACTCCGCCAGCTCGACCAAATGCTGTCGGGCGAGGTCGCGCAGGTCGATGCCGGCCAGCGCCGCGTTGCCGAGCTCGACCAGCCGTGGCCCGAGCCGATAGCGACCGGTCTCGGCGACCCGACGTACGAGCTCGGCCTCGACCAGCGTGGTCAGCATGCGGGACACCGTACTCACGTTGATCCCGGCCCGACGGGCGATCTCGTTGTTGCCCAGGTCGACCGACGACTCGGCGAGCACGTCGAGCAACCGTACGGCGCGCTCCACGGTCGCCAAGGGGCGAGGCGATGCCACGATCGGACCTCCAGGGCTGTCTGCTCCGGTGGGTGACTTGTCGAAAGGCTAGGCCGCCGTACCCGACATCCGACACCGCGGGCCGCTACGTCGCTGCGGCGAGGCGGCGCCCAGCATGTACCGCCCCTGGCCAGTACCCGCAGGCGACCGCCGCCTGTGGATAAGTTCCGCGGCCTTCGACGGAGCTTGCGTAGCGTTGCCTCGATTGGCGTGAGCGTCGGTGGGAGGTGACCATGAAACGCGATGTCGACCACGGCGGAGGGCCGTTCGAGTATTACCCAGTCTCGGCGACGACGATCCACGAGGCCGCGGCCGACATCGACGTCCACGCCTCCGGGCTCGGCACGATTCGCAGCCAGCTCGACCGCGAAAACCGTCGGGTACTGAGCGCGGTCGGGGGCGCAATTCGCGAGCCGATGGCTGGCGCGCAGCGCATGGCCGCCTTCGGTGTCAGCCGGGTCGAGCAGGCCGCCGCGTACGCCAGCGGCTGCCTGCACCTGTTCGGCGACTTCGTCAGCGAGTACGACCACGACGGCACGAACCCTCGATCGGTCGATCGCCTGAACGCGGCGTACGCCGAGGCGAGCCTCAACGACTTCGGCCTGGATCCCGCCGACTACGCGACGGGCAACGGTCCGCCTGCTCGCGACTACGACGCGGACTGGCACGAAAGACGCGCCGACCTGATCGGCATCCTGGCCGTCGAGTACCGCCAGCTCGAGGCCCGTCTCGACGCCCAGGCCGAATCCGTCGCCGCCATGCTCGACCGTGGCCCCAACCCGGACGACCTGCGGACGCTGTGGACTCTCGGCGCGCTTCAGTCGGGCGCTGAGGAGATCTGGCCGAGCCTGTCCGACGTGCCGCTCTACCGCCTCCCGCCGGACCTGCGCGACGGCTACGACGACCATCGCAACCTGTACGACCTCGACATCAAAGAGCTGATGAGGCTAGGCGAGCGGTTCTTCTCGCCGGCCGGCGAACTGTTTGCCGAACGAATCCAGGCGGACCACGACCAGGACGATCCACCCGGACTAGACAACCTCTACGACGCCGCGACCTTCCTCCTGATGGATCCTGCGCAATGCGTCGGGGACGACGCCTCTGTGGGAGGCTGTGGTCTCGAGATTCTCGGGGTCATTCCCATTGCGAAGCCTCTCAAGGCGTTGAAGGCGTACCGAGCCGTCCGACGGCTCAAGCGCCTTCCGGAGCCAGGACCGGAGATCCCACCGATCCATGCGGGCCGCCAGGGCAAGCACGTCCCAGGCCATCCGCACTATGAGTCGGGGAGGTCAATCCTCAAGGCAGATCCACACGAGCTGCGCAAGCTTGCCGGCACCGGCACTCCGATGAACAAAGTCGGTCGGGGTCAACCCGGGTTCAAGGAAGCCATTGACTACGAATTCCCGATCGGAACGTTTGTCAGCAGGGA
Source organism: Actinomycetota bacterium (assembly GCA_046725375.1). Taxonomy (GTDB): domain Bacteria; phylum Actinomycetota; class Actinomycetes; order Propionibacteriales; family Nocardioidaceae; genus DATFRX01. Next base: position 2,104 of record JBKOYM010000034.1, read on the forward strand.
TGGCCGGACTGCGCTCGAGACCACCCGTGCGATGCTCGTCTACGCGAAAGACGGGATCCACTTCTACCCGATAAGGCCGACGCCATGACGAGACTGGAACCGAGTCCGCGCGGGACTGCGCCGCTGGTGACCTTGCGGGCCCTCCTGGCGGCTCAGAGCGGTCTGCTCGGAGAGGTGACGCCGGACCTGCGGGTGGTCGCAGTCGAGATAAGTGATGAGATCCGCGTTCGGTGTGTCTATGACCGCCCGATCGATGAGGACCTCCGCGAGGTCGCTTCCGAAGTTGAAGCCGAATTGCTTGCGGAGTTCTTTCCAGACGTCACAGCCGAGGCCGTAGCCGAAACCCAGTTGGACGGCCCGATCACTCTCACCGCATCAGAGACACTCGTGTACCACCGCAACGAGGCCGCTGGTCTGGACATGCCGGCGGCATCGACGCATCCCGGTGGCGACCCGAGCCTGCTCCGCGACGGCAAACCGTGGACCGAACAGCAAGCGCGACGAGCGCTCGGCCTCCTCGCGACACAGGCTGCGTTGCTCGGCGAGGTCACTCCCGACCTGCGAGCCGTCACCGTCGACTCCACCGACGGCGTCCGCGTCCGACTGGTCTATGACCATCCGATCGACGCCACGACCGATGTCACCGTCGCGCTGGTCGACGCCGCCACGCGGGCCAACCTTCACCTGGACACCCCCGTCACCACCCACGCCGAGTCCGTGCCCGACGGGCCGATACCGATCACCGCGCCAGAGCAGCCGGTATTTCACCGCAGCGAGGGACCCGGCTGGATCGAGATAGGCAGCTGACAGAGCCGGCACCGGCGGCATCGCAGGAGCGGCTCATACGGCCGTCCGACCGATGCACGGTCGACGAGCGCCCAGTACCTGAATCTGGTCCCCGATCTTCCGTCACTCGACGATTCGTCCTGCCCGAGCTACGAGCAGAGCGGGGCGCCTTTGGGAGCGCTTGCGATCAGGAAGTCACCGACGCAAACGACGCCAGCGATCGCATTGCTGAGCAGTCGCGGCCGTGCTAGCGTCGCTCGTTGAGTGCGTTGTGAAACAGCGTTGCCTAAAGGGCAACAGACGACTCGGAGCGTGAGGCGCAATGTCGACCGGGCCGCAGGTGCCCGACGCCGTATCGACGGTCGTGATCGGAGCCGGAGTCCACGGCCTCTCAACCGCGTGGCACCTGGCGGAAGAGCTCACGAGGCACGGCCGAGGCGATGGCGGCGACGTGATCGTCGTCGACAAGACGGGGGTGGCCGCGGGCGCGTCCGGCATCGCCTGCGGCATCGTTCGCAACAATTACGCCCAGCCGGCCATGCGACGCCTGATGGCGCACTCCGTCGGGGTCTGGGAGTCCGATCCCGACGCGTTCTCCTACCACCCGGTCGGCTACCTCCAGGCCGCGAGCGAGTCGATGCACGAGTCGGCCGTACGCATTCACGACGAGCAGCGCGCCATCGACTACGACTCGACGCTGGTCGAGGGCGAGGGCGCGTGTCACCGCTACCTCGACGACATGTTCGGCGACTGGCGGGCACCCGGCATCACGACCGTCCTGCATGAGCATCGGGGCGGCTACGCCAACAACCGGGCGTCGATGCGCGGACTGGCGAGCAAGGCGGAGGCCGCGGGTGTCCGGATCGCCGGCGGCGTACGAGTGACCGCTTCGATCTCGACGCGGCCGGCGCCGTCCGTACCGTCGAAACCGACCGCGGACCGATCCAATGCGACCAGGTCGTGATCGCCGTGGGGCCGTGGATCCGTGACCTCTGGGCGATGCTCGACCTCCCCACGACAGTGTCGATAAAACCTGCGGCTGATGCCAGCGCCACGACTGAGGAGGCGATGTGGACGTACCTGCTGCTCCAAGAGGGCACGCTCGGCGTCGATCCGACGTACTTCACCGACGCCGGAGGCAACCTGCCCCCAGTGATGCACGTCGACTCCGACGCGCCGCTCCGTGATGGCAAGGGCGACCTCGTCACCGACCAGATGTGGGGCGTCTACTACAAGCCGGACTTCTCGTTCGACGGCGTCCAGGGTGGGTCGATGCCGTTGAGCGTTGGCAAGCCAACCGAGGACGTGGCGATCGACCCGTACGGCCCGGACAGCCCCGAGTTCGTGGTCGACGAAAGCTTCGCCTGGATGTGGACGGCGGCCCTCGCGCATTGTCACCGCCGCTTCGAGGGCCGCGAGCACCTCTACCGCTACGAGCGGTCCGGTGGGCTCGGCTGCTTCACCCCGGACAGCTTTCCAATCTTCGACACCTTCCGCGGCAACGCGTACGTCATCGCCGACTCCAACCACGGTTACAAGATGATCGGCGTCGGCGCACTGGTTGCCAAGGAACTGCTCGGCGAGGAGCAGCTGCTGCTCGCACCGTTCCGGTTCGGCCGGTACCAGACCGGCGAGCTG
>JBKOYM010000041.1:0-64077 GCA_046725375.1 Actinomycetota bacterium
CCGCTGGATGAGTTGGCGGGGCATAGGGAGTCGGCGGCTGCCGGGGAGTCGGCGGCCGTCGGGGAGTCGGCGCCCGTCGGGGAGTCGGCGGCCGTCGCGGAGTCGGCGCTCGGGCCGCGCCGACCGACCGGCGAGCCGGCGCCTCCCGGGCCGCGCCGACCGACCGGCATGGACAGTTGCTTGAGCACGCCACAACCGCCGGTCGGTGAGTTTGACCCCGATGCCCCGTTCGACGCAGGCGTCCACCGGCGCGACGGGGAGTTTGCCGTGCGGCTCGGGTTGACCCAGGTGACGTCGATCGACGAGACCGTCGCGACTCGGATCGTCGCCGCGCGCGATGCGGGTGGCCCGTTCGCCGATCTGGCCGACTTGGTCCGCCGGACGAGTCTGACCACGGCCCAGGTCGAGGCGCTGGCCACCGCCGGTGCGTTCGAGTCGTTCGGCCTCACGGTTCGTCAGGCGCTGTGGCAGGCCGGTCAGGCGGCACAGGTGCGATCCGGTCATCTCGCCGGCATCCACAGCGCCGGCCCGCCGCCACACCTACCGGGCATGAGCGACATGGAGCGCACCGTCGCGGACATCTGGGCCACCAAGATCTCGCCCGAGGTCCATCCGATTTGGCACCTGCGATCCGACCTCGATGCTCGCGACGTCATACCGACCGCGCAGCTGGCGACGGTCGAGCCGGGCAGCCGGGTACGCGTCGGTGGCGTCGTGACCCATCGGCAGCGGCCGTCGACCGCCGGCGGAGTCACCTTCCTCAACATCGAGGACGAGACCGGCATGATCAACGTCGTCTGCTCACCCGGACTGTGGGCCCGCTACCGGCGCATCGCACGCGGCTCGGCCGCGCTGATCGTGCGGGGTCGGGTGGAGCGCGCCGACGGGGTCACCAACCTGGTCGCCGACGGCATGCAGCGGCTCCCACTCGCGGCCCGGACCACCTCTCGCAATTTCCGTTGAAACGAAATCACGGGTCGCACCGATAGACCGGCGCAGGGTCGGGAGAGCCAATCAAGCGTTACCGCCGCCAACCGCCCGCCGACGAGTCGGACTCACCACCGGCGCCCTGAAACGCAACAACGGCCGCAACGCCGACCAACGCGGAACGTGGCGCCCGCACGTGAGACTCCTCATCGCGTCGTCGTCTGTACAAATTGACAGCCGAGCGCCGATTGGACGACTGCATGCCGTTCGGTCGCGAATGGCTCTCGCCAAGGGAGACGAATGCCACTTAAGCCTTTACTTACGCCGTTGTCCCTGATAGCCAGGGTAAGGCTCTCAGGTCAATCGAGGGAGGGACACCTCGTGGATCAGGAATCCGTCGACGGACCGGGCGGAAGTGGATTCGGTCGGACCGGTGGCGTGCCCGCGGTGATCGTCGCGGGCCGTGATCGCGACGATCGAATGCCGGCCGACCAGGCGCTGGCGACCTACGTTGCCTCTGCGGTGACGGGTCCGGCCGATGCCATCGACGGTGTCAGAATCGTCCACGAGATCGTGTCCGGCGCGGTCTCCACGATGGGGGCAACTCGCGGCGACATCGTTGGCGCGCCTGCGGGCTGACCAGCCCAGACGCCGGTTCAGGCGTCGCTCACCCGATTCCGTCGACCAAGGTCGGCGGTCGGCGGGTCGGCGACGCCGGGACCGGTCCGCATCGACCTTGCCCGGACGGGCACGGCCAGACGCACCGACTGGGTAGGGACCGACCGACGATGGATACCGCTGCGCTGAAAACGAGCTGGGCCGAGGTCGCCGCGCATGGCGACAAGGTCCCGTTGTACTTCTACTCTCACCTGTTCTTGTCCCACCCCGAGTTGCGGCAGATGTTCCCCATCCAGATGACCGCACAGCGAGACAAGCTGGTCACCGCACTGGGTCACTTCATCTCGAACGTCGACCAGTTGGACGACGTCATGCCGTTCATGCAGCAGCTGGGTCGGGACCATCGGCGGTTCGCGGTGACGACTGAGCATTACCGGGTGCTTGGCGCAAGTCTGCTGGCGACGCTGCGCAAGTTCCTCGGCTCGGCCTGGACCAGTGAACTCGCGGCGTCCTGGGCGGAGGCTTACAACCTGGTCGCCAAGGTGATGGTGGTCGCCGCCGAGCAGCACGAAGAACGCGAGCCCGCGGTGTGGGAGGCCGAGGTCGTGTCGGTCGAACGCCGGACCGTCGACGTGGCGGAGGTGGAGCTGGCGCCGCAGCAGGCCTACTCGTACACGCCGGGACAGTCGATCGCCATCGAGGTGCCGCAGTGCCCCCGGCTTTGGCGCTACTTCAGCCCCGCCAACGCACCTCGCGAGTCTGGCCGGATCCACCTGCATGTGCAACCGGTGGACGGGGGCCAGGTCTCGACCGCTGTGGTACGCAAGCTGGCTGCCGGTGACACGGTGCGGATGGGATCGCCGGTCGGCGAGCGCCTCACCCTGTCGGGTGCGTCGGGCGACGGGCCGACGCCGAATCTGCTGATGGTGGCCGGCGGCACCGGGCTCGCCCCGATGCGCGCGGTGCTGGAGCAGATCGACTACGGGTGGGAGACCCGGAGGGTAGCGCCGTGGGTGCACCTGTTCCACGGGGCCCGACTGCCATGGAACCTGTACGACCACCAGTACCTGAGCGAGATGAAGGCCCACCGGCCGTGGTTCGACTACACGCCAGTGGTGTCGGACGATTCGTCCTATCCGGGCCTGAGAGGAATGGTCGGCGATGTTGCCGCGGATGGAGCGCCGTGGCAGGGGCGCGTGGCGATGGTCTGCGGCTCACCCGGGATGGTGGCGCACACCGTGTCGCGATTGGAGGAGAGAGGAATGCCGTCCGCGGCAATCCGTACCGAGCAGTTCGACTACGACCTGCCCGCGGCGCTCACGACCACCGGCGGCGTCGCCTCGCTGAAGGACGCCGTCCGATGAAGATCATCGACGCAGACCGTGAACGGACGGGGATACAGCGTGACCGAGGGAGCGAAACCATGCGAGAGCCGATCAGCCCGTTCCAGCTGCGGGAAATGCGATTCAAGAGCCGGGTTTGGGGATTTGACCGTGGCGAGGTCAGCGACCTCCTACATCAGCTGGCCGACGACCTCGACCAACTGCTCCTCCGGATGAGGCACCTGCAAGCCGAGAACAAGCGCCTTCGTGAGCTGCCGCGCGATCGCTCCGATGGACAGAGCACCGAGCCGGCCGGCCCGGCGATAAACGCCGCGACCGACCATGCCGTGCAACTGTTCGGCCAAGCCCAGCAGGTCGCCGACAGCCTCATCGAGGATGCCGAGCAGCGTGCCCGTGAGCTGGTGTCCACGGCACGCACCGAGCAGCGTGGCATCATGCACGAAGCGCACGACGCCGCAGCTTCGAAACGCGACATCGAGTACATCCGCACCTTCGCGAAGGTCGCACAGACGCATTTCCGCACGGTGCTCGAGGACCTCAACGACCAGGTCGACAAGCTCGGCGAAATACCCCGGAACGACGCCGGGTCGTTGCCTCCGCCCACTCGGACCGACACGAGCGAGACGAACGGGCCCGCGCGGGGAAGGTGGTTCGACCCTTCGTTCACGCGGCGCGAGCGGTAGTAACAGACGCGTCGAGCGCCGAGCGACGCGATCCGATTCATCGCGTGGAGCGATATCAGAGCAGACGCAACTGAGTCGCGCGTGGCCTCTGGCGCGGTACGGCGTCGCCAATCCGCTCCCATACGGCGGCGTCGATCCCGTCGAGGAAGGGCGTCCGCCGGGGCTTGCGGATCGCGCCGCGGCTCATGCGTTCGGCCGTATAACTGAGGAAGAGATGCTGCTGGGCTCTGGTCATGCCGACGAACAACAGCCTGCGCTCCTCGCGCACATGTTCCTCGTCAACCTTGTCCGGCGCCCCCGGCCAGCGCAGCGGAAGCAGCCCGTCCTCGCAGCCGACGATGAAGACGACAGGAAACTCCAGGCCCTTGGACGCGTGGAGCGTCAGCAGTGAGATCCGGTCGGCACGCGGGTCCCATGTGTCGACCTCGACGCCCAGGGCGAGCTCGCTGCGGAACCGATCGAGATCGTCGGCGTACCGCTGCGCAAGCGGGTCCAGCAGGTCGAGAGCGGCGTACGCCTCGGCCGCGGCCTCGTCACGCTCGCCCTCCGGGGTCCGATCGAGGACGGTCTCGGCGGCCCGTCGCAGCCGGTCGCCAACCGCCCCGGACCCGACGTCGTCGGTCGGCACGAAGCCCAGCTCGTCGAGCAGCCTCCGAACGCCGGGCCGGTCGAGCAGCCGGTCGTGCGACCGCTTCTGAAACGGCAAACCGGCCTGCGTCAACGCGTCCATCACGGCACCGGCCTGCCGATCGGTCCGATAGAGCACCGCGAAGTCGGAGAAGCTCAGGCCCTGCGTACCGTCGGAGTCGACCCGGCCGCTGTCGAACGCATAGAGCGATGCCCCGCCGATGACCCGCTCCACCGTACGCGCGACGAACGCCGCCTCGGCTCGCTCGCTGGCCGCGTGATGCACTCCGACGAGGGCGTCGCCGTGATCGCCGACAGGTCGCAACTGCCGATCGGCGACCAGCGTCGTCGGTGCGATCGCCTGCCGGGCCGCCGAGACGATCGGGGCGCTGGACCGATAGTTGCGGGTGAGCTGCACGGTGCGCGCGTCTGGGAAATCCTCGCGGAAGCGCAGGAAGAACCCCACATCGGCTCCGCGGAACCGGTAGATCGCCTGGTCGGGATCGCCGATCGCAGTGATGTTGCCGTCTGGCGGCGCCAGCTGCCGCAGCAGCCGATACTGCATGCCGTCGACGTCTTGGTACTCGTCGACGCAGATCCATCGGAAGCGTTCGCGATAGGCAGCTGCCAGCTCCGGATCGGACTCCAGCATCCCGACCGGCAACGCGATCAGGTCGTCAAAGCCGACCACGCCCGACTCGGATCCGGCGACGTCGTCGTCTGACCGGTCGACGATCCGGAAGTCACGCGGCAGCCCGGCCCGCTCGTACTGCTCGCGCAGGATCCGAAGGCCGAAGGAGTGAAAGGTCGCGACCGTGATCGCGTGCGCAGCTTCGGGCGCCAGTGCTTCGAGCCGCTCGGCCAGCTCTGCCGCCGCGCGCCGGGTGAACGTGATCGCGAGACACTGCTCCGGCGCCACGTCGCAGGCGGTCACGAGGTGCGCGATCCGATGGGTCAGGGTCCGAGTCTTGCCGGTACCGGGTCCGGCGACGATGAGCAACGGCCCATCTGCCGATCCAGCGGCGGTCCGCTGATCAACGTCCAGCCCGTCCAACAAGGAAACCTCAGCCAGAAGCGACGATCCGTCCGTTGTCTGCCGACGATCCGCCGACTGACCGCGGGTCTGTGGCGCAGACGCCGCGGATCGTCGCGCAACAACTGACGGATCGTCTCGGCCGAGCGATGGGGCCTCAGCCGCGGATCGTCGCGCAGCAACTGACGGATCGTCTCGGCCGAGCGATGGGGCCTCAGCCGCGGATCGTCGCGCCACAACAGACCGATCGTCCTGCTGGGGAGCGCGCGCCTCGAAGCCCTCGAACAGCGCCGGAGCCGACGCCGTCTCGAGCCTTGCCAGCTCGCCCGGCTCGAACAGGCGGATCACGCCGTACTCACCGTCGTAGCCGGCCTCCCGGATCACCTCGCCGCGACGCAGCCGGTCGACCGCCTCGGCGAGCAGCGGCGAGTGGCCCTTGATGTCGTCGACGGGCACGTCCTGGAGGATCGCGAGCTCCGGGCCGAGCGCGGACGTCAGCGCCTCGATCTCGCGCAGCACGCGTTTCGACTTCGCTCCGACGCTGAGCAACTCGCTCATGATCAGCGGCAGCTGCACGAGGTTGTGCACCTCGGGAGCGTCGTCCGGCCGGAACCCGACGGGCCGGTCGGCCAGCTCCTCGACGCGGTTCAAGACCCCGACGGTCAGCGGCTTGCCGCACTCGGGGCACAGGCCGCCGACCGACCGGGTCTCGGGCGGGGCGAGCCGTACGCCGCACTTGCGATGCCCGTCGGTGTGATACTTCCCCTCCTCGGGAAAGAACTCGATCGTGCCGGCCAGGCCGACGCCGGTCTCCATCGATCGCCGGACCGAGCGGTAGTCGAGGTCGGTGTCGAAGATGGTGGCCTCCCGGCCGAGCATCGGCGGCGAGTGCGCGTCGGAGTTGCTCACCAGCCGATAGCGGTCGAGGGCCGAGAGCCGCCAGTTCATCGCGGGGTCGCTGGACAGGCCGGTCTCGACGGCGAAGATGTGGTCGGCGAGGTCGACGTAGCAGTCCTCGACCGCGTCGAATCCGGACTTCGAGCCGAGGACGGCGAACCACGGCGTCCACAGATGAGCCGGCACGAGGTACGAGCCGTCGCCCGACTCGAGAGTGATCTCCAGCAGGTCGCGGGAGTCCAGCCCCAGGATGGGCCGGCCATCGGACCCCAGGTTGCCGATCCGACCGAGCCGGCGGTTGAACTCAGCGGCGGCGTCGAAGTCCGGCATGTAGACGAGGTGGTGCACCTTTCGGGTCCGGTCGGCCCGCTTGTAGATCGTCGAGATCTCGACCGACAGCATGAACCGCACGTCGCGGGCCGCGAGGTTGGCCGGCAGGGTCCGACGTACGTCGCCGTCGAGGTCGTCGCGCAGCCGGAAGAGTCCGGGCTCGGCGGCGACCAGGCGCTCGCGCAGGTGCTCGTACCACGCCGGATGGGTGAAGTCGCCGGTGCCGACGAGCGTGACGCCCTTGCGCCGGGCCCACCAGGTCAGATGCTCGAGGTCGCAGTCCTTGCTGCAGGCCATGGAGAACTTCGAATGGATGTGCAGGTCGGCGATGAAGCGCACCTGCGTCATCTTGTCAGCTCGATGGCCTCCGGTGTCGGCGGCACTCCCGGCTTGCGGGTGGCAGCCTCTCGATGGGGCGCGGCTAGCTGGCGACGCGCCGGAGGAAGGCCGCCGTCCGGTCGTGGGTTGGCGCGTCGAACACGGCCGCCGGCGGCCCCTCCTCCAGCACCCGGCCGTCGGCCAGGAACGCGACGCGGTCGGCGACGTCGCGGGCGAAGCCCATCTCGTGCGTCGCCATCAGGATCGTCATGCCCTCGGCTTTCAGCTCCTTGATGGCGTCGAGCACCTCGCCGACGAGCTCGGGATCGAGGGCCGACGTGATCTCGTCGAGCATGAGCAGCCGGGGCCGCATCGCGAGCGCCCGCACCAGCGCTACCCGCTGCTGCTGGCCGCCGGACAGGCTGTCCGGGTGCGCCCGCGCCTTGTCGGCAAGGCCGAAGCGGCGCAGGAGTTCGTGGGCCTCCTCCTCCGCATCGACTCGAGATCGACCGAGCAGCTTGCGCGGCGCCAGTGTCACGTTGTCGAGGGCCGACAGGTGCGGAAAGAGGTTGTACGCCTGAAACACCAGACCGATCTCGCGGCGCACCTCGTCGGGGTCGACTCGCGGGTCGCAGATGTCGCGTCCGCCGAACCAGATCGAGCCGTCGTCGACCGTCTCGAGCAGGTTGACGCAGCGCAGCAGGGTCGACTTGCCGGATCCGCTCGCGCCGATCAGGCAGATCACGTCGTGCTCGGCCACCTCGAGGTCGAACCCGCGCAGCACCTCATTGGCCCCGAAGCGCTTGCGTACTCCCTCGAGCTTCAGCACGCTCGGCCGTCGCGCCTCCTCGGTCGGCTCGGCAGCGTTGCTTGCTCGCTCGCTACGCTCGCTCACGCCGTGGCCCCCTGCTCCCGTCGTGCGGCACGCAATGCCATCCAGTCGGTGAACCGGGCGATCGGAACCGTCAGGGCGATGAAGCCGATCGCGGCGACGACCATCGGCGTGTAGTCGAAGTTGCGTGCCGTCTCCTCCTGTGCCGCCCGGAATGCCTCGAACACTCCGAGCACTGCCACCAGCGCTGTGTCCTTCTGTAACGAGGCGAAGTCGTTGATCAGCGGCGGCAGCACTCGGCGCATCGCCTGCGGCAGCACGACGAGCCGCAGGGTCTTGCCGTACGAGAGACCGAGCGATCGCCCGCTCGCCCACTGACTCGGGTGCACCGACTCGATGCCGGCCCGCATCACCTCGGCGACGTAACCGCCGTACGAGAACGTCAGCGCGATCACGCCGAGCACGAACACACTGCTCGGGATCCCCTGCAACTGCAACGCCGGCAGCCCGAAGCCGATCAGGTAGACAACGAGCAGCGTCGGCGTGCCGCGAGCGACGTCGGTGTAGACGATCGCGACAAGCTTGAGCGGCGCCAGACCGGCGGCGGGTACGACGCGGACGAACGCGACCAGCAGACCGACCGCGAGAATGCAGACCTCGGCGAGCAGGAACATCTGCACCGTGGTCCAGAAGCCATCGAGGATCTCCGGCGCCGACGCCTTCGCCTCGCTCCAGTCGAAGAAGGTCTCACGGACTCGCGTCCAGCCCGGCGACGTGACCACGACGACGGCGGCAAGCCCGAATACGACGACGGTCGATGCCAGCGCCACCGCGGTCCGCCGCCGGGCCCGACGCCGCCGCCAGGCCCGCCGCGCCATCTGTGTCTCGCTAGGCGACCAATCCGGCGAGACGGCTGTGTCCGACACGTCAGGACAGCTCGGGGGCGTTGGCGTACTTGGACATCCAGCGCTGCTCGAGCTGCGCCAGCGTCCCGTCTTCCTTGAGCGCCGTCACTGCCCGGTCGACACACGGCGCGAGGTCGCTGCCCTGCTCCATCAGCAGGCCGAACTCCTCGGCCTCGCCGGAGCTGACCTGGAACTGGCCTACCACTATCGCCTCCGGGATCTCCACCGCCGTGATGTAGAGCGCCGTCGGCAGGTCGGCCACGATCGCGTCGACCTGATCGTTGAGCAGAGCCTGCTTGGCGTCGTTGGTGTTGTCGAAGATCTGCGGCTGCTGACTCGGCTGGATCTCACTCTCGATCGCCTCCAGCGACGTCGTCCCCACCTGGGCGCCGAGCCGAGCATCGGCGAAGTCGTCGAGGCTGGTCGCGTCGGCGTAGTCGCTGTCCTTCAACGTGATCAGCGCCTGCGCGGCGGTGTAGTAGCCCTCGGAGAACGTCACCGCCTCCTCACGCTTCGGTGTGATCGAGATCTGGTTGATGTCGAAGTCGAAGTCCTTCGCGCCCGGCTTGTAGCTCGAGTTGAACGGCACCGTGACCCACTTGACCTGGTCGCGGCTGAAGCCCATCTCCCCGGCCACCGCGTACGCGACGGCAGACTCGAACCCCTTGCCGTTGGTCGGGTTGTCATCGATGAAGTACGGCGGGTACGCCGGTGCGTCGGTCCCGACGGTCAGCTGGCCCGGACTTTTCAAGGGCAGCTTGTCGACCGCGCAGTCGGCCGCCGAGACCGATTCGGTCGTGTCGTCAGAGTCGGTGCTCTCGTCGGTCGGCGCGCAGCCGACGAAGGCGGCCGCGATGAGAGTCGCGGCGCCGGCGCCCGAGAGGCGGCGCGCGTTGATGAGTGTCATGGAGAAATCGTAGGCGCGTTCGCAGGCCGCCGCCCTTCGCGGAGGCCGCCCTCGCAGAAACCTGCCGCTATGCCTAGTCGGATAAATCGGACCGAATCCGCGTTCGCGCAACGACGATCTGGTCGGGTAGCCAGGCCGTCTTCGCGCTGCGCGGCGCGATCGCGAGCCTGCTCGAGCTGGCGCCGGATGCGGTGCATGTCATCTACGACGAGGCGGCGGGCTGTTACGGCCACAACGGCGCCGGCGACGTCTGCGCCGACGCCGCGCTTCTGACGATTCCCGCAGGTGTTCATGTCACACCATTGCGGGTGCGCCTTCGACTGGTATCGAAGAAGGCGGCTTGGCAGGTTGGCGATGCACACAAGGCCAATCTTCCGTCTCGTTCGCCTGCAATGATGCTGATCGCATCGGCGGGTCGTAGCCGGTTCCACGATGGCCAGGAGGTCTCATGCCCCGTCCAATCAGCGACGTGCAAGCATTTGAAGCCCACGCAACCGACGCCGACCTCGACGATCTGCGCGCGCGACTGGCCGCCGCGCGGCTACCGGAGGCCGAGACGGTCTATCGTGCCGCGCCCGACCCTCGCCGATGGGAACAGGGCGTTCCGCTCGCCGACCTCGTCGATGTCGTGAACTACTGGCGCACCGGGTACAGCTGGCGGTCGTTCGAAGAGCGCCTCAACCGGATCGGCCAGTTCCGCACGACCATTGATGATCTGGGAATCCACTTCCTGCACCGCCGATCCGCGCGCGCGGATGCCACTCCGCTGATCCTGACGCACGGCTGGCCAGACAGCATTGTTCGGTTCATCGATGTAATAGACGAGCTGGCAGATCCGAGAGATGCAGACGCGCCGGCGTTCCACGTCGTGGTCCCGTCGCTGCCAGGCTTTGGTTACAGCGACAAGCCGGCCACCACCGGGTGGGGAACCGAAAAGATCGCGGCCGCATGGGTAGATCTGATGGGAAGGCTCGGCTACGACAAGTTCGCAGCCCACGGCGGCGACTGGGGAGGCAATATCACCACGGTCCTCAGCGGCAGGTTCCCGGCGCACGTTCTCGGCATCCACACAACGTTCGCGGAGGCGCCGCCCGGGTTGACAACGGACGGGCTGACGGCGGTCGAGCGCACCTGGATCGAGGAAACCCGCGATTTCTGGAATGGCAACGGCCGGCGCCACCGCGCGGCGTACGCGAAGCAGCAGGCGACCCGGCCGCAGACCATCGGCTACTCGCTCGTCGACTCACCGGTCGGGCTTCTCGCCTGGATCCTTGACAAGTTCGCCGAGTGGTCGGACACCGAAGACAGCCCGTTCGAGACGATTTCCAGAGACCGCGTTCTTGACGACGTCACCCTCTATTGGCTGACGCGGACCGGCGCATCGGCGGCCCGCATCTACTACGAGAGCCACAACTCGCTGGACCCCGAACTTCGGGTCGACGTCCCCTCAGCACTCACTATGTATCCCCGCGACATCGAAAAGTGTCCGCGCCCCTGGGCACAGGAGCGGTACCGACAGATCGTCCGATGGAGGTTGCCCGAAAGCGGGGGACATTTCCCGTCGCTGGAGGCTCCCGAGTATTTCGTCAAGGATCTGCAAGAAGGCCTCGCGGCGGTGCTGGCGTCATGAAGTCGAACATCTAGGCGGCCGAGCCAGCCGGCCGGAACCCGACGAGGCTGGCGAACCAACCCCTGGACGGTCGCGGCTCCTTGTGCGCCGTGACGAGCCGTTTTCCACGGGCGGCGGCGACTGCGGCCGGCTCGTCCAACCGGGCGAGCCCGGCCGTGATCGCCAGCATCCGGTGCTCCTGCGTACGCCCCGGGCTGACGGCGGCGTGGTCGCGATGCCGATCAAGCACGCGTCGCAGCCCGGGGTTGCGCCAGGCCAGCTCGTACCACGCCATCTGCGCGGACTCGACCGGGTCGGTCCCGCCGTACTCCATCGCCTGGTCGAGGGCCGCCGTCAACCGGGTGAACCAGATCTGCTGCAGCGCCCGCAGCAGCTCGCTCGGGCTGCCGAACGCGTCGCGGGCCGTCGGCACCTGCTCCCACGGCAGCTCACCGTCACGGGTGCGCTCCAGACGCGTGAGGATCTCGCGGATCGCGGCGGATCGACGGTTCTGGGTCTTCCATGTCGTGGTCATGGCGCTCACGCTAGGGAGCCCGACCGGGGCGAGACAGCGTGCCTGAGTCGGGTCTCGGTCTCCGCCCACGGTCGGAGACGGAGGCCGACCGTGGCGGGATGTGCTCGGCCGTCCTCCTCCCTACGCTGGTGCCCGTGCACGCCATCCGATGGATCCTGCGACGTTGGCAGAGGGCCAACGACCTCGAGTGGCCATGGTGGATGGCGCTCGGCATCGCGTTCTGCGCCGTGACCGCCACGGCCGCTGTCGTCGTGCAGCGCGACGCCCTCGTACCGCCCGGCTGGCAAGCGCTGGTCGGGCTCGTGATCCTCTCGCCCTGGATCGTCGAGCACGCCGTCGGGTGGAAGGTCCCCCGCCTCCTGTTCGGCGCCGTCGTGATCGCCGCGGTCGCGATCCTTCTGACGTCTCCGACCGAGACCGACCTCGCGCCGTTCATCCTGATCGTGCTGGTCGCAGAGGTCGCGGGCACCGGCTCGGTGTGGTCGAGCATCCCGGTCGCATTGGCGGCCGTCGCCACCTTGGTCGGCTTCGACATCTACGGCGACTTCAAGGGCTCGCTCTACTGGTGGCTGGGGATCGCGATCATCTGGGACGGCGGCGTCGCGATGCAGTGGCAGCAGCGGCTGCTCGTCCGTACTCGGGAGGCTCAGGCCAGCCGGGTCGCCAAAGCCGCGATCGACGAGCGGCAGCGGATCGCCCGCGAGATCCATGACGTCATCGCCCACTCCCTCAGCGTCACGATGCTGCATCTGACCGCGGCCCGGCACTCCCTCGCGACCGACAGGGACGTCAACGAGGCGGTCGACGCCCTCGAGGACGCCGAACGAGTCGGCCGGCAGGCCATGAGCGACATTCGCCGAACGGTCGGCCTGCTGGAGTCGGCAGATGGCGACACCTCGCCGCTGCCGGCCATCGACGACATCGAGAAGCTGGTCGACGACGTCCGATCGACCGGCGCCGTCGTGCATTACACACTGCGCGGCGACCCTGGCAGCGTCACACCGGCGGCCGGACTCGATCTCTACCGGATCATGCAGGAGTCGCTGGCCAACACGGTCAAGCACGCGTCGGGCGCCGAGGTGGACGCGCGTCTCGATGTCACCATCGATCCCGTACGGTTGTCGGTCCGCAACACCATGCCGTCCGGGAAGAACGCCGTACGGCTGGGGCCGGACGGCAACGGCGGGTCGGGGCTACGCGGCATGCGGCAGCGGGTCGAGCTGCTCGGCGGGGACTTCGACGCCGGCCCGGACGACGACGGCTGGCATGTGACGGTGACCCTGCCGCAGCCGGCCGACGAGACGCGGCGACCGAAGGAGCGTGATGGGCTCGCAGGCAAGTGTCCTACGCGTACTGCTGGTCGATGACCAAGAGCTCGTCCGCTCGGGGCTGCGCCGGATCCTGCGCCGCAAGGACGGCTTCGACATCGTCGCCGAGTGCGCCGACGGTGACGAGGTCGAGGCGGCGGTCGACGCGTACGGGCCCGACGTCGTCGTCATGGACCTGCGGATGAAGCGGGTCGACGGCATCGACGCGACCCGGCGACTACGCGAACGACCCGGCGGACCACCCGTCCTCGTCCTCACCACGTTCGACGACGACGAGTTGCTGTCCGGAGCGCTGCGCGCCGGGGCGGCCGGCTTCCTGCTCAAGGACAGCCCCGCCGAGGAGCTGATCAAGGCGGTACGCGCGGTCGCCGCCGGCGACTCGTGGCTCGACCCGTCGGTCACGGGCCGGGTACTCGCGACCTATCGAGAGGCCGCGACCGGCGGTGGGCGGCAATCGCCGGCGCTGCACGATCTGACTCCACGCGAGCTCGACGTCCTGCGCCTGGTCGGACGCGGCCGGAGCAACGCCGAGATCGCCGCGTCGCTGGTCATCTCCGAGGTCACGGTCAAGAGCCACGTCGGCCACATCTTCGCCAAGCTCGGGCTGCGCGACCGGGCCGCGGCGATCGTGTACGCCTTCGACCACGGCATCGTCTCGGCGGGCTGAAGCTGTCGCCGGCATCGGTTTTGCGCACCTCTGCGTCACGTGGCCGGCCCGTGATGACGTTGATGTGCCCAAAACCAGTTGACCCGGAGCCCTCGCCCGTAGTGGGATCGCACGGTCGGCATTCCTACGACCAAGGAGGCAGTGATGTCCGTTCGTCTTGCTCCCCTGCCTCTGAAAGGTCTTCAGGCTTGTCTTTCGCACGTTCGTTCCGGTGCGGCCACTGCGGCGTAACCGTCTCTCTCGACGCACCCGGCACCTCGCACCGCAACCATTGCCCGCACTGTCTGTGGTCTCGCCATCTCGATCGAAACGCCCCCGGTGATCGCGACGCCAAATGCCCCGGTGGCATGGAGCCGATCGCCGTCACGGTCCGCGGCGAAGGCCGCTGGGTGGTCATCCATCGCTGTCTCGACTGCGGCCGGCTCCGGCTCAACCGGACCGCCGGCGACGACAACACGATGGAGCTGATGCGGATCGCGGCGCTCCCCCTAACGATGCCGCCGATCCCCTTTCAGCGGCTTCGTCAAGAGCCTTAGCGGCCGTCATACGACGGTTTCGGCCGGTCATGAGCCACTCTGGTCGTATGACAGCATCGACTCTTCCGGCGACGCTGGGCCTGCCGGAGCAAATACGAGCCTGCCTGTTCGACCTCGACGGGGTGCTGACCCGGACCGCAGACGTCCATCGGGCCGTCTGGACCGAGGTGTTCGACGGGCTGCTCGCCGAACGCGCCGGAGCGGCCACGTTCCGGCCGTTCAGCGAGGCGGACTACCTCGCGTACGTCGACGGCCGGCCGCGTCGCGACGGCGTCCGGACGTTCCTTGCCTCGCGCGGCATCGAGTTGCCCGAGGGCGACCCGGACGATCCGCCGTCGTTCGACACGATCGCCGGTGTCGCGAACCGCAAGAACGAGCGCGTGCTGGAGCGATTCCGCACCGACGGCGTCACGGTCTTCGACGGTTCGGTCCGCTACGTCGAGGCGGTACGGACGGCCGGCCTCCGTACCGCTGTGGTCACCGCGTCGGCGAACGCGGCCATCGTCCTCGAAGCCGCCGGGATCGATCGGCTCTTCGACGCCCGTGTCGACGGCATCGTGGCGGCCCGGGAGCGGTTGGCGGGCAAGCCCGAACCGGACACGTTCCTCGCCGCGGCCGCGGCCACCGACGTCCGGCCCGCCGAGGCCGCCGTGTTCGAGGACGCCCTCGCCGGAGTCGCCGCGGGACATGCCGGAGAATTCGGCTACGTCGTCGGCGTGGACCGAGCTGACCAAGCAGCGGCACTGCGCGAGCATGGCGCCGATACCGTCGTCACCGACCTGTCCGACCTGCTGGAGCGCACATGACCGCCGATCGACCGCAGTGCACCGTCGAGCCCTGGTGCATCCGGGTCACCGACCTCGACCTCGCAGCGATCGGCCAGCTCGAGTCGATCTTCGCGCTGGCCAACGGACACATCGGTCTGCGCGGCAATCTCGACGAAGGCGAGCCGTACGCGGTGCCGGGCAGCTACCTCAACGGGTTCTTCGAGTACCGGCCCTACACGCACCCCGAGATCGGGTACGGATTCCCCGACGCGAGCCAGGCGATCGTCAACATCACCGACGGCAAGATCATCCGACTGATCGTCGGCGACTCGCCGCTCGATCTCCGGTACGGACAGATCCTGTCCCACGAGCAGTCGCTTGACTTCCGTACCGGACTGCTCGCGCGTGAGACGGACTGGACCTCCCCCGGCGGCCGCTCGGTCCGGGTGACTTCGCGGCGCCTCGTGTCGTTTGCCCGGCGAAGCGTGGCCGCGATCGCCTACGAGGTCGAGCCCCTCGACGACGACATCGAGATCGCCGTGCAATCCGATCTGTTGTGCAGCGAGGCGGCCGAGAGCGGCGTGTCGAACGACCCCCGGGCCGGCGCGATCATGGCCAACCCGCTTGTGCCGGAGCTGTCCGTCGGCCACGGCACCTCGTGCACACTGGTTCACCGGACCAAGCGGAGTGGCCTGCGGGTCGCCGTCGGCGCCGACCACGTCGTCGAAGCGCCGGAGCCGGCGCAGATGTCGGTTGACGTCAACGACAGCCTGGCCCGGCTCACCATCGCGGCGCGGATCCCGAAGGGCACTCGGTTCCGGCTGGTCAAGCTGCTGGCGTACGGCTGGTCCCATCGCCGGTCGGCGGCCGCCCTGCGCGACCAGGTAGAGGGTGCTCTGGCGACGGCTCGCCTGGCCGGCTGGGACAGGCTCGTGCAGGAGCAGCGGGCCCGACTCGACGACTATTGGCGCCATGCCGACGTGGAGATCGAGGGCGATCCCGAGTTGCAGCAGGCCGTCCGCTTCGCGCTCTTTCACATCTTGCAGGCGAGCGGCCGGCACGAGGGGCGGGCGATCCAGGCGAAGGGATTGACCGGCCCTGGATACGACGGACACGTGTTCTGGGACGCCGAAGCGTTCGTGCTGCCCGTGCTCACTTACACCCTGCCGGCATCGGCCCGCGAGCAGTTGGGCTGGCGGCACGCGACCCTGCCGTACGCGCGAGGCCGCGCCGAGACGCTCGGCCAGCGCGGCGCCGCCTTTCCGTGGCGGACGATCCACGGCGAGGAGTGCTCGGCGTATTGGCCCGCCGGCACCGCGGCGTTTCATATCAACGCGGCCATCGCCGACGCGGCGGCGCGTTACGTATCGGCGACCGAGGACAGCGAGTTCGACCGGACCATCGGGTTCGAACTGCTAGTCGAGACCGCCCGATTGTGGACATCGCTCGGACACTTCGCCACGGATGGATCGTTCCGAGTCCACGGCGTCACCGGGCCGGACGAATACACCGCTGTCGTCGACGACAACGTCTACACCAACCTCATGGCGCAGCGAAACCTTCGGGCCGCCGTGGCCGCCTGCGATCGCTGGCCCCTGGAGTCGGCCGCGCTCGGGGTCGACGACGCCGACCGGGAGGAGTGGACGCGAGCGGCCGACGCCATGATCGTGCCCTACGACGACCGGCTCGGGGTCCACAGCCAGAGCCGGGGCTTCACCCAGCATGACGAGTGGGACTTCGACGCCACGACCCCGGAGCACTACCCCTTGATGCTGCACTTCCCGTACTTCGACATCTATCGCAAGCAGGTCATCAAGCAGGCCGACCTCGTCTTGGCGATGCATCTGCGCGGCGACGCTTTTACACCGGAGCAAAAGCAGCGCAACTTCGTCTACTACGAGGCGAGGACGGTGCGCGACTCGTCGCTATCGGCGTCGACGCATGCGGTCGTCGCAGCCGAGGTCGGCTACCTCGATCTCGCCTATGCCTATTGGCGCGAGGCCGCCCTCACCGATCTGCGCGACCTGCACCACAACATCGATCAGGGTCTGCACATCGCGTCGCTGGCGGGCGCCTGGAACGCCGCCGTCGCCGGGTTCGGGGGCATGCGCGATCACGACGGACGCCTCACCTTCGCACCCCGACTACCCCCGGGGCTGACCCGACTGACCTTCCGGCTGAACGTCCAGGGACGGTGCCTCGTCGTGGAGATCGGTCCCGAGTCTGCGACATACCGGCTGATGCACGGCAAGCCGCTCGAAACCTGGCATCACGGGGAGCCGATCACGGTCGAGGCTGGGGCGACCGCAACCCACCCGATCCCGCCGGCACCGGCCGTGGGACCGATCCGGCAACCGGCCGGGCGCGAACCCCGCACGGAGTGACCTGGCTCAGGACGTGTCCTAGTTTTGGGTCGGATCCTCCGGGCAGGTGGCGAGCAGCCGGACGTTGCCCGGCTGCCGTCGCAGAACCTGTGCCCACAGGTCGACCGGCGACTCGGTCGTCAAGTCGTCATCGGCGCCGTCCACCACCAGCCACGACCCTTCGGCGATCTCGTCCTCGAGCTGACCGGGTGACCAGCCGGCGTAGCCAGCGAAGATGCGCAGCCCGGTCAGTGCGCCGGCGAGCACCTCGACCGGCGTATCGAGGTCGACCAGTCCGACCCGGCCGTACATCGCCCGCCAGCCCAGCGGCGCCTCGTCGGACATCGAGGTCAAGACGCCGATCGCCAACGCGGAGTCGGTCGCCACGGGACCTCCGCCGAACAGCGAGCTCGGTTCGCTGACGTCGCCGGTCCAGTCCGGCAGGACATCGCGTACCTCGACCTCGAGCGGGCGGTTGAGCACGATGCCGAGCGTCCCGGTGTGGTCGTGGTCGAGGATCAGCACGACCGTCCGCGCGAAGTTGGGGTCGCGCAGCATGGGCGAGGCGACCAGCAGGCGCCCGGCGTACGACGACGTCTCGCCATCGCCGCCGCGGGGCTCGTCCGGCAGCTCCTCGGTCGGCTCGCCGTGCCGCTCCGGATGCGGATCTCTGGATCGTTCACCGGCCATAGGCCAATGGTGGCATCTCAGCCCGACGAAGGCGTACCGTCCCATCTGACATCCTTGCTGTGACATGAGTGACGTGACATCACCCTCGGCGTCCGGCGAACGCGAGCTGACCGTCGACGAGCTGGCCGCTCGGGTCGGCATGACGGTGCGCAACGTCCGGGCGTACGCGAGCCGCGGCCTGCTCCCGCCGCCCCGGCTGGTCGGTCGTACCGGCTTCTACAGCCAGGAACACGTGCATCGGCTGCTGCTGGTGCGCGAGTTGCTCGATCGCGGCTACACGCTGGCCGCCGTCGAGCAGGCGATCCGCGGTGGGCACGGCCTCGCCGGTCATGCACTCGACCTACTGCGCATGCTGGACAATCCGGTCGGCGCCGACGAACAGCCGGAGGAGATCGCGCGCGAGACCTTGACCGCGATGGCCGGCATCGACCCGCACGACCGACTGATCGGCCGAATCGTCGAGCTCGGCCTCGCCGAACGCATCGACGACGACCGGCTCCGGCTGCTGCAGCCGTCCGTCGTACGTGCCGGCGCCCAGGCCATCGCGCTCGGGCTCGACCCCGACAGCGTCGTCGACCTGCTCCCCGTACTGTCGGAGCACCTGTCGGCGATCGCGCGGGCCTTCGTCTCGCAGGTACGCGACCAGATCTGGCACCCGTTCGCCGAGGCCGGCATGCCGGAGGACGAGTGGGCCCGGGTGCTCCTGGCCATCGAGACGCTGGTGCCGGTCGCCGGACAGGCGGTGGTCACGGTGTTCCATCGCGAGCTGGCTGTGGCGATCCGAGACGCCCTCGGTGAGGAGCTCGATCGGATCGCCCGGCGGGAGACCTAACCGGCGGCGGCGTCGCGTACGGCGGCTGCGACCGCGTGGTGCACATCGGCGTTGAAGACCGCGGGGACGATGTAGTTCGGGTTCAGCTCCGCCTCGGTCACCGTCGACGCGATCGCCTCGGCGGCGGCGATCATCAACGTGTGGTCGATCGAGCGACTGTGACTGTCGAGCAGGCCCCGGAAGACACCGGGGAACGCGAGGACGTTGTTGATCTGGTTCGGGAAGTCCGACCGTCCGGTTGCGACCACCGCCGCGTGCTGGCTGGCGACGACCGGATCGATCTCGGGCACCGGGTTGGCGAGGGCGAAGACGATCGCGTCGTCGGCCATCGACGCAACGTCGTCGCCGCGGAGCAGGTTGGGCGCCGACACGCCGACGAACGCGTCGGCACCGCGGATCGCGTCCCGCAGGCTGCCGGTCAGTCCCTCGGCGTTGGTGTGGTCGGCGATCCAGCACAGCGAATCGTCCATATCGGGCCGGTCCCGATGGATGATGCCGCCGATGTCGACGACGGTGACGTGCCGCAGGCCCGCCTCGAGCAACACCCGGAGGATCGCGGTCCCGGCCGCACCCGCGCCGGACATCACGAGCCGGATCTCGTCGAGCCGCTTGCCGACGACGCGCAGCGCATTCGTCAACGCCGCGAGTACGACGATTGCCGTGCCGTGCTGGTCGTCATGGAAGACGGGGATGTCCAGCCGCTCGCGCAGCCGCGCCTCGATCTCGAAGCAGCGCGGTGCGGAGATGTCCTCGAGATTGATGCCGGCGAATCCGGGTGAGACGGCGGCGACGATCGAGACGATCTCGTCGACGTCCTGGGTGTCGAGGCACAGCGGCCAGGCGTCGATGTCGGCGAACCGCTTGAACAGCGCCGACTTGCCCTCCATGACCGGCAGTGCCGCGGCCGCGCCCAGATTGCCGAGGCCGAGCACCGCCGATCCGTCGGTGACCACGGCGACCGAGTTGCGTTTGATGGTGAGCCGCCGGGCATCCTCCGGGTTGGCCGCGATCGCCTCGCAGACCCGGGCCACGCCCGGCGTGTAGACCATCGACAAGTCGTCGCGATTGCGGATCGGGTGCTTGCTCTGCATCTCGATCGTGCCGCCGAGGTGCATGAGGAAGGTCCGGTCGGAGACCTTGTGCACCACGACGCCGGGCACCGCTCCGAGGGCGTCGACGATCTCGGTCACATGCGCGGTGTCCGAAGCGGCGCAGGTGACGTCGATCCGCAGCCGGTCCGGAGCCGACGACGTGACGTCGAGCGCGGTGACCACGCCACCGGCCTTCTCGACGGTGTTGGTCAGGAGGCTGACCGCCGTACCGCCGGCGGGCACCTCGAGTCGGACCGTGATGGAGTACGAAACGCTCGGCGCAGTCGACACGGCGCCATCCTCGCAGACCGACTGTTGGCGCCGAATGGCGTCAGGCGGAGAGCGCCTGCAGGACGCGGGCGACCCAGCCGGTCGGCACGTGGTCGGGGACCTCGACGGGCTCCACGACTCGCCGCGCGTCGGCCCGAATCTCCGCGCCGACCTCGACGGCGGCCGGATCGTGCAACTCCGCGACTCCCGCCGCCGACGCGAGATACGCGAGCTCCTTGGCTCGCGCCGACCGTAGGGACGGGTCGTCGTCGTGGGTGTCGAGCACGGCGCGGACGCCGGGAAGGTCGGTGGTCGCCGCCTGCCAGGCCCGGATCACCGCGGCCCGCAGGTCCATCGGCTGCTCGGCCAAGAGGCGATCCACATGGCCGGCGAGCCGGGTGTGCCAGCGCATCTGGAGCGCCAGCAAGAGGTCCGTGGGACCGTCGTACGCCTCCCGCGTCTCGTCCAACTCGTGCCAGGGGAGCTGCCCGTCCCGGCGGCGGTCGATCAGCGCGATCACCGAGCGCAAGGCCGCATCACGACGGTGGTAGGCGTTCCAGGTCATGGTTCGCGCTCCTCTCGTCATACCGTCAGTACGTACTCTCAGTATGTCGAGTGTGCCGGCTCCGGAGCAAACCGACAGTATGTGACGTACCTTAAGTTCACCGCTCGTTCGCGGGCTCTCCTGGCCGGGATCAAAACGCGTCGTATGACACCCTCTCGGCTGCTTCGATCTCTATGCTGGATAGATGGCGTCCCCGGCGAAGGTGCTCCGCGCGGCATCGCGACGGGCGCAGTACTCCGCGACGACCCGCAAGGCTCTCGTCCGCAGCGCCACCAAGCTGTTCGCCGAGCGGGGGTACGCCGGGACGAGCCTCGACGAGGTGGTCGCGCGGGCGCGGGTCACCAAGGGCGCGCTCTACCACCACTACGAGGGCAAGCTGGCGCTGTTCGAGGCCGTCTTCGAGCGACTCGAGGCGAAGGCCCAGACGACGATCGCCAGGCGGATCGAGAAGATCCCTGACCCCTGGGAGCGCGCGCTCGAAGGCCTGCGCGGCTACCTCGACGTGTGCCAGGACCCGACCTACCGGCGGATCGTAATCCAGGAGGGGCCGGTGCGGCTCGGCTTCGACCGCTGGCGCGAGGCCGAGGAACGTCTGACCTACGGCCTGATGTCGGACATCGTGCACGGTCTGTTCGAGGAGATCGACGCGCCCGATCGGGTCGTCGAGACGTTCGCCCAGATCTTCTTCGGGGCCCTGGGCAGCGCCGGCCTCTGGGTCGCCGACTCAGACGACCCGGAGCAGACCAGCCGCGACGTGGAGGTCGTGATCAGCGCGGTACTGAGCGGCCTGCGCGGTCTGGTCGGCTCCGACGTCAACGCCTTCGGCGGCGACTCCGCGGCGCCGTAGTGCTGTTTCTGTGAAGGGTGCGGCATCCGGAGGCGTGCCGACGGTGGGTGCGCCGACGTTGCTGATGAGCGGCGAGCAGCGGCTGGGTTGACGCGCGTGGCGAGGTCGACATCGCTGCCGCATCGCAAGGTGATTCAGGCCCGCGCTGGCTTGACCCTCCGGTAAGGGGAGACTTCAGCGTGAGCGCCGTGAACAACGACGCCTTCACGTCCACCACCCGGCGGGTCGCGTTCGGGTTGCCGGGGCAGGTGTGGCTTGTTCAGCTCGGCATCTTGATCAACGCGCTCGGGTACGGCGCGGTACTGCCGTTCGAGGTCATCTATCTGCACGAGGGCCGCGGGTTCTCCCTGGGCATGGCGGGCCTGGTCGTCGGAGTGCTCACCGGAGCCGCCGTCGTGGGGGCGCCGGTAGCCGGACCGATGATCGACCGATGGGGGGCTCGGGCGGTCACCGCGGTCGGCGGGGTAGCACTGGCGCTCGGCTACGCGGGTCTGGCGGTGGCGACCGACCCGGCGCTGGCGTTCGCGGCGGCCGCACTGGCGGGGCTGGGCAACGGCATGCTCATCCCGAGCCAACAGGCGCTGCTCGTGGCGCTGGTACGGGCGGACCTGCGCCATCGGGTCACCGCGGTGTCCAGGGTTGCGACGAACGTCGGGATGGGGATCGGCGGTGCCGTGGGCGGGGTCGTCGCGGCGGCGGGACTGCCCGGCTTCGTCGGCCTGCTGCTGGCCAACGCGTTGACGTACCTGGTGTTCGTCGGCCTGCTCTTGGTCGTTGTTCAGGACGTCGCCGTGCCCAAGCCGGTCGGCGGCGGGTACCGGGCCGTGCTGGCCGATCGGTCCTTCCTCGCGCTGGCCACGGTGAACGTCGCGATGATCGCCGTGGGATGGAGCGTGTTCAGCTGGCTGCTCCCCGCCTACGCCCGGGGAACCTTGGGCGTCGACACCCGGTGGCTCGGGGTGCTGCTGCTGGCGAACACGATGGCGGTAGCGGTAGCGCAGGTGCCGGTGGCACGCCTGGCCGAGGGGCGCAGGCGGATGCCGACGATGGCGGCCGGGGCCGGACTGTTCGTCGCGGCGTACGTGCTGGTGCTCGGCGCACCCGCGGGCGCCGCCATGCCGTTGCTCACCGTCGCCGCGGTCGCCATCGGCGTCGGCGAGTGCCTGCACACGACGGTGCTGACACCGCTGACGGCGGACCTGGCCCCGGCCCGGCTACGCGGTCGCTATCTGGCCGCCATGGGTCTGTCGTTCTGGCTCGGGCTGGCGGTGGGCCCAACGTCGGGCGGATACCTGCTGGGGCTGTCCGGGCAGGCGCTGTTCATCGGCACCGCGCTCCTCGCCGTGGTCGCGGGCGGCTCCGCTCTCGTCCTGGAGCGCTCGCTGCCGGGTGCCGTACGGCTGACGCCGCGGCCGGTGCTCGATGGGGCTCGCTCATGACGTCCCCGCGGGCGGGGCTGGGGCGCTCCAACCTCGTGCCCGGCGGACTCCCGTCCCGCAGGCTGGAGCTGACAGCGTTGATCGCCGGGTTGACGACGGTGATGGCCTGGGGGTCGGCGTTCGTGGCGATCCGAGCCGCCGGCGAGACGTTTTCACCCGCCGCGATGGCCCTGGGCCGGCTCGTGGTGGCCGCCGCGATTCTCGGTGCCATCGCGCTCGCCCGGCACCTGTCGGGGCGCCGGGAGCCGCTACCCGGCCGCCGGGACACCCTGGCGATCGGCGGGTACGCGGTGCTGTGGCTTTGCTGCTACAGCATCGCCCTGAACGCCGCCGAACGCTCGGTGGACGCCGGCACCGCGGCCATGGTGATCAACATCGGTCCGCTGCTGATCGCGGTGCTGGCCGGCGCGATTCTCCGCGAGGGATTCCCCCGGGGCCTGCTCGTCGGCTGCGTCCTCGCGTTCGCCGGAACGGTTCTCATCGGCGTCGCCACGTCCGGGCGGCCCGCGGGCGCCACCACCGCCGGGTTCGCGCTCCTCGTCCTGGCGGTTCTGTCGTACGCCGCCGCCGTCATCGTGCAAAAGCCGGTCCTGAGCCGGGTGTCGGGGTTCCAGGTGACCTGGCTGGGTACGGCCATCGCCACAGTCGTGCTGCTGCCCCTGACACCGGATCTGGTGAGCGAGCTGCACAACGCGAGCGCCGCGGCCATCGGCTGGCTGATCTACCTGGGCGTGGTACCCACCACGCTCGGATTCGCCACGTGGAGCTTCGCGCTCCGACATGCCAGCGCGGGCCGGACCGCGGCGCTGAACTACCTGATCCCGGTCGTGGCGATCACGCTTGGCTGGCTCGTGCTCGGTGAGACGCCACCCGCCCTGGCCCTGGCGGGCGGCACCCTGTGCCTCGCCGGAGTGCGCCTCGCCCGGCGGCCACACTCACGCTGAGCGCGTCAAGAACACCGGCCAGCCCACCTCGGTCACCAACCGCTCCTCCTCGTCGACCTCGAACGGGCTGACCACGTACAGCTCACGGATCGGCCCGTCCAGCCCGATCTCCTTCTCGGCGATGTGCACCCCGAGCGCCCCGAACGTACGGTCGATGTCGTCAAGTCCGCCTCGGTGGGTCGCGACCGCCAGGTCGGCGGCCGGCAACTCCATGACCCGGGCGCGGCCGGTCGTCGCTACCTCGCCGTCGACCGGCGAGTACGCGACCACCTCGCCGGACCCTTGCTGAAAGAAGTCCGCCGAGTACAGCGCGCCACGCGGCCCACGCGACTGGACGCCCGCGGCCGTCGCGACCGCGTCCAGCTCCCCGAAGGCGGCCTCCCACCACTGCTCCAGCTCCGTGGCGGCCAACCGATCGTTGACCGCCAGCACCCGCTGCGCCGCCACCGAGCGGTACGATACCGGCGCCATGACGGGCGGCTGGCCGAGCAACGCATGCAGCACCGTCACCGTGCGCTCGACCTGTGCCAACTCTGCTTCCTTCCGCCGCAGATGCACCGCGATCGCATCCTGACGTGCCGCAACGTCGGGCGCGCGAAGCACCCGCCCGATCTCATCAAGCGGCATACCCAGATCCCGGAACCGGCGGATCGCCTGCGCGACCGGCACCTGATCCGAACCGTAGAACCGGTATCCCGAGCTCGCATCCACCTCGGCCGGTTCAAGCAGACCGACCTCGTGATAGTGCCGCAGCGCCTTGACGCTCAGATGAGTCATCCGGGAGAAGTCCCCGATAGGAATCCGTACCACCATGCCGTCGATTCTCACCTGGGAGCGGCGAAGGTTCGCCTCGCCCCACTCCGTCGCCTGACACGGACTAATAGCGGACCGAGCTAATAGCTAACCGATCCGCCCTTCTTGGGCACGAGCTCGATCCAGGTGTGACCGGCGGGCACCGTGAGCGGCTTGCCGTTGGTCGTCGTGAGCTTCAACTCGGCGTCGGCGCCGCTCTTGGACCACTTGGCCGGCAGCGCCTTGCCGTCATGGAACAGCACAGCCTTGCCCTTGCCGAAGAACTTGGTCTCCGGCACCGGGTTGCCGGCCGGGTCGAGGTAGCCGGCGTCGCCGACCTTGACCTCGACAGTCAGGATGTTGTCGGGCACGAAGTCTTCGCCCTGCTCGGCGAGGCCGTTCTTGCGGACCCAACCGGTGCCCTTCTCGTAGCTCCAGTTGGTCGTCTGTCCCGCCGAGAACTCGACCCGAACCTTGTCCGCGCTCTTCGCCTTGGCTCCGGAGAAGTCACCCGCGCCGCCGAACGGCAAGTACGGATCGGGCGGGTCCGTCTCGTCGAGCGTCCCGGCCAGCTTGCCGAGGTCCATCATGAGGTTGTACGGCGCCGATCTATCCGAGGCGCGACTGTATCCGGGAGCGCCCTCGGTGTACGTGGGGATGTTGGCCCTCTTGAGGTCCTTGGCCGCGATCGGCGCCCCGCCCGAGGCGACCTCGACCGCGCCCTTGACGGGTCCGACGATGCCGACGTCGGACGAGCGCATCGACCGAATCGGGCCGACCTCGTCCGGGGTCTCCGACCAGAAGAACGCCGCGAGCCGGGTATAACCACCCTCGACCAGCTCTTCGACGACCAGGTCGGCCTTGTCGAGACCGACCTGCGGCTCAGCAGAGGAAGTGTTGTCGATCTTGGTGACGATCACCGGATACGTCGGGAAGCCGTCCGGCGCCTCGAGTCCGGTGAGCGGAGATATTTGGATCACGGTGCCGCTGCCGCGACTGTTTTCGTCGTCAGACGCGCCACTCTCGTCGTCGCCGCCACCGCCACAGGCCGTCAGCATGAGGCCCGAGGCGATGCCGAGGACGCCGAGACGGCGAAGGACACCTGGAGAGTCAGTGGCGAGCATGAGGGACAGTGTGCCGTAACGGTTGTGCCGATCCGGACAGGGGGCGTCAGACGGCGTTGTCGCCTCTGAGGCCCCGAGCGCCCTGCGAAACGAGCGATGAAGGCCTCGTTTCGCAGGGTCGCTGCTACCGGTCAGTGGTGCTTGCGAAGCGTGCCCGCCCACCAGCTGCGGGTCCAGATCGGGTCACGCTGCACGGTCCGGCCGGGACGCGGCGAGTGCAGGATGATCCGATCCCCGTGCTTGCGCTTGAGGTAGATCGCGACGTGGTAGACGTCCCCTCCACTGTGGAAGAAAACCAAGTCGCCGCGGCGAATGTTGCGCTTGCGGATGTGGCGGACCCGGTCGTACTGAGCGTCCGAGGTGCGGGGCACCCGGAGGCCAGCGTGCCGGAAGGCGTACGACGTGAGTCCCGAGCAGTCGAACGCCCCGGGTCCGTTTGCGCCGTATACGTAGGGTTCTCCGATCTGGCGCTTGGCAATCCGGACCGCGTGGAAGATCTTCGTTTCGCGGTGGGAGCGTGCCGCCTCGGCGGCGCTTCCCGTGGAGCCGATTGCGAGTCCGGCAGTCGATAGTGCGGTTGCAGACAGTGCTGTAGCAAGGGGCAGGGCAAGCGAGCGCCCCGCCCATGCGCGTGCGGGCATGGCGGTTGGTTCCTTCCCACGCCTACGGAGTCAGCTGTCGGGTTAGGGCTGAGAAGGTGCCCCGTCGCCCCATTGGGCGGCTACACCCCAAGCACGGTGGGCCCGTGCGGTGCGAGCCATCGGCGGCGGCCGACGACTTACGGTTGGGTCCCCCGTTCCCGCCAAGTGCGCTCCCAAGGTGCGCTGTCGATTGCGGGGACCGGTCGAAGGTGGCGGGATTCGGCGTTCCGACGACCGGCTATCCAGTTGTGTAGCGCCGGGACCATAAGCAGACACCGGTTGTGGATTGCAAACCCCCGTACGCACGAACGTGATTGTCGCCACGTTAGAGCGTCCACTTTGCCTACCACGTACTGTCGAGACGTGACTCAATCCTCACCCCCCGTGACGAAAACCGTTGGAGAGCTCAAAGCCGGCGCCCACGTTTCCCGCAGCGTGAAGGCCGAGATTCGCGACAACCTCTTGACGGCCCTGAGAGAGGGCCGAACCACCTTTCCCGGGATCGTCGGCTTCGACGACACGGTGCTCCCCGAGCTGGAGCGCGCGTTGCTCGCCGGACACGACCTGGTGCTGCTCGGCGAGCGCGGACAGGGAAAAACGCGCCTTATGCGTACGCTCGCCGGCCTGCTCGACGAGTGGCAGCCCTTCGTCGAGGGCTGTGAGATCCATGACGACCCCTTAGACCCGATCTGCGTGCGATGTCGCTCGCTGGCGGCCGAGTACGGCGATGCCCTGCCGATCGGGTGGCGGCACCGCGACGAGCGGTACGGCGAGAAGCTCGCCACACCCGACACGAGCGTCGGCGACCTGGTCGGTGACATCGACCCGACGAAGGTCGCCGAGGGCCGGCCACTCGGCGACCCGGAGACCGTGCACTACGGGCTGCTGCCCCGGGCCAATCGCGGCATCTTCGGCATCAACGAGCTCCCCGATCTCGCCGAGCGCATCCAGGTCGCGTTGTTCAACGTCTTGGAGGAGCGCGACATCCAGGTCCGCGGGTACGCCCTGCGACTGCCCCTCGACCTGCTGCTCGTCGTGTCGGCCAACCCGGAGGACTACACCAACCGGGGCCGGATCATCACACCGCTCAAGGACCGCTTCGGAGCCGAGATCCGCACCCACTATCCGCTCGACATCGACCATGAGGTCGCCCTGATCCAGCAGGAGTCGGCGACCGTGTCGGCCGTGCCGGTCCATGTCGTCGAGGCGCTGGCGCGCTTCGCGGCCGGGCTGCGGGAGTCCAACGCCATCGACCAGCGCTCGGGTGTCTCCGCCCGGCTCGCGATCGCGGCGACCGAGGCGGTGTCGGCATCGGCGCTGCGACGGTCGGCGCTCGCCGGCGAGGACGAAGCGGTTGCGCGGATCGGCGACGTCCCGGACGTGTTGCCCACGTTGCTCGGCAAGGTCGAGTTCGAGATGGGCGAGGAAGGCCGCGAGGACGAGGTGCTCGACCACATCCTGCGGCTGGCGACGGCCGAGACCTTCCGGCATCGCCTCGCCGGCGTCGATCTGGCGCCGTTCACCGAGCACTTCGTCGAGGGCGACACGGTCGAGACCGGCCCGCTCGTACCGGGGGTTGACGTGCTGGAGCAGATGGGGTCGGTGCCGGGGCTGGCCACCGTCCTCGACCGGTTGGGCGTCGACGAAGACACTGTTTCGCCCGGCCAGGCGGCGGCGGCGGTCGAGTTCGTCCTCGAAGGGCTCCATCTGACTCGGCGGCTGGCCAAGGACGAGATCGACGGCCGCACCGTCTACGGAGGCTGACCGATGGCCCGTCCGCACCGACATCACCGGAGCTGGCGCTACGGCACCTGGCGGGGTGGCCGCGACCCGTTGGAGCCGCCGTTCGACGTGCGGGCCGCGCTCGACGAGGTCGGCAGCGACGTCCTCGGAGGGTCCGGCATCCGCGAGGCGGTCGACCGACTGCTTCGGCGTGGATCGGGTCGCCGGCGCGGCCTCGACGATCTGCGCCGCGACCTCGCCCGTCGCCGGCGCGAGCTACAGCGCCGAGGCAATCTCACCGGGACACTCGATCGAGTACGAGCCGCCCTCGACCAGGTGCTCGCCGAGGAGCGAGCCACGCTCGCCGGCGAAAACACCGACGACGCTCGGCTCGCGGAGATGCAGCTCGACGACGTACCCGACG
Organism: Actinomycetota bacterium; assembly: GCA_046725375.1. Lineage (GTDB taxonomy): Bacteria > Actinomycetota > Actinomycetes > Propionibacteriales > Nocardioidaceae > DATFRX01. The sequence continues at coordinate 28,607 of JBKOYM010000041.1, forward strand.
ACACCGCGAGTGCCGTGCGGGAGCTGTCATCGTACGACTGGCATTCCCCCGAGGCCCGTCGCGGCTTCGAGGAGATTCAGCAGATGCTGCGTCGCGAAGTGCTCGACGCGCAGTTCGCCGGCATGCGCGAGGCCCTGTCGGGCCAGGATCCCGAGGCGATGCAGCGGGTGCGCGACATGCTCGCCGATCTCAACTCCCTGCTCGCGGCGCATGCACGGGGCGAGGACACGACCGAACAGTTCAACGAGTTCATGGAGCGACACGGCGACTTCTTCCCCGAGAACCCGAAGGACACCGACGACCTGATCGACCTGCTGGCCCGACGGCAGGCGGCGGCCGAGCGGATGCTGCGGTCGTTGACACCGGAGCAACGCGACGAGCTGATGCGCCTGATGAGTGAGGCGCTCGGCGACGTCGACCTCGAGAGCCAGCTGTCGCAGCTGCGCGACAACCTGACGGCGCTGCGGCCCGGCATGATGCGGGGCCGCGAGGGCACCGACATCGACGGTCAGCAGCCGCTTGGGTACGGCGACGCCGTCGGCGCGGTCGCTGACCTGGCCGACGTCGAGGAGTTGGAGGCCCAGCTGGCGCAGGAGCATCCGGGTGCCACGCTCGACGACGTCGACGTCGACGCGCTCGAACGACAGCTGGCGCCGTCGGCCGTGCAGGATCTGCAGGCGCTGCGCGATCTCGAACGGGAGCTGGAGCGCCAGGGCTATCTGCAACGTGGGCCCGAGGGACTCGAGCTGACCCCGAAGGCGCTGCGCCGGCTCGGCGACACGGCACTGCGGCGGATCTTCGACCAGCTCGAGGCCGTCGGCAAGGGCGATCACGACGACCGGCGCAGTGGAGCGGCCGACGAGCGGACCGGCGCCGTGCTGCCATGGGAGTTCGGCGACGAGCGTCCGATCGACGCGGTCAGGACAGTGCACAACGCGATTCTGCGCTCGGCGGAGTCCGGTGAGACGACGGTACGGCTGGCGGTCGACGACTTCGCGGTGGCCGAGACCGAGCGGCGTACGACGGCCGCCGTTGCGCTGCTGGTCGACCTCTCGTTCTCGATGGTGCAAGAGGAGCGATGGGGGCCGATGAAGCAGACCGCGATCGCGCTGTCGCATCTGGTGGCGACGAGGTTCCGGCAGGACGCGTTGCAGATCATCGGGTTCGACCGGCTGGCGCGGCGGATGACGCCGCTGCAGCTGGCCCAGGCCGAGCCGGAGTTCGTGCAGGGCACCAACCTGCAGCACGCGCTGCTGCTCGCCGGACGGCACCTGCGGCGGCATCCCGACGCTGAGCCGGTCGTGCTGATCGTGACCGACGGCGAGCCGACGGCGCATCTCGAGGCCGACGGCCTGCCGTTCTTCCACTGGCCGACGACAGCTGCGACGCTGCAAGCGACCGTGGGTGAGGTCGACGCCATGACGCGAGTCGGGGCGACGCTCAATTTCTTCCTGTTGGGCGACGATCCGGGTCTGGCGCGGTTTGTCGACGCGGTCGCCCGGCGCAACGGCGGTCGGGTGTTCACACCCGAGCTCGGACGGCTCGGCGAGTACGTCGTCGCCGACTACCTCCAGGCTCGGCGCGGCCGGCGTCGTACGGCCTGAGCCGACGGATCTTGAGGGATTGCGGTAGCAATGGCTACCCAAAACGCTCAAGATCCGTCGGCGGCGGTCACGTGCTCGGCCATGCAGTGGTCGGTGCCCCGGAGACCCGCCGACGACCCGAGAAGGTTGCCCGTTAGCCGGGCAGGAATGACAGCCGGACCTCGCGATCGGGGTTGTCGACGTTGAGATCGACCAGGCAGATCCGCTGCCAAGTGCCGAGCGCCAGGCGGCCCGCGACGACCGGCAACGTCGCGTACGGCGGCAGCAACGCCGGCATCACATGAGACCGGCCGTGGCCGGGCGTACCGTGCCGATGCCGCCACCGGTCGTCGGCCGGCAGCAACTCCTGGAGAACGCCCAGCAGATCGTCGTCGCTGCCGGCGCCGGTCTCGATGATCGCCAGTCCCGCCGTGGCGTGCGGCACGAACACGTGCAGCAGCCCGTCACGCTCGGTGTGGGCGAACGCCGCACAGTCGCGGGTGATGTCGAGGACCGTGTCGTCGGAACCGGTGTGATAGTGGCGGATCTGGCTGCGCATGAACCCATCGTCGCAGCCGGGCGGCTTTGGCGCGGGGGTCCCCGACGCCAATAGGTTTGGCGCTGGGGACCCCTGCGCCAATAGGTTTGGCGCAGGGGACCCCCGTGCCAAGCGATGATGGGCCTATGCCACCGACCGACGAGCTCGAACGCCGCCGTACCGCCGCTCGCAACGCCTGCCGCGCATCCGTGTTCGGCCACGGCTGGCCGACGCCCGGCGACCTGCTGGCGCGACTGGCCGCAGCGGACGCCGGAGACGATCTGGACCGCTACGGCAAGGGCGGGGCGGTCGCCGCGTTGGAGCAGGAGGTCGCGGATCTGCTCGGCAAGCCGGCGGCCGCGTTCATGCCGAGCGGGATCATGGCGCAGCAATGCGTCCTTCGGGCGTGGTCGGAGCGCACGGGGTCGTCGCGGATCGCTCTGCACGGACTTTCGCACCTCGTACTGCACGAGCTCAGCGCGCTACCCGAGCTGCACCGGCTCGAAACCGCGTACCTGACGTTCGAGCCGCGACAGCCGACGCCCGACGACCTGGCGACTCTGACCGGTTCGCTGGGCGCCGTGACCGTGGAGCTTCCGCTGCGCGACGGCGGCTACAAGCTGCCGACGTGGGACGAGTTCACCGCGTTCGCGAAGGCCTGCCGCGACCGCGAGGTGCCGCTGCACATCGACGGCGCCCGGATCTGGGAGAGCGCGCCGTACCTCGGTCACACGCTCGATGAGATTGCCGGACTCGCCGACACCATGTACGTGTCGTTCTACAAGGGACTCGGCGGGTTGGCCGGCGCGGCGGTCGCGGGCCCGAGCGACGTCATCGACGATGCCCGCTCCTGGCAGCGACGGCACGGCGGCACGCTCTTCACCTTGCTGCCGTACGCGGTCATGGCGCGGGAGGGCCTGCGCACCCACCTGCCACGGATGGCCGAATACCACGAGACCGCGGTCGACCTCGCCAAGCAGCTCACCGCCGCCGGACTCCGCGTCGACCCGGATCCCCCACACACCAATGCGTTTCGGGTTTACACCGAAGCCGCCGCCGACGACGTCAACGAACGCCTGCTGAGCGACCTCGAGACGACACACGAGATGGTGCTCCCCTGGTTCGAGCCCGGCGACGTACCCGGCTGGTCGTGGACGGAGTTTTGGGTCGGCGCCGCGACCTGCGATGCGCGAGTGGCCGACGTCGCGACCCGGATCGTGCAACTCACGACCGGGGCCGACTGACCCACGGCGGTAGTCTCCGGATAGCGGACGTACGTCCCCGTGCCTCTGGAGCTGATCGCCCGTGAGTGAGTACGCCAAGCACTACCGCCGAAGCCTCGACGACCGCGAAGACTTCTGGCTCGAGGCGGCCGAGGCCATCGACTGGACCCGCGCTCCTACCCGTGCGTTGGACGACACCAACCCGCCGCTGTATCGATGGTTCCCCGACGGCGAGCTCAACACGGCCGCGAACGCACTCGACCGGCACGTCGACAGCGGACGCGGCGAGCAGCCGGCACTGATCTGGGATTCGGCGATGACCGACACGCGGCGGACCTCCACCTACCGGCAGCTGCGCGACGATGTTGCGCTGTTCGCCGGTGCGTTGCGGTCGGTCGGCGTGGCACAGGGCGATCGGGTCATCATCTACATGCCGATGGTGCCGGAGGCGGCGATCGCGATGCTGGCCTGCGCTCGCATCGGCGCGGTGCACTCCGTGGTGTTCGGCGGCTTCGCGCCCCGCGAGCTGGCCGCCCGGATCGACGACGCCCAGCCGAAGGTCATCCTGGCGGCGTCCTGCGGCATCGAGCCGACTCGGGTCGTCGAATACAAGCCGATCATCGACGAGGCACTCGACATGGCCTCGCACCAGCCGGACGGTGTCGTCGTCCTACAGCGCGAACGGCGACCCGCTGAGCTGGGTCCGCGCGACCTCGACTGGGCGACGCTGGTCGCCGATGCCGAGCCGGTCGATCCGGTGCCGGTCGCGGCGACCGACCCGTTGTACATCCTGTACACCTCGGGTACGACCGGTAAGCCGAAGGGGGTGGTCCGCGACACCGGTGGACATGCCGTCGCGCTGGCGTACTCGATGCGTGCCGTCTATGGCATCGGCCCCGGCGACGTGTGGTGGACCGCCTCAGACGTCGGCTGGGTTGTGGGCCACAGCTACATCGTCTACGCGCCGTTGCTGGTCGGCGCGACGACCGTCCTCTACGAAGGCAAGCCGGTGGGGACGCCCGACGCCGGCGCGTTCTGGCGGGTGATCTCCGACCACGGCGTGAGAGCGTTGTTCACCGCGCCGACGGCCCTGCGCGCGATCAAGAAGATGGACCCCGACGGCGTCGAGATGACCAAGCATGACCTGTCGCGGTTCGGGACTCTCTTCCTGGCCGGCGAGCGACTCGACCCCGAGACGTACCACTGGGCGCACGACCACCTCGGGGTGCCGGTGATCGACCACTGGTGGCAGACCGAGACCGGCTGGCCGATTGCCGCGAACCCGCGCGGACTCGAGCACCTTCCGGTCAAACCCGGATCGGCCACCAAGCCCGTCCCGGGTTGGGACGTCCGCATCCTCGACCCGAACGGCGAACGCCTGCCGGCCGGGTCCGAGGGCGCCATCGCGATCAAGCTGCCGCTGCCGCCGGGGTCGCTGCCGACCCTGTGGGGCGACGACCAGCGCTACATCGACTCCTACCTCTCGCAGTACGACGGCTACTACCTCACCGGCGACTCTGGCTTCCTCGACACCGACGGCTACCTGTTCGTCATGGGTCGGGTCGACGACGTCATCAACGTGGCCGGTCATCGATTGTCGACCGGCGCGATGGAGGCGGTGCTGGCGGCGCATCCGGCCGTCGCCGAGTGCGCCGTCATCGGCGTCCGCGACTCGCTCAAGGGCCAACTCCCGCACGGGCTGGTCGTGCTCAAGGCCGGTGTCGACATCGAGGAGAACCGGTTGCGCGACGAGCTGATTGCCTCCGTACGCCGCGAGATCGGGGCGGTCGCCGCCTTCCGCGACGTCAGTGTCGTCGAGGCGCTGCCGAAGACCCGCTCGGGCAAGATCCTGCGCAAGACGATGCGCGGCATCGCCGACGGGCGAGACGAGCCGGTGCCGTCCACCATCGAGGACCCGGCGGTTCTCGACGCGATCCGGGATCGGCTCCGGTCGTGAGGCGGATCGGAGCGGCAGTCGGCTCGTTCGTCTGGCTGCTCGCCGCTCCAGGTGTCGTGGCTGTCCTCGGTCCGTGGTGGCTCACGGGGTGGGACGCCCGCGAGATGGGCGACGGCTGGTTGCCGGTTCGGGTGGTCGGCGGCGTCCTGTTCGTGGCCGGCGCACTCGTGGTCGTCGAGGCGTTCGCGCGCTTCGCGATCGAGGGACTCGGCACACCAGCCCCGGTTGCGCCGACCCAGCACTTGGTGGTGACCGGTCTCTACCGCTACGTGCGCAACCCGATGTACGTCGCGGTGGTCGCCATGATCGTCGGCCAGGCGATGCTGCTGGGCAGTCTGTTGCTCGTCGCGTACGCCGCGATCGTCGCGCTGGTCTTCGCAGGGTTCGTCAAGGCGTACGAGGAACCGACGCTGCGTCGCGAGTTCGGCGCCGAGTACGACATGTACTGTGCCGAGGTCCCGGCTTGGTTGCCGCGCCGACCGCGTAAGCCACGACGCGAGTAGCCATACTGTCGGGATGACGATCCGCATGCAGTGCCTGTGCGTCGACTCGCAAGACCCCGACCGGCAGGCCCGATTCTGGGCCGATGTGCTGGGCTGGCGCCGTACGCACGACACACCGGACGAGGTCGTCCTCGAGCCGCCGGCAGGCAGCCCAGAGGACGGCGTCGCCCCGGATCTGCTGTTCCTCCGCGTGCCGGAGCCGAAGACGCTCAAAAACCGGCTGCATCTCGACCTCCGGCCCGACGATCAGGCGCTTGAGGTCGCGCGCATCGAGGCGCTCGGCGCGCGACAGGTCTCGGTCGGCCAGGGGGACGACGCCCCGTGGGTCGTGCTTGCCGATCCGGAAGGCAACGAGTTCTGCGTCCTGCCGGCCCGGCCAGAAGGCTGACCCGCGTCGAGCTCGGGGCTCATCCAGTCGGCTTCACGGCGTACCCCATGTACTGCCCCGACCGGTCGCGGCTCTCGCGGAACGCGTGCCGACGGCCGAACTCGCGGACGTCGATCCGTCCCAGCTTGAGCTCGCGCGCCGACCACAGCATCATGAGCGGCCGCCGGGGCCGCAGCCCGCGTACCTCGGCGCTGAGCAGGCCGTGGCGGTGCAGCGCGGCCGCCAGCTCACGCGGCTTCCAGTACATCGACCACACGTGCAGATCCGGCGGAAAGCACGCGACCGGCGCCCAGTCCTGAGCCACCTTGATCGTCGTGAGCTTGCTGATCCAGGTCCGGTTGGGCGTGTCGTACAAGAACACACCGCCCGTACGCAGGACGCGGGCGGCCTCGGCCAGCATCCGGTCGACGTCGGTGATGTGCTCGATGACGTCGCAGCAGGCCACCACGCCGAACGACTCGTCACCGTACGGCAGCGACTCGGCCCCGCCCACGGTGTAGTCGATGTCGTACCCCTGCTGCCGGGCGTGCTCGCGTGCGGTGTCGATCGAACCGGGCGAGAGGTCGAGGCCGCTCACCGGGAAACCCATCCGAGCGAACTCCTCTGAGATCAGCCCGCCGCCGCACCCGATGTCGAGCAGCGGCGTACGACGCGGGTCGACACCCAGCCGATCGAGCAGCACGCGTTCGTAGTAGGGCACCCGTCCGGGGTTGACGAACGTGCGCAGCATCGCGAGCAGGCTGTCGTCGGCCCACCACTCGCCGGACAGCCGGTTGTACACGTCGTTGTCGATCTGACGTTGGCGACGGGACACACTCCATGATGCACTGATGACGTGCGGCAACGAGACGACGCGCGACGAGTCGCCGATGCGATGGCATGGACCGATCGGCGCGACTTCTTGCCGGCCCGCGAGCGGCCGATGGCCGACGAAGACCGTCCACTGCCGATCGGCGGCGGACAGACCAACTCGCAACCCAGCACGGTTGCCGACATGGTGACGCTGCTCGAGGTCGATCCCGGGATGCGGGTGCTGGACGTCGGCGCCGGCTCCGGATGGACCACAGCGATCCTGGCGCACCTGGTCGGACCGAACGGGCGGGTCGTCGGCGTCGAGCTCGATCAGCGCCTGGCGTACTGGGGCGGGACGAACCTCCACAAGTACGCGGTGCCGTGGGCGCACATCGAGGCGGCCGAGCCTGGCGTCCTCGGCTGGCCGGCCCTGGCGCCGTACGACCGGATCCTGGTCTCAGCCGAGGCCGCCGACGTGCCGGACGCGTTGGTCGACCAGCTAGGCCCGGACGGAATCATGGTCATCCCGGTCGCCGGCACGCTGCTGCGTCTCATTCGCGAAGGCGTGCAGCCACCGCGCATCAGCCAGCACGGCGCCTACCGCTTCGTCCCACTGCGCTGAGCCGACGTTGTACTCGGCCACCCATCCTGCGCTTCACCGCCGCGACGTCTATCGTCTTCAACCGATCTCGGGATAGACCCGCTCGACCTCCACCAGCGACTCAATCGTGGCGATCAGGCTCGCTCGCTCGAGATCGGCGAGGCCACAGCCCAGGTGGTTGGGTGGTGAAGCCTCGTCGCGCACATCGATGCGTGCCTTGACGGTCGTCTCGCTCGTCGACGGCAGCTCGATCGCGAGCCAATGATCCTCGGTGGCGAGCGCGGCCGACGACGCCGTGCCGTCGACCAGCGCCTCCAGGGAGGCCCGAAACAGCCGGAGCTCCTCGGAGCGCAGGTTTCCCTCCTGCTGACAGCTGAACCCGCCGACGCGCAGGCTGAGCGACGTCCACAGCCAGTCCGCGTCGTCGCCCTCGGGGTAGAGCCGGCCGCGAACTGTCAACAGGACGTGGTCGTCGGATCGTCGTCCGATCAGGATCTCGCGTACGGGCGGCACCGCTCCATCATGACGCGACCGGCGCCGCGCGTCCCGTACCGTGGGGGCGTGTATCGCGAGCGCCCGTCGCGCTGGCTCGACGCGACCGTATGGAAGCGGCGTGCCGAGGCCGAGACGCGCGACTACCGGATCGTTCCGGACGGCTGTCTCGATCTGATCTGGTCCGACGAGGGCCTGGTCGTCGCCGGACCGGACACCGGCCCGCACTTCGGTCGCAGCACTCCGGATGCATCCATCGTCGGCCTGCGGTTCGCCCCGGGCGCGGGGCCAACGGTCCTCGGCGTGCCGGCCCATGCGTTGACCGACCAGCGCCTGTCGGCGAGCGTCCTCTGGCCGACGGTCTACGTCGACGAGCTGACCGATCGGCTGGCTGCCGCCGACCGGCCGGGTCGGGTCCTCGAGTCGATCGCGATGGAGCGGCTGACGAGCGTCGGGCCGCCCGACCCGGTGCCGAGTGCGATCGCCGGTGACCTGCGGGCGGGTCGCTCGGTGGCCGAAACGGCGCGACAGGCGGGCCTCAGCGAACGCCAGCTGCATCGGCGCTGCCTCGCGGCGTTCGGCTACGGCCCGAAGACGCTGGCTCGTGTGCTGCGACTCGGTCGCGCCCTGGCGCTCGCCCGATCCGGCATGCCGCTGGTCGACGTCGGCGTCAGCGCCGGCTATGCCGACCAGGCGCACCTGTCGAGAGAGGTCCGCGCCCTGACCGGGGTGTCGCCCCGGTCGCTGTTGGCTCAGCCCTCGCCTGACGGCAGCGCAGCGAACAGGTCGACGCCGTTGCCGTCAGGGTCGCGGATGACCGCGTAGCGCTGTCCCCAGAAGGCGTCCCAGGGTGGCAGATGCCCGTCGTAGCCAGCGTCGGTGAGGCGAGCGTACGTCGCGTCGACGTCGTTGGGGCTGTCGCAGGCGAACGCGAGGTCGACCCGCTGACTGCCCTGCGGAGGCGACCAATCCGGGTCGAACGACCGAATCGTGTCGACGGTGTCGAACAACAGCCGGACGCCGCCGGGCAGCGCGACCTCCACATGCGGTTCGGTGTCGGACGAGTCGGGGATCTCGAGGCCGAGTCGTCGATAGAACCCAAGCGCCTTGCCCATGTCGGCGACGACGAGGCCGATGGCATCGAATCGAGGTGTCATGCCTGGCACATTAGGCCCAAACCAACGCCGCAGTCTTGAACGAATCGGACGTGGTCGCCGGTCGACCGGGAGCGCCACCTCACTCGAAGTAGGGATGGAACGCGTTTTCGTAGTTCAGTCGATAGCGGTCGAGGTCGACCCAGTCGTTGGTCAGGTCGACCATCATGTTGTAGAGCCGCTGGTCGTGGGCCACGTCGGCGCCGGTCGGAAAGACGCCACTGCAGCCGAAGTAGCCGGCGACGTCGTCCCGACTTAGCCCGGCCCGCTCGGCAGCCGTCCGCAGGTCGTCGCCGTTGATCGCCCCGGTGTCGTACAGGATCTCGGCCATGCCCGTCACTCGTCCGGCGAGCGCCGCCGCAGCGGCATCCTTCGCGCCCTCGATCGCCTGGGCTTCGTGGTCGGCGAGCGCGTCCTCGATGCCCTCACCCAGGAGCGTCAGCGCCGGCTGCGCGAGCACCTGCAGCTTGAACGGAATCGGGGCCGAGCCCACGGCCCGCTGGCCGAGCAGGATCCATGCCCGGACCTGATCGTCCTCGGCGCGACCGTCGGCGATCTCGACCTCGCCCATGCTGTCGAGAACCAGCGCCTCCAGCCTCGCGTCGCCCGTCATCGCCTGCTGCAGATAGCCGTCACCGGGCAGTGGGGTCGTGGGATCGTCGTAGAGCTCGCCAACCCGCTGCTGGAGAACCGCCGCCAGGTGGTAGTGCTCATAGTTGCTGACCGCCTCGCGCATGGTGACGAACCCGTCCTCGTTGGAGACGACGACACGCATCACCTTGCCGACGTCGTCGCTCTGGAGGATCGGCATCGGGCCGGGGTCGAGGAGCCGCAGGTCGTCGCGCGAGCTGAGCGTCTGGACGCCGACGTCGTCCACCCCACCCCAGTCGCTGGCCTGGTCGACGGCCGGGAGGTAGGTGCCGATCATGTGGGCGAGGTGTCTGGCACCGGCGTCGGTCAGGTCTCCGGGCTCGAGGTCGCCGCCGCGATGGGCCAGCAGGTCGACCGCCGACGAGACCAGCTCGGCGGCTTCGTGGGGGCGATCCTCGAGGTTGACCTCGCTCGTCGTCGCAGTGTCGAGTGCGGCCAGCAAGGTGACATAGACGTCGTGCGACCAGTCACGCTGCTGGATCCAGTACTCCCGCCGGTCGGCGCTGTCGGCGAAGAAGTCGAGAGCGGCTTCGGGGTTTGCCTGCAGCGCCGACAGGTAGGAAAGCATCACGTCGGACGCTTGTGCGGGCGTCACACCCTCGCCGAACAGCCGCTCGGTCTCGAGGAGCTCGGTCGTGCCAGATGAGCTGCCGATCGGGTAGCCCCGCAAGCGCTCGAAGTCGTCGAGCATGTCGCCGACACGGTCGAGGAACGGCGTCGGATATCTGCCGTTGGCCAGCAGGTACGACAGCGGCCAGCTAGATGCTTGGCCGATCACCGCGTCCCCGATCTGGTCGATCAAGACGTCCAGTTGTTCAGTCGTCATTTGACGGGTGCCTACCTGGGTGACGGTCTGGATCATCGTCGCGAGACCGCACACGGCGTCACCGTCGGCGTCGCCGTCTTCGCTCAGCTGCGTGATGGTCCAGAGCAGATCACCACCGCCGAGAGCAGCGACGATGGCCGCCGCGACCCCGTCGATCTCGACGATCCGCCGGAGCTGGTCGGTCAACGTCTGAACCTGATCGGAATCAGTGGCGTCGTCGAAGTCGACGATTCGATCGGCGAGCGCAGCGCCCAGGGCGTCGACGAGACTGGCGGGCAGATCGTAGCGCTCCACGTCGATCTCGGGGTGGCTCAACAAGATGGCGGCCAAGAACTCGGGGCTGAAGCGTGTCAGGTCGTAGGGCAGCGCACCCGGCCGGAGTCGGAGTCCCGGCAGCGCGTCAAGCATCAGGTATGGGAGCAGGCCTGCCGCGAAGAGCTCCCGCAATGCCCGTTGGGTCGGCCCCTCGTCGAGTCGGCTCGCGGACTCGGCGGCCGCGTCGTCCAGGCGGTCGCGAGCGCACTCGTACCGACGGCGCAGCCGATCGAGCAGCTCGCCACGGGCCGCCGCCACCGCGGCGGCTCTGGCAGCCTCCAGCTCGGCCAGCCGGGCAAGATATCGGCCTTGGGGCGTAGCCTCCTCGGTCGGATCGACCGGCGCGACGCCGAAGTCGTCGGCCAGACCGGCGGCCCACTCGGCGTTGAGCGCCTCCACCGCGTGGTCGAACTCACCCACCGCGTCACCGAAGCCGCGAACGGCCGCCGAGGCGCAGAGCGCGGCCAGCATCAACTCGCGCGCATTGGCGCGTACCGGTCGCGGCGCCGAGCTCATCGGGCCGGCCAGCACACCGGCGACGCCGTCTCGGGCCGGCTGATGGGCCGCGTCGACGTCGCCCACCAGCAGGTCGAGCGGTCCTGCCGCCGTCACCAGGTCGTCAGCCGCCGCGCGGATAGCGTCGGCCCCGACCAGGAAAGGAGTGAACGGTCCACTCATGCCATCGCCCCCTTGTCATCCCCAGCCATGGCTTCTGCTTGCCAAGCTAGGCTCGCGCGTCGGCGTCGTTGCCCGATCGTGTCAATCTGTGGATAGCCGCCGGCACCCGCCCACCCCTTGCCATGCACTACCCCCATGGGGTATATCTATCTACGTACAGCTACCCCCTATGGGTATATGGTGAGGACATGCGGAGACCCGGAGCTGAGATGCGCACACTGACCCGGCTGAGCGTCTACGGTGCCGGTCTGGCCGCCCTCTTTGCATCGAGCTTCGCCGTCGCACGCGGTGTCGTCCCCGAGGACGCCGGCGACGACTGGGCGGCGGAGAGCGCGCACGCCGACGGTGGACACGGCGGCGACGAGGCCGACAGCGATCACGCCAGCCACTCCGACGAGGCCAGCGCCGCAACCAGCACCACGGCATCCGGACTCTCGATCGAGCAGGACGGTTACCTCCTGAGTCCGATCGACGCGCCGACCGCCGTCGGTGCGGAGGGCACGCTGTCGTTCTCGATCATCGGACCCGATGGCCAGCCGCTGACCGCGTACGACACCGAGCATGAGAAGAAGCTGCATCTGATCGTCGTCCGGACCGACGGCAGCGGTTTCCGGCACGTACATCCCACGCTCGACAGCACCGGCACGTGGTCGACCCCGTGGCAATGGGATCGGGCCGGCAGCTATCGCGTGTACGCCGACTTCGTGCCGACCGCATACGGCGACAAGATCGCGCTGACTCGTACCGTCGACGTCGCCGGACCGATGGCGATCGGCCCACGTCCGCCGGAGGCGACAACCGTACGAGCCAACGAGTTCAGCGTCTCCGTCGACGGCTCGGTCACCGCCGATGAGGAGTCGGAGCTGGTCTTCACGGTCACGCGCGACGGCGAAGCCGTGACGACGCTGCAGCCGTACCTCGGCGCCTACGGCCACCTGGTCGCCCTGCGAGACGGCGACCTGGCGTACCTCCACGTCCACCCGATGGGCGAGCCCGGCGACGGCATGACCGAGCCCGGACCCGAGATCGAGTTCATGGTCGAACCCCCCACGGCGGGTCGATACTGGCTCTATCTGGACTTCCAGGTCGACGGGACGGTGCACACCGCCGCGTTCGCCATCACCGCCGACTGAGCATCCAGGAGGATCACGTGACCACCCCCTCGGCTCTGCCGGACACACCCTCCGCGCCGATCGAGCTCGACATCACCGGGATGACCTGCGCCTCGTGCGCCAACCGGATCGAGCGCAAGCTCAACAAGCTCGACGGCGTGAGCGCGACGGTCAACTACGCGACCGAGAAGGCATCGGTTACGGCACCGAATGGCTACGACCCGCAGGTCCTGGTCGACGAGGTCAAGAACGCCGGCTACGCGGCGACGGTCCCGGAGCCGGAGCGGCCCGAGACTGATGGCGGCGAGGCCCCGGACCCGGAGCTGGTCGGCCTCCGGCAGCGGATGATCGGCAGCATCGTCTTGTCGATCCCCGTGATCGTGCTCGCGATGGTGACGGCGTGGCAGTTCGACTACTGGCAGTGGGCTTCGCTGAGCCTGGCCGCGCCGGTGATCGTCTGGGCCGGATGGCCGTTTCACCAGGCGGCGTGGCTCAACCTTCGCCACGGCGCCGCGACGATGGACACGCTGATCTCGGTCGGCACCATCGCGGCGCTGGCGTGGTCGCTGTATGCGCTCTTCTTCGGTACGGCGGGTGAGCCCGGCATGCAGCATGGGTTCGAGCTCACGATCGAGCGTACGAGCGGCGCCGACAACATCTACCTCGAGGTCGCGGCCGGCGTCACGATGTTCGTGCTCATCGGGCGCTACTTCGAGAAGCGGTCCAAGCGCCGTGCCGGTACGGCCCTGCGAGCGCTACTGGACCTCGGCGCGAAGGACGTCGCCGTACGACGCGACGGCACCGAGACCCGGATCCCGATCGAGCAGCTCGCGGTCGGTGACGAGTTCGTCGTACGTCCGGGCGAGAAGATCGCGACCGACGGGGTCGTCGTCGACGGTCGCTCAGCGGTCGACGCCAGCATGCTCACCGGCGAGTCCGTCCCCGTCGAGGTGGCCGAGGGCGACACCGTCGTCGGCGCCACGGTCAACGCTGGTGGACGCCTGGTGATTCGGGCGACCCGCGTCGGATCCGACACGCAGCTCGCGCAGATGGCGAGGGTGGTCGAAAACGCGCAGTCCGGCAAGGCCGAGGTACAGCGGCTCGCCGACCGGATCTCCGGCGTCTTCGTCCCGTTCGTGATCGCGGCGGCGGTCGCCGTGCTCGGCTTCTGGATCGGCGGCGGATTCCCTCTCGAGGCGGCGTTCACCGCAGCTGTGGCCGTGCTCATCATCGCCTGCCCGTGCGCACTCGGACTGGCCGTCCCGACCGCGCTGCTGGTGGGCACTGGACGCGGCGCGCAGCTCGGCATCCTGATCAAGGGCCCAGAAGTGCTGGAGTCGACCCGGCAGGTCGACACGATCGTGCTCGACAAGACCGGCACGGTGACGACCGGCACGATGACGCTGCTCGACGTCGTGACGACCGACGGCACCGACCACGACGAGCTTCTACGACTGGCCGGCCGACTCGAGGACGCCTCCGAGCATCCGATCGCCCGGGCGGTCGCCGACGGCGCTCGCGATCGCGCCGGGGCGCTGCCGACGCCCGAGTCGTTCGCCAACGTCGAGGGCAAGGGCGTCCAGGGCGTCGTCGACGGACATGCCGTCCTCGTCGGCCGGGAGTCGTTGCTCGCTGACTGGTCGATCCGGCTCGGCGACGACCTGCGTACGGCGAAGACCGAAGCCGAGCGGTCCGGTCAGACCGCGATCGCCGTTGCCTGGGACGGCGAGCCGCGCGGCGTACTCATCGTCGCCGACGCCGTCAAGCCGACCAGCGCCGAAGCCGTACGCCGGTTCAAGGAGCTCGGCCTGACCCCTGTACTGCTGACCGGCGACAACCGTACCGTCGCCGACGAGGTCGCCCGACAGGTCGGCATCGAACGCGTCGTCGCCGAGGTCTTGCCGAAGGACAAGGTCGACGTCGTCGCCGGCCTCCAGAAGGACGGCAAGGTCGTGGCGATGGTCGGCGACGGAGTCAACGACGCGGCGGCACTCGCGCAAGCCGATCTCGGTCTCGCGATGGGTACCGGGACCGACGTCGCGATCGAGGCCGCCGACCTCACCCTCATGCGGGGCGATCTGCGGACGGCGGCCGACGCGATCCGGCTGTCGCGCCGTACCCTCGGCACGATCAAGACCAACCTGTTCTGGGCCTTCGCCTACAACACGGCGGCGATCCCGCTGGCCGCGCTCGGCCTGCTGAACCCGATGCTCGCCGGCGCCGCTATGGCCGCGTCGAGTGTGTTCGTGGTCAGCAACAGTCTTCGGTTGCGCCGGTTCGCGTCCGCCTCGCCTTCGTGAGCTACTGCGGGTCGAACGTCGCCGACTCGGGGGCCGCGTCGGCCAGCGGCGCGTTCGGCACGGCGTACGTCGCGGCGGCGGTACCGACGGCGACGACGATGGTGAGGATCACTCCACCGGCCGAGTCGCCGGCGAGCAATCCGAGCAACGCGGTCGCGGCAGCACCGCCGGTGGCGACCCATGTCTTGGCGGTCTGGGCGAAGGTGTACGGGGGCATGCGTCAGTTCTCCTCGACGGTGGGAATGCACAACTCGTAGCAGACCTTGGGCGTCAGGGGGCCCTTGACGTCGGTCTCACCGACCTTGCGAATTCGTCGGAACCGGTGGATCGCGTCGATCAGTGCCTTGTCCATCCGGCCGGCCCGATGGTCACCGTGCATATCCATGTTGAACCCGCGAAGCGCTCGAGCCACGGTTTCGACCTGGCGAGCACCGCCGGGCATGAAGGCCATCCCCTTGGGATGCTTGGCGATCTTGTTGAGCCGACGCCACGAGACGCAGTCGCGACGGCCGTAATGGAACGCGTGGATATGCTTCGGTCGCCACCACCGGTCCGGGCCGTTGGACGCGAGACCGTCCCGGCCGTTCCGGTACGCCTCGATCTGCTGCTTCGCCTCCGGGCTGGCCTTGTCGTTGCCGATGAGGATGCCGTGCCAGTGCCGCGACCACTCTCCCGGCAGCGCTCGCCGGGGCCAGCCGGCGAAGTTGACCTTGCGCAGCTGCCGGTTTTTGCGCCGGATGTCGTACCAGACGAGGTCGACCGCTCCCCCGCCGTCGTGCGTGCCGCCTGATGCGCCCACGCCGCCGGGGTTGTACGACCCTTGGATGATGGTCATCGCGTAGCCCAGCCGCTTCTCGGCACACAGCAGCGCCGCGATGGTCATCCGGTCCAGCGTCGCGCCACGGAATGTGAAGCGCTCGTACATGCTCATGACGTCTCCTCAACCTCAAGGAAATGGCGGGCGCTGTCCGGAGGACTCCTAACGTATGGGGCAATCGATGGACTGGTCCAGACACTTTCGGCGATCCGTCATGATCGGGGCATGCACGAGCCCGAGGAGCAGCCGTGGCAGTGGAGCGAGACGACGTGGCGCGGCCATGTCGAGTCAGTCCGAGCCGGGAGGCGACTGGTTCCGCCCGAGTGGCCGGGCGGAGCACGCGTCGCGGTTGCGCTGTCGTTCGACTCCGATCACGAGACGATCCCGCTTCGCGACCGCGAGACCAGCCCCGGCAAGCTGAGCCAGGGCGAGTACGGCGCGCGGGTCGCGGTCCCACGCATCCTTCAACTGCTTGCCGGGATGCATATCCCAGCGAGTTTCTTCGTCCCGGCCGTCTCGGCGCTGCTGCATCCCGACGAGGTGACGGCGTACGTCGAGGCGGGCCACGAGGTTGCCTCCACGGGTGGATCCACGAGCGCAACGCGTTGCTCCGCCGCGACGAGGAGCTCGATCTCACCGGTCGGGCGATCGACGCACTCGAACGCCTGGCGGGGCGGCGACCCATCGGCATCCGCACGCCGAGCTGGGACTTCTCGCCGCATTCCCTCGACGTGATCCTCGAGCTCGAATTCGAGTACGACTCGTCCCTGATGGCCGACGACGAGCCGTACGAGGTCCTCTGCGAGGGGAGGCCGACCGGATTGATCGAGGTGCCGTGCGAGTGGATCCGGGACGACGCGCCATACTTCACGATGGACCGGTTCACCGGCTCCCGGCCGTACACGCCGCCGCGCGGTGCGCTCGAGATCTGGCGCGACGAGTTCGACGCCGCGTACGCCGAGGGCGGTCTGTTTCAGCTGACGCTGCATCCGCACGTGATCGGGCACCGGTCCAGGCTGGTCGTGCTGCGCGAGCTGATCGTCCACATCCGCGGCCACGACGACGTCTGGTTCGGCACCCACGCGGACGTAGCGGCACGTGTCCGCAAGGAGCTGGATCGCCTCAGGCAGACCTGAAACCGACGGTGAAACCGCGCCGATTCGCATGGCCGGGATGATGTCCTTCCTCCATGCGAACGGGGCGGCGTACACCGACGTGGTGTCGGTGTGCGCCACCCTAGGCCCGCGCTGTCCTGGCGGTTACTTCGGGTCGCGGTTGAACTTCGAGGTCGACCAGTAGTAGCCGAGTGCGGCGAGACCGAGGCACCAGATGACCGCGAGCCATCCGTTGTTGCCGATCTCGCTGCCGAGCAGCAGCCCCCGCAGCGTCTCGATGGCGGGTGTGAACGGCTGGTACTCGGCGATCGGCTGGAACCAGCCCGGCATCGCATCGACTGGAACGAAGGCGCTGGACAGGAGTGGCAGCAGAATCATCGGCATCGCGTTGTTGCTCGCGGCCTCGGCGTTCGGGCTGATCAAACCCATGCCAACCGCTACCCAGGTGAGCGCCGTGGCGAAGAGCAGGAGTAGCCCGAACGCCGCGACCCACTCCAGGACCGTGGCATCGGTGGACCGGAAACCGATCGCCACGGCGACGGCGCCGACGAGGACCACGCTCATGATCGCCTGCAGCACACTGCCGACCACATGCCCGACGAGCACCGAACCGCGGTGGATCGCCATCGTACGGAATCGGGCGATGATGCCCTCGGTCATGTCGTTGGAGACCGACACCGCGGTCCCGATTGTGGTGCTGCCGATGGTCATCAACAGCAGACCTGGTACGAGGTACGCGATGTAATCGGAGCGGTCCGCACCACCACCGCCGATCCCCGCACTCATCACGTCGCCGAAGACGTAGACGAAGAGCAGCAGGAGCATGATCGGCGTCAGCAGCAGGTTGAGGGTGAGGGACGGATAGCGCCGCGCGTGCAGGAGGTTGCGGCGCAACATCGTCGACGAGTCGCGTACGGCGAGGGAGAGAGAACTCATCGGACAGCCTCCTTGGGCTGGTCGGGGACGCCGGTGCCGCCGGTCAGGGCGAAGAACACGTCGTCCAGGTCAGGGGTGTGTACGGTCAGCTCGTCGGCCTCGATGCCGGCCGAGTCGAGCCGGTCGAGTACGGAGCGCAGCTCGCGCTGGCTGCCGTCGCTGGGTATCTGCAGCGCGAGAGATTCGTCGTGCCGGGTCGAGTCGCTGAGGGCGAAGGCCGCCGACCGGTACGCGGCCGGGTCGGTGAAGCGGAGCCGGACATGCCCGCCCGGGATGAGCCGCTTCAGCTCCTCAGCGGTGCCCTCGGCGGCGATCTTGCCGTCATGGAGCACGGCGATCCGGTCGGCGAGCTCGTCGGCCTCCTCCAGGGTCTGGGTCGTGAGGAAGACCGTGACTCCGTCGGAGACGAGCTCGCGGATGATCTGCCACATGTTGTGGCGGCTGCGGGGGTCAAGGCCGGTGGTCGGCTCGTCGAGAAAGATGATCCGCGGCTTGCCGACCAGGGTCATGGCGAGGTCAAGTCGGCGCTTCATGCCGCCCGAATAGGTGGAGGCGGGCTTCTCGGCAGCGCCGACCAGGTCGAAGCGCTCCAGCAGCTCGGCGGCGGCGCGGCGGCCCTCGCGGCGGGACAGGTGGTGCAGGTCCGCCATGAGGAGGATGTTCTCCTCGCCGGTGATCAGGCCGTCGACGGCGGAGAACTGCCCGGTGACGCCGATCGTGGCCCGGACCGCCTGCGGATCGGTCGCGAGGTCGTGGCCGCCGATCTGGATGTCGCCGGACGCGGGGTCCGGAGACGTAAGGGTGGAGAGGATCTTGACGGCCGTGGTCTTGCCGGCGCCGTTCGGGCCGAGCAGAGAGAAGACGGTGCCGGTGGGTACGGCCAGGTCCCCCCGTCGAGAACGACCTTGTCGTCATAGGACTTGCGCAACCCATTCGCTGCGATGGCCAGGTTGATCATGATGAGACTCCTCCGAGGCTTTTGGCGACGATGTCGCCGCAGTCAGTGGTGGCGTGGATGTTCAGGCCGGCCGCAGCGCCTTCGATGTTCTTGAGCGCGTTGTGAATCCGGCCGTAGCGAGTGCCGGCGTCCAGGGAGGCGGAAACTCCGCGGGCCGCGTCGACCGTCACGTCGCCCATCTGCGTACGCAGCACGACCGTGTCGGAGGTGGCCTCGGCGACGTGGATGTTGCCCTTTTGGGTGTTGATCTCCGCCCGGCCGGTGAGCCGGCCGACCGACACGTCACCGTCGAACGCCGTGAGGCGGGCGCTCGCGGCCTCGTCGATCTTGACCGCGCCGTACGACTCGAAGGCGACGTCGCCGAGCCGGCCGACGCCCCGGAACTCGAGGAGGGACGCCTTCGCCTCGAGGCTCGATCCGGCGGGCAGTCGGACGGTCACCTCGACGGACCCCGAGGGGCCGAAGTACTGGTTCCTCGCCGCCGGGGTATCGATCCGCAGGACACCGTTGCGGTATCCGACCGTGGTCTGTTCCGCGACCTTCACATCGCGCCGCTTCGAGGCGTTCGCAGGTAGAACCTCGACCGCGGTGTCGACTCGGTCGGCCGCGATGAACCGGACGCGTCCGGCGGGAATGTCGAGGATGGCGGCGATCGGGCCGGCGGTCTCGAACAGGTGCATCGTGCTCTCCTCACCGGTAGTTTCTGGCATCCGAAACGCTACGTTGCATTCATATATTCCTCAAGGCTCGTGTTGCGTGATCACAGCATCAGTGCAGGTCACATTAGAAGGATCGTTGCAATGAGCTGTTGATCAATGCAACGGGGGATGCTGGTTGCGTTGCAATAGCTTCGACGTGAACGCTATGTTGGCGGCATCAAGAAGCACGGAGGAGGTCGCGATGCCGGGAGGCAGGCTCACCCAGCAAGAACGCCAGCAGATCGCGCTGGGGCTGTCCGACGGCCTCGCCTACGCCGAGATCGCCAGACGACTCGGCCGCCCTACCTCGACGGTCACGCGTGAGGTGATGCGAAACGGCGGCCCCACCGCCTACCGTGCCGACCTGGCCCACCGCGCTACCGAACGCCGCGCCCACCGGCGCAGGCAGGCGGCTCCTCGACGGTCGGAGGCACCCCCGCAGGCCCAGGGACGCGACGCCGAGGCCGTACGCGAGTACGAGGAGACGTTCACCACCGCCCTCATGCAATCGGGCCTGCCCAAGATGATGTCCCGGGTGCTGGTCTGCCTCTACACCACCGACGCAGGCAGCCTCACCGCCGCCGAACTCGTCCAGCGCCTCCAGGTCAGCCCCGCATCTATCTCCAAAGCGATCACGTTCCTCGAGAGCCTGAACCTCGTCCGCCGCCAACGCGACGAACGCCGCCGCGAGCGCTACGTCGTCGACGACGACGTCTGGTACCAGTCGATGATCCGCAGCGCCCAGGACAACACCCAGCTCGCCGAGACCGCACGCCAAGGCGTCAGCATCCTCGGCCCCGACACCCCAGCCGCTACCCGCCTCGAAAACATCGCCCGCTTCCTCGACTTCGTCGCCGAGAGCATTACCCGCGCCGCAGAGCAGGCCCGCGAGATCCTCTACATCAAGGCCGAAGCAACCCAAGGCAGCAGTACCAAGCCAAGTTCAGGTCACAAATAGCCAGCCGTCTCGATGGTCACAATCACGTGACAGAGACGGGCTACGTCGCAGCGGCCTGCTAGAGCTGCACTTGTCCTGCCGCCCGGCCAGCGATACCGGCCCGCGCACTCATTGGCTCGATCGCCTTTCCAGTTGCAGACAAGCGAACGCCCGGCCAACATGCCGTTGACCAGGCGCTTGCAATTGGTGGAGCTGGCGGGAATCGAACCCGCGTCCTCCGACGCTGACTCAGGACTTCTCCGGGTGCAGTCTGCTTGTCGTTTTCTCAGCCCCGGTGCTCGTGCAGACAACGTCACCGACAGGCTCAGCCGCTGTAAGAGTCCCGGTCAGATCCCGCGGTCGGACCTGACCAGCAAGCCTCCGCAATGAGGCCGGATTCTGGGACGGAGGCAATCCCAGGCCGACCCTTCACCTAGTCGCCTTATGCGGCGAGGGCGAAGTCTGCCTGCTTAGCGTTGGCAGTTATGGATTCCAAGGATCGTTAACGAGATGACCTTGGGTCCTCGACCCGCTTCTCCTGAATCGAACGACCGAAGTCGAAACCGATCAGCCCCTCTTGTGTTGTCGACCGGTCCAGCGTACTGGATCGGCGGCGTATTCCAGGATCAGACGGCGGGGCTCGCCGCCGACGGCCGACTGTTGGCGGTTCGTACGCGATCTGTGTCGATCCTCCGTCGTCATCCGCCAACAGTCCATTCACTCGTAGCCCTTCATGCGGCGCCCCAGGGCCCGCTCGGCCTCGCGCTTGGCCTCCTTCGCCGCCAGCGCCTGCCGTTTGTCGTAGGTCCGCTTGCCTCGGGCCAGGGCGAGCTCGACTTTCGCCCGGCCGTCCTTGAAGTACAGCGACAGAGGCACGAGCGTCAGGCCGCGTTCGGCGACCTTGGAGGCCATGCGGTCGATCTCCTGGCGATGCAGCAGCAGCTTGCGCCGTCGCCGGGGTTCGTGGTTGGTCCAGGTGCCCGACGTGTACTCGGGGATGTAGACCCCATGCAGCCAGGCCTCGCCCCCGTCCACCTCGGCGAAGCCGTCGGTCAGCGCGGCCCGACCGGCGCGCAGCGACTTGACCTCGGTGCCTGTGAGCACGAGGCCGGCCTCGTACGTGTCCTCGATGTGGTAGTCGTGTCGCGCCTTGCGATTGGTCGTCACGACCTTGCGCCCGCGTTCCTTGGCCATCCGGACCAGTATTCCGCACCCCGCAACCGGCTTTCGGCTCCACTGAGAGGACCCAACGTGCGATGCACGCCGGCGTGTCGCCACGATTTGGGTCATCCCGGTAGCGCCTCACGCCGAGTCGGCGGCGATGACCTCGTCGGCGTTGGCCGCGACCCATGTCATCAGCGGCGTCAGCAGGCCGGCGAGTTGGAGGCCCCGTTCGGTCAGGGCGTACTCCACATGCGGCGGCACGACGGGATGCGCCGTGCGTACGACGAGGTCGTCCTCGGCCAGCGTCCGGAGGGTCTGCGCCAGCATCTTCTCGCTGACGCCTTGGGCGCGGCGGCGCAGCTCGCTCCAGCGCAGCGGCTGCCTGTCGGCGAGAGCCAGCAAGACGAGGACGCCCCACTTGCTCGTGATGTGATCGAGCAGGGTCCGGCTGGGGCACCCCTCGGGGAACACACCGTCGGGAAACTGCCGCCGAAGCGACCATGTACTTACCTTCATACCAGTACCTTACTTGAAAGTGCGTACTTCCCCATGGGAAGCATAGCTCGCCACCCACCGTTGACGATCTCGACAACCTCACTCACGAAAGGACCTTCCATGTCGATCGTCGTCACCGGCGCCACCGGCCACTTCGGTGGCCTGGCCATCAGAGCGCTCTTGGATCGCGGCATCCCCGCCGACGAGGTCATCGCCATCGGACGCAACGCCACCAAGCTGGCCGGCCTGGAGTCGCTCGGCATCGGAGTACGCCGGGCCGACTACACCGACCCGGCCAGCCTGAAGGAGGCGTTCGCCGGCGCCGACAAGCTGCTCTTCGTGTCATCGAGCGAGGTCGGCCAGCGGGTCGACCAACACCGCAACGTCATCGCGGCGGGACGCGACGCCGGGGTGGAGCTCGTCGCCTACACCAGCATCACCCGGGCCGACAGCACACCGCTGCTGCTCGGCGCCGAGCACCGGGCCACCGAGCAGCTCATCGTCGACTCCGGCCTCCCGTACGTGTTCCTCCGCGACTCGTGGTATCTCGAGAACTACACGTCGCAGATTCCCAGCATCCTCGAGCGCGGCGTCATCACCGGAGCGGCGGGTGAGGGCCGGATCAGCGCTGCCGCCCGCGCCGACTACGCGGACGCGGCGGCAGCCGTCGTGACGAGCGAGGGCCACGCCGGGCGCGTGTACGAGCTCGGTGGCGATACCGCCTTCACGATGGCCGAGTACGCCGCGGTGTTGTCCGAGCAGAGCGGCAAGCCGGTGACGTACCGGGATCTGCCGGCCTCGGATTACGCGGCGAGCCTGACCGGACAGGGTGTGCCAGCCGACGCCGCGGCCGTCTACGCCGATGCCGATGCGGGTGTCGCTCGCGGCGACCTGTACGTCGACACCGGCGATCTGCGCCAGCTCATCGGCCGACCCACGATGCCGTTGGCCGATGCCATCGCAACTGCGCTGACCTGACCTCGGGCGCGCACGCCGTGGCGGCGGGCACATCCTGAGACGCGCCCGCGTGTCGCCGCGATTTTGGGTCCGCTCAGTGAGGGGCCGTCACAGCCAGGTCATCGGGTCAACGGTGGAGCCGTTCTCGTAGACCATGAAGTGCAGGTGGCAGCCGGTCGACCAGCCGGTCGTGCCGGAGTACGCGATCAGCTCGCCCCGCTCGACGTGCTCGCCGGAGCCCGCCACGAAGCTCGTGAGGTGGTTGTACGACGTCGCGAGGCTCACGCCGTTGACGTTGCCGTGCGAGATGGTGACGCGGTTGCCGTACGCGTCGTCGTAGTACTCCGAGACCACCGTGCCGCTGGCGGCGGCGTAGACCGGCGTCCCACAGGCGGCGCCGAAGTCGGTGCCGTCGTGCAGTTTCCAGATGTGCAGGATCGGATGCAGTCGCATGCCATACGGCGACGTGATGTAGGCGTTGGCCACCGGGTACGACAACCAGCCGCCGGAGTTGTTGACGTGAATGCCGGGGCCGTTGAGCCGCTCAGCGATCCGCTCCAACCGGTCCTTGATCTCCTCCCGCTTGGCTTCGAGCGTCTTGATCCGGGCGAGGTCGATCTGCTTGGCCTTCTCGGCCTGCTCCTCGGCGGCCTGACGCTGCGCGACAAGCGCCTGCACCTGCTTGGTTTGCTCCGCCGCCTTCGCCTCGAGCACCTGCATCCGGCGCAGGTTTTCGGCGGCCGCTTCGGCCCGCTTGGCGACCTGATCGCGTAGCCGCTGGACGGACTGCTCGCGGACCTTGAAGATGGTCTTCTTGGCGTGGAGGTCGTCGATCGTGACCGATTGGGCACCGACGACGGAGTCGGCGAGCGACATCTGGCGACCGAAGTCGGACGGGTCACCGCCCTGCAGGACGAGGCTGAGACTGGTCAGGCTGGGGCTGCCGTACTCGTAGGTCGTCACGATGAAGTTGGACAGCTTGTCCTTGGCCGCGTTTACGTCGCGCTTCGAATCGGCGAGGGCTTCCTCCGCGTAATCGAGGCGAGCCTCGGCCTCCTCGAGGCGGTCCTGCATCAGATCGTCCATCGCCTGTGCCGCGCTCAGTTGGCCCTTCGTTCGCGCGAGATGCTCCTGCGCGGTCTCGAGCTCAGCCTGCGCCGCGTTGAGCGCGCGGGTGGCGGTGATCAGTTGGGCACTGGACTCGTCGAGGTCAACGTGCGCGCCGTGGAGCCGGTCGTTGACGTCGGACTTGCGATCTTTGAGGTCGTCACGATGGTCGTCCGGATCGCCCATCACAGCAGCCGGCGCCTGCGGCACCGCGGCCGTGCTGACGAACACGCTCAGGGCGGCCGCCACTGTCGTCGCGATGAGCCATGAGCGACGACCGCGGGGGAAGAGTCGAGCCATGGTCAAACCTGTCCGTGCGGGGGACGTCTCCAAAACAGTAACGGACGGTCGCTATACATCCAGGTATTTGCGCGTCATCACGAGTGTCGGAATCAGACCCAAGAGCACCGCAAATCCGAGCGTGAAGACCCCGGCCACGACCGCGTCGTGCCATCCGATCCAGTCGGTGAACGTCGACAGCGACGAGTCGAGCACGAAGCCGTAGATCAGCACTCGTACGACGGCCGCCAGCGCCAGACAGGCCAGCAAGCCCGAGATGAACGCCGCGAGCAGCGACTCCAAAACGAACGGCATCTGGATGTGCCAGCTCGATGCGCCGACCAGACGCATGATGCCGATCTCACGCCGTCGGGCGTACGCCGTGAGCCGGATCGTGTTGGACACCTGCAGCACGGCCGCGACGACCAGGAAGGCCGCCACGAGGAGCGAGAACCGCCACAGCCACTTGAGCAGCGTGTAGAGGGGCGCCAGCTGGTCGTTGAGGTTCTTGGTCCCGGCCACCCCTGGCATGTGCTGGGCCTGATCCTCGGCGCTGGCGAACTGGTTGGGGTCGGTGAGCGTGACGAAGTACGACGCGGCGAAGTCCTTCTGGTGGACCACCTCGAACAGCTGACGGCCCTCGGGGCTCTGGCTGAACAGCTCCTCGGCCTGGTCGTAGGCCTCCTTGGAGCTCTGGTACTCGATCGACTCGACCTCGGGGTTGTCCTTCAACGCTCTCTCGATGTTGTCCCGCTGGGCGTCGCTGGTCTCGCCGTTGACGCAAGGGCCGGTGCTCATGCTCTCGGTGCACAGCATCACCTGGAGTTGCAGCCGATCGCCGAAGAACGCCTCGGTCTTGTCGGTCTGTGAGTTCACCATCAGCGCGAAGCCGACGAGAGTGAGGGAGACGCCCATCGTGACGATCAGCGAGATCGTCATCGAGATGTTGCGCCGCAGCCCCGTGCCGAGTTCGGAGAAAACGTGTGTGATCTGCATGGCTTCCTGTGGACGTCAGTTCTGGTAGCCGTAGACACCGCGGGACTGGTCGCGAACGACCCGGCCGGAGTCGAGCTCGATCACCCGCTTGCGCATCTGGTCGACGATGCCCGAGTCGTGCGTCGCCATCAAGACGGTCGTGCCGGTGCGGTTGATTCGGTCCAGCAGCTTCATGATGCCGACCGACGTCGTCGGGTCGAGGTTGCCGGTCGGCTCGTCGGCGATCATGATCATCGGGCGGTTGACGAAGGCGCGGGCCACGGCGACCCGCTGCTGCTCGCCGCCGGACAGCTCGTCGGGCAGCCGGTCGCCCTTGCCGCCCAGGCCGACCAGCTCCAGCGTCTCGGGGACGACCCGCTCGATGATCCGTCGCGACTTGCCGATCACCTGCAGCGCGAATGCGACGTTTTCGGAGACGGTCTTGTTGGGTAGCAGCCGGAAGTCCTGGAAGACCGTGCCGATCTGGCGTCGCAGACCGGGGATCTTCCACCCCGCAAGCCGGTTGATCTCCTTGCCGGCGACATAGACCCTCCCCGCGGTCGGTCTAGCCTCGCGGAGGATCAGCCGCAAGAACGTGGACTTGCCAGAGCCAGACGCACCGACGAGGAAGACGAACTCGCCCTTCTCGATCTCGACGTCGATGGCGTCGAGAGCCGGGCGCTTGCTTGCGTGGTAGGCCTTGGTGACAGTTTCGAATCGGATCACGGGTGTTGACGGCCGGGTGTCGGGTACGGGTGTGGTGTTGCGGGTGCGCTGTCCGGCCGGTCGCTGAGTCTACGTTGCCCAGCTGAGGGATCAACGCAGGCACGCTGCCAACGGACCCAGAGGGCGGGTTGGCGGGCTCACTCGGTGCGGTCGAACCGGGCGATCGCCAAGGCCAGCAGCCCGACCGTCACGACGATGACGACCCCGACCTGCACCAGCACCGGAACCTGCCAATCGCCCCAGGTCAGACCGGGGTCGAGCGTCGCCTGGTCGCTAGCCGACAGGTCCAGATGGGCGAACACGACGTGCCGCATCGGCTCGACCGCGTACGTCAGCGGATTCAGCGTGGTCAGCACGTCGAGCCACCGAGGCAGACCGGACAGCGGAAACATCGCACCGGACAGAAACATCATCGGTGTAATCACCATCTGGACCAGCGGGAACGCGGCCTGGAACTGCCGGATCCGGACCACCATGGCGAGACTCAACGACGTCAGCATCAGACCCGCGAGGAACAGCAGCACGACCATCTCGAGCAGCATGACCGGGTTGTACGGGATGTCGACGACTCCGCACAGGGCCAGCATGACCAGGCTCTGCGCGGTCGCGACGGTGGCGCCGCCGAGCGCCTTGCCGAGCAGGATCGACGACCGGCTCACCGGTGCGACCATCATCTCGCGCAGGAAGCCCCACTCTCGGTCCCAGACCAGCGAGATGCCGGCGAACGTGGCCGTGAACAGCACCGAGATCGCGACGATGCCCGGATAGAGGAAGGTCCGGAAGTCGATGTCCGTCCCGCGCGACACCAGGCTCGACAGGCCCGTGCCGAGGACGAACAGAAACAGCAGCGGCTGGACCAAGCCGGTCACCGCCCGCGTCCGATCGCGCAGGAAGCGCACGAGCTCCCGGCGCCAGACGACCGACGTGGCCCGCGCCTGATGTCGAGGTCCGGTCGTCGGAAGCCGTACGGCGGCGATCGAAGCCGTCGTCGTCATGTCTACCTCCTCAGCCATGGCGGGGCCGGCCGAGCCGCCGCCTCCGCGTCGCGAATGGTCCGGCCCGTATAGGCCAAGAAGACGTCGTCGAGGCTCGGCCGGGTGACAGTCACCGATCGGATCGGCACGTCGAGCTCGTCGAACAGCCGTGGGACGAACTGCTCGCCACCGGAAACCCCGAAGCTCACCGCGCTGCCGCCGCCGTCGACGCCGACGGTGGTCGCCTCGATGACGAACCGGTCGGCCAGCCGTTTGATCGCGAGATCGTCGTCAGCGGTCTGGATCTTGACCCGGTCCTCCCCGATCGCGGCCTTCAGCGCGGCGGGTGTGTCGAGCGCGACGATGCGTCCCTCGTCCATGATCGCGATCCGGTCGCAATGCTCGGCCTCGTCCATGTAGTGCGTCGTGACGAAGACCGTGATGTCCTCGCGCCGGTGCAGCTCGCCGAGGTATTCCCAGATCGACGCGCGGGTCTGCGGGTCGAGCCCGATCGTCGGCTCGTCGAGGAACAGAACCCGCGGCGAGTGCAGCAGTCCGCGGGCGATCTCGAGCCGGCGCTTCATTCCGCCGGAGAACGTCTGCACGAGGTCGTCGCGCCGGTCGTTGAGGCCGACCATCGACAGCACCTCGTCGAGTCGCGATCCCAGGTCGGCCCGGGGCACACCATAGAGCTCGGCGTGGAAGCGCAGGTTTTGCTCGGCGGTGAGGTACGTGTCGAGCGTGGTCTCTTGAAATACCAACCCGATGTGGCGTCGGACCTCGTCGCGGTCGCGAATGACGTCATGCCCTGCGACGGTCGCCTCGCCGCCGGTCGGATCGGCGAGGGTGCACAGCATCTTGATCGTCGTGGACTTGCCGGCCCCATTGGGTCCGAGGAAGCCGAACGTCTCACCGGCCCGCACATCGAGGTCGATCCCGCGGACCGCTTCGACGGTCCGATCACCCTTGCCGAACGTCTTCGTCAACCCCCGAATCGAGATGGCCGGTACCGTACCGTCTTCTCTAACACCGTTAGACACGTCTCACAGGATGCCTCTAACACTGTTAGAGTGTCAACCAGGATTTCATCGGCACGAGGAGCCGCGATGGCCGTCAGCCAGGAGGCGATCGTCGACACCGGCCTGCGCCTGCTCGACGACCACGGCCTCGCCGGTGTGAGCCTGCGCCGGATCGCACGAGAGCTGGGCGTGCAGGCGCCGACGCTCTACTGGCACGTCGGCAACAAGCGCCAGCTCCTCGACCTGATGGCCGAGCGCCTGATCGCTCAGGTCCGGCCGGACGGCGACGGTCCGCGCAAGGGCGAACCCTGGTGGGGCTGGCTGTCCCGGCGTACGCACGAGACGTTCGAGCTCATGACGGAGCACCGCGACTCGCATCTGGTGATCGCCGGCAATCGCCCAACACCGAGCTCACTCCCCCACGTCGAGTCGGCGCTCGAGGTCTTGACCACCGTCGGATTCTCGCCGGGCGAGGCCCAGCAGTTGCTGTTCGCCCTCGGCGCGTACGTCGGCGGCAGCGTGCTCGAGTGGCACGAGGAGGCCGATCGCGAGCGCTCCGGCGTCGACGACAGCATGCTCCTGCGGGAGTTCCTCGAGCCCGGGAGCTATCCGATGCTGCGGGCCGCGTTCATCGACATCAACCGCCAGCCGCACCATGCGACGTTTACCTACGGACTCGATCTGATCCTGACCGGCGCGCGGGTGCGGCACGCGGCCCGGATCGGAGCGGCACCGGACGCCGTCTTGCGCATCGTCGACGAGCTCCACGAGCGGGTCGGGCTCGCACCGTACGCGAGGGACTAGTTTTCGGCGCCGGCCTTCTGGCCCCGCCGCCACCGGATGCCGGCCTCGATGAAGCCGTCGATGTCGCCGTCGAAGACGCTCGAGGTGTTGCCGGTCTCGTACTCGGTGCGCAGATCCTTGACCATCTGGTACGGGTGCAGCACGTACGACCGCATCTGATCGCCCCACGACGCCGCGACGTCGCCGCGCAACTCGTCGAGCTTGGCGCGCTCCTCCTCGTGCTTCAGCGCGAGCAGCTTCGCCTTGAGAATCGACATCGCGGTGGCGCGGTTTTGGATCTGGCTCTTCTCGTTTTGACAGCTCACGACGAGGCCGGTCGGCAGGTGGGTGATGCGAACGGCGGAGTCGGTCGTATTGACGCTCTGGCCGCCCGGCCCGGACGAGCGGTAGACATCGACCCGGATGTCCTCCTCCGGCACGTCGATCTCGTCGGTCTGCTCGAGCACCGGCACGACCTCGACCGCGGCGAACGACGTCTGCCGCCGACCCTGGTTGTCGAACGGCGAAATCCGGACGAGCCGGTGCGTGCCCGACTCGACCGACAGCGTGCCGAACGCGTACGGCGCCCGCACGGCGAACGTCGCCGACTTGATGCCGGCCTCCTCGGCGTACGACGTGTCGTAGACCTCGGTGGCGTACTTGTGCCGCTCGGCCCAGCGCAGATACATCCGCATCAGCATCTCGGTGAAGTCGGCGGCGTCGACTCCCCCGGCGCCGGAGCGCAGCGACACGAGCGCGTCGCGCTGGTCGTACTCTCCGGACAGCAGCGTGCGGACCTCGAGCGACTCGATCGACTGGTGCAGCCTGCCAAGCTCCGTCTCCGACTCGGCCAGCGAGCCGGCGTCGCCCTCCTCACGGCCGAGCTCGACCATCACCTGCAGGTCGTCGAGCCGCGAACGCAGGCCGGTGACGCGCTCGAGCTCGCCCTGAAGGGCCGACAGCCGTCCGGTCACGCGCTGCGCGTTGGCCTGGTCGTCCCACAGGTCCGGTGCGGCGACCTCGTCTTGCAGCATGGCGATCTCGGCGCGCATGCCGTCGAGATCGAGCACGTTCTCGATCGAGGTCAGGGTGGCGTCGAGCTCCTTGAGCTTGGCGTCGAAGTCCGCATCGGTCACTCCGACAGGGTACGGGGTCGGGCCCGGGGCGGCGGCTTCGCGTTCTGGCCCGGGGTGGCCCCTGGCACGAACCTACTGGCCCGGGGCCACCCCGGTCTGGAACGCCGCGCCGCCCTCAGACGACGGTCGCAGCGACGCTGAACTCGCGGCCCAGCGCATAGGCCTGAGCGTGGGCGGCCTTGCGGGCGACGTCGGCATCGGCGCGGACCAGGTTCGGGCGGAAGCCGAGCGTCTCGATGTCGTCGACGCCGGCCCAACGCAGCCAGGTCTCGAAGTACGGCGCCGCGAAGTCGACCCCGAATCGCTCGTCGAGCTCGGGCCCCCAGACGGCTCCGCTGTAAAGCACGGCAGCCCGCTTACCGCGCAAGAGGCCGGTGTATCCGGTCGCCGGGTCGAAGTCGAAGACCATCCCCGGCTGACTCACTACGTCGATGAACTGCTTGAGGATGTACGGCACGGTGTGGTTCCACGTCGGGACCGAGAACAGATACAGGTCGGCCGCCTCGAAGCGCTCGAAGGTCTGCCGCGCCGTGCGCCAGGCGGCCGCCGCCTCGCCCTCGGGATCGGCGCCCGCGAAGACGGCCATCTTGGCCTCGACGGCCGCCGCGTCGAAGGGCGGCAAGGATCCGTCCCAGAGGTCCCAATGCTCGACCTCGACGGTCGGGCTCGTCTCGGTGAACCCGGCGAGGAACTGCTCTGCCAGGGCCAACGACTCGGATCGGTCGCCCCGCGGCGAGCCGGAGATGTGCAGCAGCGTGGTCATGTTGAGTCTCCTTTCGGTACGAATATGTGCGTGCGCACCTAACTCAATACGTGCGAGCGCACATGTATTCCCGTACCGTCGGGGCATGACCGACACGGCCGCGTGGGCAGCGCTGCTACGAGTGCACGCGCGCCTCGTCCCCCAGTTCGACCGCGAGCTACGCGAACGCTGCGACCTGCCGCTGACCTGGTACGACGTGCTGCTCGAACTCCACTCCGCGCCCGGGCGCAGCCTCACCATGGGCCGCCTCGGCGAAGCGGTGGTCGTCAGCCGGACGCGAGTGACGCGGGTCGTCGACGATTTGGTCAGCGCCGGCCTCGTCGAGCGGCAGACCCATCCCGACGACCGGCGGTCGACCGTGGTCGCGATCACCGCGGAGGGAGGCCGACGATTCCGTCGAGCCGCGCCGGTCTACGTACGCAGCATCGAGCAGCACTTCACGCGGCATCTCGGCGCGGACGCGGCCACCGTGGCGCGGGCCCTCGAGCGGGTCCTGAAGGCCTGACGCCGAGTCGGCGGCCTGAGCCGGCAGAGGGGCACCGACTCTTGCTGGCAAATGACACCGCACGGCGCCGCGAACCGGGAAGGTGGCCGCAACAGTCGCTGATCGGGCGGCAGCCATCACGTCACCGGCACAACCGCCGCCGCCTCGCCGGTGACGATGGTCGACTCGTCCAAGCCCGGCGGTGTGATGGGCAGCTCCACCGGCGCAAACACCTCGACGACGACGCGCTCGTCGCTCGTCTCGACAGCGTAATCGAGATCTGAGTACTCGCCGTACGCGCCGACGTCATCGAGGTATTGCCGGACGTACTTCTCGGCCAGGTCGGGGTCGATCTCGGCCCGGCGGCCCAGGTCGCCGCTGTAGACCTGCTCGCCCTCGATGCCGTCGACGGCCGCGAGGGCGGCGCCGTCGGCCAGCGAGTTGAGCGACTGGTTGCGCAAGTACGCCACCGACGCGTCGATCACGACGGCGGTCAGCAGGCCGACGACGATGAAGAAACCCACGATCATCACGGTCACCTGGCCGCGTTCGGATCGCCGCCGGACATCGGGACGTGACGTATGCCCCACATGCGGCGCCCGCGGGGTGCATCCGACACGTCCCGCAAGCCAGTTCACGGCCGGTCCTCGCGGTACGTGCCGTACGGCTCGACGTGAGTGCTGGTCAGCCGGACGCTCGGTGCGCTGTCGCCGAGCGCCGATGGCACCAGCGGGAGCGGTTGCTGCACGAGGACCTCGACCGTGATCACCGACCCCGAGGTCAGGCAGTCGTCCGGGCGCGGCTCGCAGCTGATGTCGATGTCGGCATTACCGGGGTCGACGCCCTGGTCCTCCAGCGAGATGCGGTATGCCTCCATCGCTCGGTCGTGGGCCGTGTCCTGATCTGGCGCCAGCACGTACGCCCGTCCGGCTGCACGACTCGCCGAACTCGCGGCGAACGCGCCGCGCTGCGCATCGAACACGCTCCACATGACGTAGACCAGCGGCACGAGCAGCAGCAGGCCGAGCCAGATGAACTCGATCAGCGCCGTGCCCGACTCGTCACGGCGTCGTCGCAGCCGCGAGACCGCCGCGATCACGGCACGACCTCCTGCACGGCGTGCCCCTGCACGTCGAGTTCGACCGCCGGACCGAACAGGCCGAGCGCGGGAACCTCCGCATGCACGCGCACCTCGACACCGGGGGCGCCGTCGATGTCGGTCTCGGTCGCCGTGACCTCCCTGGCGTAGCGATCGGCGAGGGCGCCGTCGATCAGCTCGCGAGTACGCTGCTCGCCGTCGTCGGGCGAATGATCGAGACCCGCGCCGTACCTCGCGCCGTCGGACGCCGCCGCCGTCAGCGTGTTGCGTACGTGCAAGACCAGACCCACCTGGATGATGCCGAGCACCAACGGCACCAGCAGGATCATGACCAGCACGAAGTCGACCACGGCCGCGGCCGACTCGTCGCGACGGCGACGGCGCATCAACCCGTCACGGAGTTGAGAGCGTCCGACAGCATGTCGCTGAGCTGCCGTTTCGCCAGTACCGTCAAGACCCCCACGATGGCCGCCGTCATCACGACGATCATCACCCAGCCCGGCACGTCTCCGCGCTCGTCACGGCGCCACCGCCCGGACAGCGCCGCTCGCATCGCCAAGAGCCACAGCACGACCAGTGGCATGACCGCCACGAGCATCCGTCGCCTCATCTCGTCGCCTTTCTCGTCAGGGAGAGGTCAGGTTGAGTCCTACCCAGCCGGGGTAAAAGGCGAAGACAATGGTGATCGGCAGGATCAAGAAGACGACCGGCACCATCATCAGCACCTCCTTCCGCGCCCCCGTCTCGATCAGCGCCCGCCGCTGTGCCTCGCGGACGTCGGCCGCCTGCGCATGGAGCACGTCGACGAGGGGCGTGCCGCGATCGAGCGCGACGGCCAACCCTTCCGCGAACCGGGAGATGATCGGCACTCCGGTACGTGCGGCCAGTCGATCCATCGCGAGGCTGATCGGCGTGCCCGTACGCACGTCACCGAGCACCCGACCCAGCTCAGCCGACAGCTCGCCACGGCTCGACGACACCACCCGCTCCAGCGCCGCGACCGGGCCTTCGCCGGCGGCGACCGACAGCGCCATCAGGTCGGCGACCGTCGGAAACTCGGTCAGCATCCTTTCCTCGCGCGTGCCCAGCGCCCGGCTCAGCTCCCAGTCGCGGCCCAGCACACCCGCGACGAACGCCAACCCGCACAGCAGGAGCAGCGGGATCGGATCGACCGGCGACTGCAGCGACCACAGCAGGCCAAACGCGGCCATGCCGGCGAACGCGCCGAGGCCCCACTGCACCTGCTCGATGCGAAACTGCTCGGCCGTGAGCGACGACCCGAGTCGGTCGAGCCGCCGCCGTACGCTCGCGGTGCCGCCGAGTACCTTCTCGACGCCGCTCGCTAGCCCGCGCAACGACGGACCGAAGATCGCCCATCCCACGGTTGCCGGCGCCGAGCTCGACCCCGGCTGGCTCGGCAGTCGTGGCGCCTCCGGCAGGTCGAAGAGGTACGGCGCCACCCGATCGGTAAGGGCCGGCCGACGCGAACGCAGCAGCGAGTATCCGGCGAGCCAGAGGCCGAGCCCCAAGGCCAGCCCGAGCAGTCCGCCCACGATGACCGGTGTCATGAGACCGCCTCGCTGCCGCTCGCCGACCCCAATACGCGGGCGCGGCCCTGGACCGTTCGCTCGCTCATGACCGTCCTCGCTTCGCTGCGGGCGGCCACGAGCGAGGCTCGGCAGTGCTCATCGATCGCTCGCTGCGCTCGCTCATGACCGTCCTCGCTTCGCTGCGGGCGGCCACGAGCGAGGCTCGGCAGTGCTCATCGATCGCTCGCTGCGCTCGCTCATGACAGGATCCGCCGTTCGACCGGCAGCCGGCCCAGCCGCGTCATGAGGCGGTAGGCGACGACGCACACGGCGGCTCCGCCGATCAGAATGGCGACCCCGGCCGGCCGCTGGTAGCGCTGGATCGTCTCGGACTGGAACGACATCAGGATCAAGACGAGCCACGGCGCCGCGACCGCCAGCCGGGCGCCGTTGATCGTCCAGGACTGGCGCGACTCGAGCTCGGAGCGAGTGCGGGCGTCGTCGCGGAGGAACGTCGACAGGGCACGCAGCATCCGACCCAGGTCGCCGCCGCCGACGTCACGAGCGATCCGCAACCCCTCGCACACCCGGTCGCCGACCGGATCGGCGAGCCGCTGTTTCAACAGGTCGAGGCTGTCGCCGAACCGACCACTGGCCTGGTAGTCGCGGCCGAACTTGGCGAACGGATCGCGCAGCGGCTCCGGGCCCCGGTAGCCCAGCTGGGTCAGCGCCTCCGGCAACGAGAGTCCGGCCCGCACCGCCGATGCGAGGTTGTCGACCGCCTCCGGCCACAGCTCGGCAAACTCGCGCTGGCGGCGTCGAGCCCGCCCCTTCAACACCGCGACCGGAAGGTAGCCACCCATGACGGCGAACACCGCCGCCACCGGCGCGGTCTGCGAGACGCCCAGCATGACCACACCGATCACGACAGCGCTGCCGACACACAGCATCAACACGCCGCTCGGCGTCACGCCCTCGATGCCGGCCCGCTGCAGCAAGCCACGCAGCCACGGCTCGCGGACCGGTCGATCCGGTCGCCAGCCGTCGCCGGTGACGGCCAGCCACACGAGAAGGAGTCCGACGCCGAGAAGCAGACCCAGCAGAGTTCCCATGTCAGCCGGGCCTCCCCGACCGCTCGGGCACCGGGTCGTCGTCGGATGCATCCGTGGTGAGCAACCGGTGCAGGTCGATGCCCTTGCGGGCGAAGCGCTCGGGCCGTGGCGGCATGCCGGCGAGCCGCTCCAGCCGCTCGTGCCGCCGCACGAACATCGGCTCGGTCTCGATCAGGTCGTTTTCGACTCGCCCCGGCACCGCGACGATCTCGTCGACCTGGCGTACGCCGGACGTGTCAATCGAGAGGTGGACGACGACGTCGACCGACGACGCCACCGTGGGCACGACGAACCG
>JBKOYM010000200.1:0-25783 GCA_046725375.1 Actinomycetota bacterium
AGCCGCCACCGGGTCCCACGGGCGGTACGGATCGGGCATGCTGGTGCCATGGACGAGGACGGGGCTCAGAGGCGGGCCCGACGGCGCAGGCGTCGTCGACGGCGAGCATCCGGCCAGAAGGCATCGGAGGGCGCTGGCTCCGGCGCGCCGACCCCGACCCCAACGCCGACGCCGACCCGCCGCGCGTCCCCCAGCCGCAAGCCGCGCGGCACGCCGGCCCCCGACCGGGCCGGGATCAGCACGTCGATGGCGATGCGGGCCCGCGAGGTCTCCCCACCGGACGGCTGAGGCCGGCTGCGTGACCGCCCACGAGGTCCGCTCTTGCATGGCGGGCCGGCACGCTGCATGGGTGGCGGAACCGTCCAGAGTGCGTTCGTACGACGGCAACGTCAGCTCCTCACGGGGCCGGCGGCAGCACCCCGGACGTCTCGTACGACTGCAGCATCTCGATCCGGCGGCGATGCCGATCGTCACCGCTGAACGCCGTTGCTATGAACGTCTCGACCAGCCGGGT
The DNA here is from genome assembly GCA_046725375.1 of Actinomycetota bacterium. Classification (GTDB taxonomy): domain Bacteria; phylum Actinomycetota; class Actinomycetes; order Propionibacteriales; family Nocardioidaceae; genus DATFRX01. The sequence continues at coordinate 515 of JBKOYM010000200.1, forward strand.
CGCGACCTCCCGCGAGTGCATTCGGGCGCCCACCGAAAGGACATTGGCGTCGTTGTGCTCGCGCGCCAACCGTGCGGTCTCCTCGTTCCAGGCCAGAGCCGCCCGGACGCCGGTGACCTTGTTGGCCGACATCTGCTCGCCGTTGCCCGAACCGCCGAGGACGATCCCCAGACTGCCCGGGTCGCGCGCGACAGCATCGGCCGCGTGCAGACAAAACGGCGGATAGTCGTCGGTCGTGTCGTAGTGGGACGCGCCGTGGTCGACGACCTCATGACCGGCGTCGGACAGCCACGCCGTCAGATGCTGCTTGAGCTCAAACCCCGCATGATCGGACGCGATATGCAGCCGCATGCGGCTCAGTGTCTCAGTGCGACGACTCAGTCGAACGACGGCTCGCGGTCGCGGGTGCGCTTGAGCTCGAAGAACCCGTTTGTGTGGGCCACCAGCAGCGTGCCGTCCCAGAGTCGTCCGGCGTCTTCGCCGCGTGGGATCGGCGTCACCACCGGCCCGAAGAACGCCGTGCCGTCGACGTGGACGACGGGGGTCCCGACCTCCAGTCCGACCGGCTCCATACCCCGGTCGTGAGACTTCCGCAGGATCTCGTCGTAGTCGGTGGAGTCGGCGGCCTTGGCGAGCGACGCCGGCAGACCCACCTCGGCGAGCGCCTCGGGGATCACCTCGGCGTACTCCTTGCGACCCTCGTTGTGGATCCGGGTCCCGAGCGCCGTGTAGAGGTCGCGCAGCACCTCCTCGCCGGCCTGCTCGGCGGCCGCGACGCAGACCCGGACCGGCGCCCACGCCCGCTCGAGAAACGCGCGATAGCCCTCGTCGAGGTCCCGGCCTTCGTTGAGTACGGACAGGCTCATCACGTGGAATCGCACCCGCACCGGCCGTACTCGCTCGACCTCCAGCAGCCATCGAGAGGTGATCCAGGCCCAGGGACATGCGGGGTCGAACCACATGTCGACATCGGTCTGGGTGGCGGCGGCCTGGGCGGAAACTGACGTATTCGTCGAGGTGGTCATGCGGACTCCTCCGGATGACGGCGGCGGGCTCTATCGCGCACAACTCGCCGATGCACCCGGCCTATTCCGGATCCGGCTGCACGACTCGTACGGGATGGACCGGACCATCCCTGGTCCGTCGGCTCGGAAAACGGCCTGGTGCCATGCGAGGATGGCGCGCATGCCAGGTATCAACCTCACTCGGGACGAGGCGGCGGAGCGCGCCAAGCTCCTGTCCGTGGGCTCACCCCCCATCGAGTACACGGTCGAGCTCGACCTCGGAGGGTCATCGGAGACGACATTTGCGTCGACGACGATGATCCGCTTCGGCTGCGCTGAGCCCGGCGCGTCGACCTTCGTCGACCTCGTCGGCGCCACCGTCCACCAGATCACACTCAACGGTCGCAACCTCGATCCCGGCGAGGTCTACGCAGACAGCCGGATCCGGCTCGACAACCTGGCCGCCGACAACGAGCTGCGCGTCGTTGCCGAGTGCGCCTACTCCCGCACCGGCGAGGGTCTGCATCGATTCGTCGACCCCGCCGACGGGCGGATCTACCTCTACTCGCAGTTCGAGGTGCCCGACGCGCGACGGGTGTACGCGACATTCGAGCAGCCCGACCTCAAGGGCAGCTTCACGTTCCACGTGATCGCCCCCAGCCACTGGCAGGTGTCGTCCAACGCACCGACGCCGGAGCCGCAGCCGATCCGCGAGGGCGTGAGCGTCTGGCGCTTCGAGCCGACGCTGCCGATGTCGACCTACATCACGGCGATCGTCGCCGGCGAATACCACGTCGTTCGCGACTCGTACGTCGGCGACTACGGCGAGATCCCGCTCGGGCTCTTCTGCCGTCAGTCGCTGGCCGGTTACCTCGACACCGACGAGATCCTGGCCATCACGCGGCAGGGCTTCGCGTTCTTCGAGTCGGCGTTCTCGATGGGGTACCCCTTCGGAAAGTACGACCAGGCCTTCGTGCCCGAATACAACATGGGCGCGATGGAGAACGCTGGCTGCGTGACGTTCCGCGACGAGTACATCTTCCGCAGTCGCCAGACCAACGCCGAGTACGAGACGCGGGCCAACACGATCCTGCACGAGATGGCCCACATGTGGTTCGGCGACCTCGTCACGATGCGGTGGTGGGACGACCTGTGGCTCAACGAGTCGTTCGCCGAGTGGGCATCGCACCACGCCGCGGCCCGGGCGACCAAGTTCACCGATGCTTGGACCGGCTTCTCCAACGCCCGCAAGACCTGGGCGTACCGGCAAGACCAGCTGCCCTCAACGCACCCGATCGCCGCGGACAACTACGATCTCGAGGCTGTCGAGGTCAACTTCGACGGCATCACCTACGCCAAGGGAGCGGCCGCACTCCGACAGCTCGTCGCGTGGGTCGGTGAGGATCAGTTCTTCGCCGGACTGGCCGACTACTTCCGCCGGCACGCGCACGCCAACACCGAGCTGATCGACCTGCTGGCGGCGCTCGAGGAGGCGTCCGGCCGCGACCTCGGCTCCTGGGCCAAGGAGTGGTTGCAGACGTCTGGCGTCAACACGCTCCGGGCCCGGTTCAACGTCGACGCCGACGGGGCGTTCGAGTCGTTCGTGGTCGAGCAGACGTCGGCACCGGAGTTTCCGACCCTTCGGCGGCACCGCATCGCGGTCGGTCTCTACGACCGGACCGATGAGGGCTTGGTGCGACGGTCGCGGTTCGAGAGCGACATCTCCGAGTCCGAGACCGAGCTGCCCGACCTCGTCGGACACCGCCAGCCCGACCTGATCCTGCTCAACGACGACGACCTGAGCTACACCAAGATCCGGATGGATCCGAGGTCGCTGCAGACCCTCGTCGAGCACATCGACGAAATCGGATCGTCGCTCGCCCGAGCGCTCTGCTGGGGCGCCGCGTGGGACATGACCCGCGACGCCGAGATGCGGGCCCGCGACTTCGTGACGCTGGTGCTACGCGGCGTCGGTCGCGAGACTGACCTCACCGCGGTTCGGTCGCTCCTCGCCCAGGGGCAGGCCGCCGTCGACCTATACTCCGACCCGGCGCACCGTGCCACATTGGCCGCGCAGTGGGAGACCGGGCTCCGGGGGCTTCTCGAGTCCGCCGAGCCCGGCAGCGACCACCAGTTGGCCCTCGTCCGTGGCTACGCGACCGCGGGCCGGAGCGACCAGGCGCTGACCTGGATCACCGACCTGCTCGCCGGGCAGGTGACCCTCCCGGGCCTGGTCGTCGACGCCGACCTTCGGTGGTCGCTCGTCACCGGGCTGTCCCGCGCCGGCCGGGTCGACGACGCCGCGATCGACGACGAGTTGGCTCGCGACAACACGATCGCCGGTCGAGAGCGTTCAGCGGCCGCCCGAGCCGCCCAACCGCTGCTGTCCGCGAAGGAGGAGGCCTGGGCGGCCGCGGTGACCCGCGACGACGTGCCCAACGAGACCCAGCGCTCGATCGCCGTGGCGTTTCAGGTCCCCGGCCAAGACGAGGTGCTCGAGCCGTTCGTGGATCGGTATCTGTCCGAGGCAGGCACGCTGTGGGAGGCCAAGGGGGTGCAACGTGCGTCGGTCGCGTTGATCGCGCTGTTCCCCCGGTCGATGCCGCGTCCTGACATCTTGGCCCGCGTCGATGCGTGGCTGTCCACGACGCAGGCCAATCCGGCGGCCCGGCGCCTGGTGAGCGAGGGGCGGGCCGACATGGCTCGGGCCCTGCGCGCCCAGGCACGCGACGCCGCGGAGTGAGGTCGGCCGGCCGGACCGGCGACTTCAACAGGTGGCACGTGCCGACTATCGGCGAGTTAGCGCAACGTACGCGCCGGTTTTCAGTTCAAACTCGCCAATAGTCGGCGGTCGGCGCACCGTACGCAGGCCTTCGCCTGTCAGTCGGTGTGGAGGGACGCGGGGCGGCGGGCGTGGTCGCCGAGGAGTTGGACGCCGGACACGATGCCGCCGGCCAGGTCGCCCGCGCCGAACGCGCTCTGCATCGACAGCACCGCGAGCCCGGCCGACTTCTCGTCGATCCGCATCCGCGCCCGCGTACCCACGACCACCTCGACCTCGCGGGTCGCCGGGTCGACGAGGACCAGCACGCTGCCGTCGGGTTCGTTCAGAGCCGCGTGGAGATGCTCCGCGTGTGCCCGTGCGCGACCGTGGCAGGCGCCGACGTAGACCGAGAACCGATGGCCGCTGGCGTCTGTGGCGTAGTCGATCGCATGGTCGATTGCCCGGCGTTGGTCGACGCTGAACGCCTCGCCCTTCGCTCCCTCCGCCTTGCCGGCCTCCGCATCGGCATCGGTACGCGCCGGCGCCGACGACTGCGCGCCGAACTGCTCACTCTGAGCCATCCACGTGACACCCGGCCGATAGCGCGGCCCCTTGGCGATCGACGGCGCGTAGACGAGCAGCGCGATCACCAGGGCGATCCCGAGCGGGATGCCAACGAAAACCAGCAGCACCTCCATCGTCGACATCGGCTCGGACTCGGGCCACGAGGTGGGTGTATCCGCCGCGGCAGGGCCGACCGAGGCTGCGGCGAGTACGAGAGCGGGAGCGACGAGCGCGCCGATCCGCAGGGCGGCGCGAGACATCCGAGGGGTACGCGACTGCATGAGATCACCGTATCGAGTGCCCCTCGGACAGGGCATAGCCTGTCGGCCATGACCGACCTGCATGAGCTGACCGGGCTCGAACTCGCCGCTGCCTACCGTCGAGGTGACACCACGCCGATCGAGGCCGTCGACCACTTCCTCGATCGGGTCGAACGCTTCAGCGACGCGGTCGGCGCCTTCGTCACGGTGACAGCCGACGCGGCTCGCGAAGCGGCTCGCACGGCGAGCGAGCGCTACCGCTCCGGCTACGTCGACGGCCTGCCTGCGCTGTACGGCGTGCCGACGGGCATCAAGGACCTCAACCTCACCGCCGGTGTACGCACGATGCTCGGCTCGCCGGCGTACGCGGAGTTCGTCCCCGAGGAGTCCGACGAGGTCGTACGCCGGATCGAGGCGGCCGGCCTGATCAGCCTGGGCAAGACCAACACCCCCGAGTTCGGTTCGCCGCCCTACACCGAGCCGGATGTGGCGCCGCCGGCTCGCACGCCGTACGACCTCACCCGATCGGCTGGTGGCTCGTCCGGCGGCGCGGGGGCGGCCGTGGCGGCGAGGCTGGTGCCGGTCGCCCAGGGCTCCGACGGCGGCGGTTCGGTCCGGATCCCGGCGAGCGTCTGCGGGCTGGTCGGCTTCAAGCCGACGCGGGGCCGGATCAGCCAGGCCCCGCTGTACGGCGACGTCAGCGGGCTCTCGACGGCCGGACCGCTAGCCACCACGGTCCGCGACGCCGCCGCGCTGCTGGACGCGCTGGCCGGACGGCACCCCGGTGACCCGGCGTGGGCGCCGCCCCTGCCCGACGGCGAGACCTACCTGTCGTGGTGCGATCGCGACCCGGGACGGCTCCGGATCGCGCGATTCGCCACACCGACGATCGGCCTTGGAACTGTCGAGGCACCGGTGCTCGAAGCGTACGAAGCGGCCTCCGACCTGCTGACCCACCTGGGCCACGAGGTCGTCGACGTCGATGCGCCGATGTCGCCGGACGTCGTCCCGCCCTTCCTGACGGTCTGGTCGGTGCTGTCCTGCGGCTGGCCGGTGGCTCCGCAGCTCGAGTCGAAACTGCGACCGCTGACGCTCTGGCTGCGCGAGCAGGGCAACACCACCTCGGCCCCCGCGTTCACCGGTGCGCTGATCGGCTTGCGACAGGCGGCGGCCAAGGCCCTGGTCCGGCTGCATCCCTTCGACGCCGTCCTGACGCCGACGCTGGCCCAGCTCCCGGCGCCGATCGGGAGCATCCGCAACGACGACGATCCGGCGGCCGAGTTCGATGCGCAGGGGCGCTTCACTCCGTTCACGGCGTCGTGGAATGTCACCGGCATGCCGGCTGTCTCGCTGCCGACCGGCTGGACCGACGGCGATCCCGTACTGCCGATCGGGACCATGCTCGGGGGGCGGCCGGGCGAGGACCATCTGCTGTTCGCGCTGGCGGCCCAGGTCGAGGCAGCGTGCACCGACCCCGGAGGACCGCCCTGGCGCCGGCCGACGCCCGCGCTCGCCGGCTGAGCACCTGCGCCATCACCGGGCCGCCACCAGCGACGTAACTACCGCACCACGAATGACCTATCGTCGCGCCACAAGTGACCTATCGTCGTGCGACGGGTGACCTATCGTCGAGCGGGCTGAGCTAACGTGCAGCGGGTGACTACTGGACAGCGCGAGACCACGTATCCCCCTGCCCGCCGCGATGACCTTGTCGAAGTCCTGCACGGCGAGCGGGTCGCCGACCCGTACCGCTGGCTCGAGGACGCCGACTCCCCCGACACCAAGACCTGGCAGCTCGCCGAGGACGAGCTGTTCATCGCCGCCCAGACGACCTGGCCGGCCCGGGAGCAATTCGCCGACCGGGTCGCCGAGCTGATGCGGACCGGCGCGGTCGGCACGCCGATCTGGCGAGGCGACCGTGTGTTCTACAGCCGGCGTGAGCCCGACCAGGAGCATGGCGTCCTGCTCACCCGCGACCCGGACGGCACCGAACGTGTCCTGGTCGACCCGATGGCGATCGACGACACGGGCGTGACGACGCTCGATGCGTGGCAGCCGAGCAAGGACGGCCGGTTTCTCACGTACCAGCTCTCTACCGGCGGGACGGAGGCGTCGTCGATCTATCTCATGGACGTCGCGACCGGCGACCTGGTCGACGAACCAATCGATCGGTGCCGCGTGTCGCCGGTCGCCTGGCTGCCCGACAGCAGCGCGTTCTACTACGTACGGCAGCTGCCGCTCGACGAGGTACCCGACGACGAGGAGCAATACCACCGACGGATCTGGCTGCACCGGATCGGCACGAGTCCGGCCGACGACGTCATCGTGTTCGGCGGCGACCTCGACAAGACGACGTTCTTCGGCATCTCGGTGAGCCTCGACGGCCGTTGGCTGGTCGTCAGCGCCAGTCAGGGCACGGCGCCGCGCAACGACGTCTGGCTCGCCGACCTCACCGCCGCCCCGCTCGACAAGCCGGAGCTGCGGCCCGTCGTCACCGGGCTCGATGCCCGCACCGGGCTGCACGTCGCTCGCGACGGGAGGCTCTACATCCACACCGACCGGGACGCGCCGCGCGGCCGCCTGCTCGTCGGCGATCCGACCGACCCGGATCCCGACACCTGGCGCACGCTGATCGCAGAAGACCCGGAGGCGGTGCTCGACGACGTCGCGATCCTCGACGACCTCGACGAGCCGCTGCTCGCCTGCTCTTGGACCCGGCACGCCGTCAGCGAGGTGACCCTGCACGACCTCGCCACCGGTGAGCGCCACGGCTCGATCGAGCTGCCGGGTCTCGGGTCGGCCGGCCGGCTCGTCGAGCGCCTCGAGGGCGGCCACGAGCTGTGGTTCGGCTACACCGACCATGTCACGCCCTCGGTCGTGCTGCATTACGACGCGCGAACCGGCTCGATCGATGTCTGGGCGCGGCCGCCCGGCACCGTCCCCGACACGAGCGCCATCGACGTCCGACAGGTGACGTACGACTCCTACGACGGCACGAGCATCCGGATGTTCGTCCTGCGCCGCCGCGACATCGACGGCCCGACTCCGACGATCCTGTACGGCTACGGCGGGTTCGGCATCTCGCTGACCCCGGCGTACGCGGCGACGATCCAGGCCTGGCTCGAGGCCGGTGGCACGTACGCTGTCGCCAACCTCCGGGGCGGCGGCGAGGAAGGCGAGGACTGGCATCGGGCCGGAATGCGCGAGCACAAGCAGCGGGTATTCGACGACTTCCATGCCGCCGCCGAGCGCCTGATCGAGGACGGCATCACCCGATCGGACCTGCTCGCGATCCACGGCGGCTCCAACGGCGGGCTGCTTGTCGGCGCCGCCCTGACTCAGCGACCGGACCTCTACCGCGCCGTCGTGTGCTCGGCGCCGCTGCTCGACATGGTCCGCTACGAGGAGCACGGCCTCGGGAGGCTGTGGACCGATGAGTACGGCACGGCCGCCGACCCTGAACAGCTGAGCTGGCTGTTGACGTACTCGCCCTATCACCGGGTCCGCGAGGGCACGGCCTACCCGGCGGTCTTGTTCACCGCGTTCGCGTCTGACAGCCGGGTGGACCCACTACACGCGCGCAAGCTCGCGGCCGCGTTGCAGGCGGCGACGTCGTCCGACCCGTCGACGCATCCGATCCTGCTCCGGCTGGAGACCGAGGTCGGTCACAGCAGCCGCGCGGTGAGCCGGGCGGTCGGCAACGGCGCCGACTCCCTCGCGTTCACTGCGTGGGCGACCGGCCTCACGCCCGCGACGTAACACCGCCGTTGCCGCCCCCTGCATACTGGGCGGACGACCCTCGGGGCAAACCACCGGACATCCGAGAGGAGCCTCCCGATCGTGCAGTTGTCAGGTCTGTCCGTCGAGACATCCTGCGCCGACGACACCAACAACGATCTGTGCCGATTCGTCGAGAAGGTCACTGGCAGCGACAGCGCTGCCGACTGGGTACACATCGTGATCGCCAAACCCGGTGCGATCGTCGGCCTCATCCTGATCGGCTTCATCCTTCGAGCGCTCGTGGCTAGGGTCATCGACCGGCTGGCGAACCGGGCGGCCGAAGGCACGGTCCCGGGCGTGCTGCAAAACAGCAAGGCCCGCCAGATGTTCTTGGAGACCAACTCGGTGGCCGCCGAGCGTCGCCGTCAACGGTCGGCCACGATGGCCTCGCTGCTCAAGAGCATCTCGACCGGCGTCATCTTCACCATCGTCGTGTTCATGGTGATCGCCCAGCTGGGCTACAACATCGCGCCGCTGATCGCCAGCGCCGGCATTCTCGGAGTCGCGATCGGATTCGGCGCTCAGAGCCTCGTCAAGGACTTCCTGTCCGGCATCTTCATGATCCTCGAGGACCAGTACGGCGTGGGTGACGTCGTCAACGTCGGCGAGGCCACCGGCGAGGTCGAGGCGGTCGGCCTCCGGGTGACACGATTACGCGACGTCGACGGCACCGTCTGGTATGTCCGCAATGGCGAGATCCTCGCCGTCGGCAACATGAGTCAGAACTGGTCGCGCACGGTCCTGGACGTGCCGATCGCCTATCACGAGGATCTGGAGCGTGTACGCACGGTGCTGCGCGACGTGACACACGACCTCTGGGAGGACCCGGAGTACCACCACCACATCCTCGAAGAGCCGGAGCTTTGGGGCGTCGAACGGCTCGACCCGGACGGCGTCGTCATGCGCATCGTGATCAAGACCGCACCGATGGAGCAGTGGCGGGTCGCTCGGGAGCTGCGGGAGCGGATCAAGGCGCGGTTCGACCGGCTCGGTATCGAGATCCAGCTGCCTCAGAAGGTGATCTGGCAGCGCGACGAGCCGGCGCCGGAGGCGCGCTGAGGTTTGGAGTTGTCTGGCGTCTATCAGCGCGGGAAACCAGCCTCCCGCTGGGCGCTCGGCGGCCAGGCCCATCCACACCCGCGCTGATTCGTGGCGGCCGATTCCCCACGCCCCGGGCCGGGCGGGTTTGGGTGGGCGGGACACAATAGCGGGGTGACCGACTCGCACACGTTTTACGAGGCCATCGGCGGCCACGACACCATCAAACGGATCGTGGACCGGTTCTATGCCGGCGTCGCCGACGACCCTGTCCTCCGTCCGCTGTATCCCGAGGAGGACCTGCGGTCGGCGGCGCGACGGCTGACGATGTTTCTCGAGCAGTACTGGGGTGGGCCGACGACGTACTCCGAGGAGCGCGGCCATCCGCGGCTGCGGATGCGGCACGCGCCGTTCGCCGTCACGCACGAGGCACGCGAGCGTTGGCTGGTCCACTTCCGGGAGGGACTCGACGAGGCCGAGCTGCCGGCCGAGCTCGACGCGCAGTTTTGGGAGTACGTCCAGCGCGCCGCACTCCACATGGTCAACACCGTCGAGCCGGTCGGACCGCCGGCCTGACGTCCCGCCCCGCTGAGCGACTCATATTGCGCGACATGCCCGACGAGTTTCGCACATTGGGTCCGCTCAGGGGCGCGAAGCCGTCAAGTCGCCGAGCTGGTCGGCGTACCAGCGGACGTCGGCCAGGTGGGTCGCGATCTCGCGAAGCGTCCAGTTGTCGCCGCGCGGCGCGTCCCAGGTCACCGGGCCGGCGGCGACGTAGCGCAGCTCGAATGTCCGGGCCAGGCGCCGCAACCGCTGTTCGGCCTCGACAAGATCGACCTCGGTGAACACCGCCCGGTCCGCCTCGGTGGTAACCATGCTCGCGCCCCACTCGTCCACCTGCGTCGGCGCACCGGCGAGCAGTGCCTCGACCTCGGCGAGATGATCCACGATGTGGTCGGCGATCCTCCGGACCACCTTGTGCGGGGTGTAGATCCGTTCGCCGTCGGAGGTGTGTCGCGGCTGGCCGTCCCAGGTCAGCCATGTTTTGGCGAGCCGCAGGGAGTGCTCGACCGAGTCGACGACGGCGCGTGCAGGATTGGTGTCTGTGCTCATGACCGGACGGTACGGCGTCAACGCTTCGGTCCATGCCGAAGCGTGCCGGACGTACCGTGGCGGCATGGATGCCGACATTGCCGCTGTCGCCGCCGTCATGGCCGATCCGACGCGGGCCGCGATGCTCGACGCATTGCTCGCCGGCGAAGCCCTGACGGCCGGCGATCTGGCTCGGGCCGCCGGCGTCGCGCCGAGCACGGCAAGCGAGCACCTGCGGCGGCTCACCGAGGCCGGTCTCGTCTACTCCACGCCCGCCGGCCGACATCGCTACCACCGACTGACCGGGCCTGACGTCGCCGAAGCGATGGAGACGCTCGCGCTGATCGCGCCACAGCGAGAGCGGCGGCCGTCGACGCTCCGGCGAGTCCGTGCCGACGCGGCGATGACCTACGCCCGTACCTGCTATGACCATCTCGCCGGCGTCGTCGGCGTGACGCTGGTCGAAGGACTCGTGGCGCGCGATCGACTCCGTTGGGACGACGGCGAGCTGCGGCCCGGCCCGGGTGGCACCGCATGGGTCGACGACCTCGGGATCGACGTAGACCGACTCCGCACGCGCCGTCGCCCGCTGGTCCGCACCTGCATCGACTGGACCAGCCGACGGCCGCATCTCGCCGGCGCTGTGGGGGCCGCGATCGCGGACCACGCGCTGTCGCGAAGGTGGGTGGTCCGGCGCACTCACGGCCATCGCGCGCTCCGCGTCACCGACGAGGGCCGCGAAGCCTTCCGTACGATGCTCGGCTGCGACCTGCCACCGCCTCCGAAGTACTGACTGGGGAAGCTTGCGCCGACGGGGTTTTGGCGCAGGGGCCCCCAGTGACGAACCTATTGGCGTGGGGGACCCCCGCGCCAACGACCCAGCCGGTGCGGCTCTCAGACCAACCGCGCCTCGAGAGCGTCGCGTTCGCCGTCGCTGAAGGGCCGGGAACGCCCCGTGGCGCGGTCGAACGCCACCACGATCGCCCGCGACGTCGCAAAAACCGTGCCCTCGTCGCAGACCGCCGCCTGCAACTCATACGACGATCGCCCGATCCGCGTCAGCCAGGTCCGGACCCACACCGGGTCGGTCCGAAACTCCAGAGGCCGGCGATAGTCGATGTCCATCCGGGCGACGACGAAGCCTCGGAGGTCGCCGTCACCGGCCCCGGGCACGCCGACGGCCCCGCTCACCATGGCGATCCGAGCCTCCTGGAAGTACTCGACGAACTTCACGTTGTTGACATGCCCGTACGCGTCGACGTCGCTCCAGCGGACCCGGCACGAGTAGCTGTGCGCCCTGCCGACGTCGGCGAGCAGCAGATTGATCGGCGACGTCGGCGGCGTCGGCTCGAGCTGCGCCGGCGCGGCGTAGAGCTGCAGCGCCGTACGCTCGTGCTCGCGGATCCGACGCGGCCGATGACTGGCGAACGAGAACGGCGCCAGCACCGACGACGCTCGGAGGTAGACCCGTCGGTCGCCGTCGGACCCGTCCGGGTCAACGACCTCATAGCCAAGCTGGAACGACGCCGCCCGTACCTGCTCGCACCACGCCTCGACCCGCACCGGGCGGTCCCGATAGACCAGCGGCCGGACGAACTCCAGATCGTGTCGCACGACGACGACGCCCTCGGCGAGGTCGGCCGCCTCCGGCCCAGGCGCGTGCACCCGCAGCATGTCGACGCGGAGTTCTTGAAGGTAGTCGACATAGACGACGTTGTTGACGTGACCAAGCGAGTCCATGTCGGCCCACCGGAGCGGGCAGTCGTACACGTGGCGCACGCCCCGATCCTTCCAGATGCCGATGCCGTACTCGGGCCGATGCGTCACTCTCGCCGAGTACGCCGGAGTCCATGTGCGACACTGCCGAGCGATCCCGACGTACGAGGAGCTGCCCGTGACTGAGACCAGACGTACCGCCGTCGTGACCGGCGCCGCACGCGGAATCGGAGCCGCGATCGCCCGGCGGCTCGCCTCCGACGGGATGGCGGTCGCCGTCCTCGACCTCGACCAGGGCAGCTGCGCCGCGACGGTCGACCAGATCGCTCGCGACGGCGGCCAGGCCCTGGCTGTCGGGGCCGATGTCTCGCAGCCCGACCAGGTCGACGCGGCGGTACGCGTGGTCACCGAGGGGCTCGGCCCGCCGACGGTACTCGTCAACAACGCCGGGATCATCCGCGACAACCTGCTCTTCAAGATGACCGAGGACGACTGGGACGCCGTCATGAGCGTTCACCTCCGGGGCGCGTTCCTGATGAGCCGGGCGACCCAGAGCCACATGGTCGATGCCGGCTGGGGTCGTATCGTCAACCTGTCGAGCACGTCGGCGCTCGGCAACCGGGGGCAGGTCAACTACTCGGCGGCCAAGGCCGGCCTGCAGGGGTTCACCAAGACTCTCGCGATCGAGCTCGGCAAGTTCGGGATCACCGCTAATGCGGTCGCGCCGGGCACCATCGAGACCGACATGACGGCGGCGACCGCGGCCCGGCTCGGCATGGGCTTCGACGACTTCAAGGCGGCCGCGGCCCAGCAGATCCCGGTCGGCCGCGTCGGGCAGCCCGACGACATCGCGCACACCGTGTCGTTCCTGGTCAGCGAAGGCGCCGGCTTCGTGTCGGGCCAGGTCATCTACGTCGCGGGCGGGCCTCGTGACTGACGCGATCCGGGTCTTTCGCGGCGCCCGTGAGGTCGCCGCCGCGAAGGGCGAGCATCTCGGCTACAGCGACTGGCACACCGTCACACAGACCGAGATCGACAAGTTCGCCGACGCGACCGGCGACCATCAATGGATCCATGTCGACGTCGAGCGAGCCAGGTCGAGCCCGTTCGGCGGCACGGTCGCGCACGGCTATCTGACCCTGGCGCTGGTTCCGTCGTTCGCGCACCAGATCTTCACGGTCGAGGACGTCACGATGGCGCTGAACTACGGCGTCGACAAGGTACGGTTTCCGGCCGCGGTGCCGGTCGGCTCGCGGCTCCGCGCGGGGGTCGAGATCGTCGACGTGACCGAGTCGGCGCAGGGCGTCCGAGTGGGCTACCGCTACACGATCGAGATCGAGGGCAGCGACAAGCCGGCCTGCGTCGCGGACACCCTCGTCCTCTACATTCCCTAACCCGTGAGGTTCGGCCCGCACGTCCGTGAGGTTCGGCCCGCACGTCGCTCCTGCCCCCGCTGCTCCGTCAGGGTCCGCCTGCGACGCCGATCGCCGTCGGTCTCTAGGACAGTCGCTCCACGATCATCGCCATCCCCTGGCCGCCGCCGACGCACATCGTCTCGAGACCGATCTGCTTGTCGTGGTAGGCAAGCGAATTGAGCAGCGTCGACGTGATCCGAGCACCGGTCATGCCGTACGGATGCCCGACTGCGATGGCACCGCCGTTGATGTTGAGCTTGTCGATGTCGATGCCGAGATCGCGGTACGACGGAATCACCTGCGCGGCGAACGCCTCGTTGATCTCGACGAGGTCGATGTCGTCGATCGTCATGCCGGCACGGGCGAGCGCCTGGCGAGAGGCTTCGACCGGGCCGAGCCCCATGATCTCCGGCGACAAAGCGCCGACTCCAGTGGCGACGATGCGAGCCAGCGGTATGATGCCGAGCTCAGCCGCCTTGGTGTCACTCATCACCACAATCGCGGCGGCGCCGTCGTTGAGCGGACAGCAGTTGCCAGCCGTGACCGTACCGTCGGGCCGAAACACCGGCTGTAGCTCGGACACCCTCTCCAGCGTGACCCCCGGCCGCGGACCGTCATCGGCCACGACAACCGTACCGTCGGGCAGCGTCACCGGCGTGATGTCGCGCTCCCAGAAGCCGTCGGCGATCGCCTTCTCGGCAAGGTTTTGCGACCGTACTCCGAACTCGTCCTGGTCGGCGCGGGTGACGCCCTTGATCTGGGCGAGGTTTTCGGCCGTCTGGCCCATCGCCAGATAGATGTCGGGTACGTTGCCGGAGTCTCTCGGGTCTTCCCAGGTTCCGGCGCCACCCTCGGCTCGGCGCACCGACCGCTGCTCGGCCGTGGCGAAGACCGGGTTGTGGGTGTCGGGCCACGAGTCGCTGTTGCCTTTGGAGTAGCGGCTCACGGTCTCGACACCGGCGGACACGAAGACGTCACCCTCGCCCGCCCTGATCGCGTGGAAGGCCATCCGCGTGGTCTGCAGGCTCGACGCGCAATAGCGGGTGAGCGTCGTGCCGGGCAGGTGGTCGTAACCCAGCAAGATGGCGACGACGCGTGCCATGTTGAAGCCCTGCTCACCGCCGGGGAGACCGCAGCCGAGCATCAGGTCGTCGATGTCGGCCGGGTCGAGCTGTGGGATCTTGCCGAGCGCTGCCCGCACCATCTGCACCACGAGGTCGTCGGGCCGCGCCTGGGTGAGCGAGCCCTTGAACGCACGGCCGATCGGCGAGCGGGCTGTCGAGACGATGACGGCGTCAGGCATGCCGGTGACCTCTCTCGCGGGAACTCACGGCTCACCGTATCCCGAGCGCCCCAGACGGCGAGCGGGCCGTGCCTCCCGTGAGGCACGGCCCACTCCCCCGGTCTGGTCAGTCGGTGGCGGGCTCGGTCTCCTTCTGGAGAACGGCCTCGACCTGCAGCTGGATCGACACCTGGTCGCCGATGACGAACTTGTCACCCTCGAGCGGGATGTTGAAGTCGACGCCGAACTCCTTGCGGCTGATGGCGCCGCTCGCCTCGAAGCCGACGCGGGTGCCGCCCCACGGGTCGGGTCCGACGCCGAGGTACTCCACGTCGAGCTCGATCTCGCGCGTCACGTTCTTGACCGTGAGGTCGCCGGTCACGATGTAACCGTCGCCCTTCGCGCGTACGCCCGTGCTGCGGAACCGCATGACCGGGTGCTGGTCGACCTCGAAGAAGTCACTCGAGCGCAGGTGGTCGTCTCGCTGCGCCGTGCCCGTGTTGACCGAGTTGAGCTGGACCGTTGCGCTGGCCTCCGACTCCAGCGGGTTCTCGGCGATGACGATCTCGCCCTCGAACTCCTCGAAGGTGCCCCGAACCTTGCTGATGAGGTGGCGGACGGTAAAGCCGATGGCAGTGTGCGCGGGATCGATCTGCCAGGTACCGGGCACGAGCCCCTCGAGCTGGGACATGGTCAATGCTCTCCTTTGATTGACGCTTCAACTATCTGCTTCCCAGCATAGGTCGCGATAGTTTAAGCGTCAACTAGCTTCCAGGTAGACTTATGTCATGACCAGCCAGGCTCCGACGCGCGCCTCCACCAGCGAGGTGCGCGACTGCTTCCCCACCGGGGACGAGACGAGATGGCTGGAACCCGATCAGCAGATCGCGTGGCGGTCTTACATCGTCGGGACGACCCGACTCCTCGAACGTCTTGACCGCGAACTGCGAGAGGAGCACGGGCTCTCGCTTCCAGAGTACGAGGTGCTGGTCCGGCTGTCCGAGGCCGACGACCACAGCCTCCGGATGGCCGAGCTCGCGCTGTCGCTGTCGCACTCGCGCAGCCGTACGACGCATACCATCGCCCGGATGGAGGCCGCCGGGCTCGTCAAGCGCTTCACCTGCGACTACGACGGACGAGGCCGCTGGGCGACCCTGAGTGACAAGGGGATGGTCGTGCTCCAGCAAGCGGCGCACACCCACGTACGCGGCGTCCGCGAACACCTGATCGACCTGCTCAGCCCGGACGAGTTCGCGACCATCGGCGAGGCCTTCGACATCGTCGGCTCGCGGCTCGCCGATCAGCGCGACTAGGGTCGTCCCTACCCTCGAACCAGGGCGTCGACCGCGCTCGTGCTGAGCACCTGGGTCAGCACGAGGTTCGCTGCCCCGACGACACCGGTGAGCTCGCCGTGCGTCGTCGGCAGTACGCGGAGGTCGCGCGAGGCGAGCGTCACGGCGCCGCCGTAGACACTCTCTCGGATGCCGGCGAGCAGCGGCTCAAACGCGGCCGCCATGTCACCGCCGATGACCAACGCCTGCGGGTTGAGCAGGTTGATGACGCTCGCCAGGATCTCGCCGACATGGCGACCGGACTCCCGGATCATCGCGGTCGCCGCGCCGTCGCCGTCGAGCGCCCTGGCCACCACGTCGCGCACATGCGTCACCCGTCGACCGCGCTCGCGCATCGCCTTGACCAAGGCCCAACCGGACGCGTACACCTCCAGGCAGTCGAGCGACCCGCACCGACACATCTTGCCCTCGGGCCGAGCCACCCGAGTATGCCCGATTTCGCCGGCGACACCGCCGAATCCTCGGTGCAGTCGGTGATCGAGGACGATGCCGGCTCCGATCCCGGTCGATACCTTGACCAGGATCAGGTCGCGATATTCGCGCAGCAGGCCGTCCCGCTCGGCGAGCGCCATCGCGTTGCAGTCCCGCTCCAGAAACACCGGGACGTTGAAGCCCTTGCGCAGCGGCGGCGCGACCGGCTCACCGTCCCACCCGACCAACTCCGGTGCGCTGAGGGCCATCTGGCGCTCGAGGTCGACGACGCCTGGGATGCTGACGCCGATCCCCCGGATCCGCGAGCTGGGGATGTCGACCTGAGTCCGCAGCTCCTTGAACATCGCGCGCACTCGCGGCAACACCACGTGGGGTCCGGCGTCGACGTCTTGATCCTCGGTCCGCAATGCCAGAAGCTGGCCGGCTAGATCGCACAAACCGACCTGGAGCCGGCTGCGCCCGATCGCAGCGGCAAAGACGGCCCCGGCCTCGGGGTTGAACGACAGCCGCGTCGGTGGCCTGCCACCGGTGCTCGACGCCTCGTCGGTCTCAATGACAAGGCCGGTGTCGAACAAGCCGGACAACCGAGCCACCACGGCCGTCCGGGACAACCCGGTCGCCCTGGCCAGCTCGCTGCGGGAGTTGGCTTCCCCAGTACGGATCAGCCGCAGCATCTCGCCAGGCCCCGGAAGCTCATGCGCGTATCCACGGATCGGCACAGCCGCATCATCCCAGGTCGGTCGGGCGCGACATCTCGAGGCACGTGCCACGTTGCCGAGAGCCGCCCGTCAGGCGGTCACCGGGCCACGCGCCATGTCGCCGAGAGCCGCACGTCAGGCGGTCACCGACCCACGCGCCATGTCGCGAGAGCCGCGCGCCAGGCGGTCACCGGGCCACACCGCAGGCGAGCGTCTGGTCAGTCGCGGGTCAGCCGGCGATAGGTCACGCGGTGCGGCCGGGCCGCCTCGGCGCCGAGCCGCTCGACCTTGTTGGCCTCGTAGTCGGCGAAGTTGCCCTCGTACCAGAACCACTGGGCCGGGTGCTCGTCGGTGCCTTCCCAGGCGAGGATGTGGGTCGCGATCCGGTCGAGGAACCACCGGTCGTGGGAGACCACGACGGCGCAGCCGGGGAAGTCCAAGAGCGCATCCTCGAGCGACTGCAGTGTCTCGACGTCGAGATCGTTGGTCGGCTCGTCGAGCAGCAGCAGGTTGCCACCCATCTTGAGGGTGAGCGCGAGATTGAGACGGTTGCGCTCGCCGCCGGACAGCACGCCGACCGGCTTCTGCTGATCGGAGCCCTTGAAGCCGAACGACGCGACGTAGGCCCGGCTCGGCATCTCGAAGTTGGCCACCTTGATGTGGTCGAGCCCGTCGGAGATCAGCTCCCACACGGTTTGCTTCGGATCGAGACGACCGCGGCTCTGGTCGACATAGGACACGCTCACGGTCGATCCGACCTTGAGCTCACCCGCGTCCGGCGACTCCTCTCCGACGATCATCCGGAAGAGGGTCGACTTGCCGACTCCATTGGGGCCGACCACGCCGACGATGCCGGCTCGCGGCAGGTTGAACGACAGACCGTCGAAGAGCTCGCGCTCGCCGAAGCTCTTGTGCAAGCCGCTGGCTTCGAGGACGACGTCGCCTAGCCGCGGGCCGGCGGGGATGTTGATCTCCTCGAAGTCGAGCTTGCGAGCCCGCTCCGCCTCGGCCGCGAGCTCCTCGTAGCGACGCAGGCGAGCCTGGTTTTTGGCTTGCCGCGCCTTCGGGTTGGAGCGCACCCACTCCAACTCCTTCTCGAGGATCTTGGCGCGCTTGGCGTCCTTACGGCCCTCGACGACCAGCCGCTCCCGCTTGGTCTCGAGGTAGGTCGAGTAGTTGCCCTCGTAAGGGTGCGTCCGACCCCGGTCGAGCTCGAGGATCCAGGACGCCACGTTGTCGAGGAAGTATCGATCGTGGGTCACGGCCAAGACGGCGCCGGGATATTTGGCCAGATGCTGCTCCAGCCACTGCACGCTCTCGGCGTCGAGGTGGTTGGTCGGCTCGTCGAGCAACAGCAGGTCGGGCTGCTGCAGGAGCAGCTTGCACAGCGCCACCCGCCGCCGCTCGCCGCCGGACAAGGTGTCGACGAGCGCCTCCGGCGGCGGGCAACGCAGGGCGTCCATGGCCTGATCGAGCCGCGAGTCGAGGTCCCACGCGCTGGCGTGGTCGAGGACGGTCTGAAGCTCGCCCATCTCCGCGAGCAGAGCGTCGTAGTCGGCCTCCGGGTCGGCCAGCTCCTCGCTGATCTGATTGAAGCGATCGAGCTTGGTCTTGATCTCGCCGACCGCCTCTTCGACGTTGTCGAGGACCGTCTTGCCCTCGGTCAGCGGTGGCTCCTGCAGAAGGATGCCGGCTGTCGCCTCAGGGTCGCGAATCGCCTCACCGTTGTTGGGCTGGTCAAGGCCGGCCATGATTGTGAGCAGGCTGGACTTGCCGGTGCCGTTGGGCCCGACGACGCCGATCTTGGCCCCGTGCAGGAACGACAAGGTGACGTTGTCGAGGACGACCTTGTCGCCGTGGGCCTTGCGGACGTTGCGCAGCGTAAAGATGAACTCCGCCATGATCAATTAGCCTACGGGCAGAGCCCGCACCCATCCCAATCGGCTCAGACGCCAACCGTGGGGTTTGCCGTCAGGCTGCCACCGTGGACTGCGTGTCAGACGTACTCGTGCCGACCGCCGACATCGCTGACTGCTCGAGCTTCCGGAACATCTCCTCGTCGTCGACCGACATGTCCTCTCGCTCCGGTGCCCGCTCGGTCCGGTGGAACGCACTCGTGCCTCTCGCCAGATCGTGGGCGACCGTGGTCGCCTCGATGACCTCGCGACGGTGCTCGACACCGTCGTCGCTCGTCCACACCGAGGTACGCAGCTTGCCGACCACGACCACCGGCTCGCCCTTGTGGACCGACGAGGCGACGTTGCGCGCGAGATCCCGCCACGCCTTGACGTTGAGCCACACGGTGTCGGAGTCGCGCCACTCTCGTGCCATCTTGTCGAAGTATCGCGGCGTCGACCCGATCCGAAACATCGCTCGCTCCGGCTTGCCGTTGCCGCCCTGAAACTCGACGTCCGTCCCGACGTACCCGAACACCGTGACCGTCACATCACTCATCCGCATCCTCCTTGCTGACCTGGCTCCGCGGAGCCCGCACGTACGCAACCCAGCGTGGGCCGGACCGGAGGGGCTGGATGCCGCTCCACGCCACGCTGTGGACAACGATGCTCGGTCAAGAACCTGTGGATGGCGCTCCGCCCGAGAGCCGGTCGGCACGGTCGTGCGCCGCCCGTTCGGCGCCTCTCACCAGCGACGTCGAGGCCGTGCGCCGATCCCGGACATCATTTCCGCATCTGGATTCCAGATCTGGCCGAGGCGCCGACGGGTGTTAGGTGCCGAGGGCCGCCCGCAACGCCTGCCGAGTGGAGTCATAGGCCACCATCTCGGCATCGATCGGAGCGAAGATCCGCTGATGCGCGACGGTCGCGATCGACTGTCGGAGCGCCTGACTCGCCTGTTCCGCCGTTCGCCTGGCCGATACGTCCACCGCGAGCCTGGCGAGGAGACCGAGACAGATCCCCAGGACAACTCCGATGAGTGTCATCAACAGGGGCACGGACACGCTCCCGATCGCCGGCGGCTCCGCGGGATCGTTGCCGGCGAGCTCCAGAATCGCCAGCGTGCCGAGCCAGCCCAGGCCACCGAGCACCGCGAGGAACAGCAGCCATTGCACGACACTCAAGATGCGAACCCAGCCCGGCCTCTTGTTGACCCCCAGCTCGGTCGACGCGATCGCCTTGTCGAGGGCGTCGTGCAGGTCGTCGAAGTCCGAGGTCGAGGCGCGTCGCACGGCCTCGCTCCACGGCGCGGCGAGGCCCTGCGTCGCGTCGTCGGCCAGGTCGCGGACGGCCACGTCGACCCGCGCCTGCTGGACCTTGGTGGGCGACGGCACCGCCGAGCGCTGATCCTCGCCGGTCGTGTTTTCGAGCCGTAGCTCGGCCAACGGATCTCTGCGCAACTGTCCGAGCCAGCGGATGGCCGGCCAGCTCGTCGACCGGCGTCGTCGGACCGCGGCCGAAAATTCCACCGCCTCGACCACGACCGGGACGCCAGCGGCTTCGGCGAGCACGTCGACCAGCGCCGCCTGGCGACGTTCGTCGAGTTGACCCGGATCGTCCATGCCGTTGGCTTCGACGAGCCGGTGCGTCGCCGTCGCGGCGTCGGCCGTCAGCCGGTCGGCCGCCGAACGCTTGGCCCGGATGCGTTGGACCAGGGCCCGTTTGAGGTCGTCAATACCTTCACCGGTCTTCGCGGACGTCGCGACGAGCGGAATCTCGGCCAGCCCGTCGATCGACAGCAGTCGCTTCAGGTCCGCCAGCGTCGACTCGCGCTCCTCGTACGGGATCTCGTCGAGGTGGTTGAACACGACGAGCATGACCTCGGCATGGGTCGACAACGGCGCGAGGTAGCCGTCATGGATCGCGGCGTCGGCGTACTTTTGCGGGTCGACCACCCAGACGAGCAGATCGGCGTACGACACCAACCGCTTCACCTCGAGATGGTGCGCGACCTCGGTCGAGTCGTGGTCGGGAAGGTCCAGCAGTACGAGGCCCTCCATGTTGGTCTCTTCTGGGGAGATGTCCAGCATGCTCATCCGCGACACCTGGTGGCGGGGCGGGATCCCGAGCCACTCCAGGATCTCCTCCGCGCCGGTAGGTCCCCAGGCGCAGGCCATCGCCCACGAGGTCGTCGGTCGCCGGACACCGACAGCCGCCAGCTCCAGGTCCGAGAGCCGATTGAACAGCGACGACTTGCCGGAGCCGGTAGCCCCCGCGAGAGCGACGATCGTGTGCTCGGCCGACAGCCGCAGCCGGGATCGGGCGCGTTGGACGACCTCTTCGGCCTCTCCCAGCACGTCTTCGTCGAGATGACCCCGCGCCGCGATCAGTGCGGCTTCGAGTCCTTGAATCCGGGCCGCGAGGGCGCCTCCTCCGCTCCCGAACAGGACACGGTCGTCATCCTGCCCTGTCATATCACTCCTGCTTCGTGCCGGACGTCATCGGCTGCGCGTGCAACGTCGCGCAGGCGGCTCGCGGCGTCCGGTCGCGCCGAGACCCCGTCGAGGACTGTGAGATAGCGAGACTTTTCCGCTTCGAAGAGCTGACGACAGCGCCGCTCCAGATCAGTACGTGCATTGTCGGCGATTCGGCGCATCGTCTCGGCGCCGAACACCGACTCCAGTATTCGCTCGCCGATGGCGGCCGCTTCGGCCGCGTCCTCGCCGCCGTCGCCGCGTTCGGCGCGATGCCCGCCGTCGGTCGCGGCACCGCCGGCGAAGACCACGACCATCATGGTGACGCCGAGCCCGGTGACACCGTACGCGAGGAATCGAGCGGTGACGCGCTTGTCGGACCCCTCCAGGCGGATCATCTCGAGGACCTCACGCTGCCATTCGCGAACGATGCGGTCGGCTCGTACTCGAAGGTCGCGCGACGCCCGGGTCAATGTGCCGTTGGAGCTGTCGACCAGCGCCGCGCCGGCTTCGTCCTCCGACCATCGCGCCGCGGCCCGGCTGGCCGCACTCTCGGCCTGCTCGACCAAGACCATTTGCAACCCGCGCTCGAGAGCCAATCCGACCTGCTCCGCGGCCTGCGGCTTGCCGCGCAGGGCGCCCATCATGCGATCGCGGACCCGGCTGACCTTCTGCTCCAGCGAACGGGCCAGGTCGCCTCCGACGAACTCGCGCCAGCGCACCAGCACCTCGCCGCGCAGCACCGATCCGTCGACGACCGAGCCTGCGATCTCACGGGCGGCGCGGTCATAGATGTCGGCGAGGTCGGCGGCCATCCGCTCGCCGGTCTCGTGTTGAGCCTCGGCTGCGTCGGCCACCGCATGGGTCCGGTAAACGACCTGACGGACCGCGCCATCGAGAGTCTGCTGAATGATCTGCGTACGGACGTCGTCGTTGGCCGCGAGGTCGACGAGCCACGTACGAAGCTGCTCGACCGACTCGGGTGGGAGCAGCCCGTGGGCGTCCACTCTCGACTCCGGGACGGCGAACAGCGGACAGTCCTTGAGTCCGCGGGCCGTCAGCATGCGAGCCAGGTGGCCGCGTACCTCCTGTATCGCCTTGTCGGTCGTGCGGTCGAGCACGATCGCCACCGCGGCGTTGCGCTGCGCCGCCAGCTTCAGGAACGTCCACGGCACGTCGTCGGCGTAGCGGGCCGCGGAGGTGACGAACAACCACAGGTCGCTGGCGGCGAGCAGTTGAGCCGCAAGTTCGCGGTTGCCGGCGTCGACCGAGTCGACGTCGGGCGCGTCCAGGATCGCAACGCCCGTGGGGACGGTCTCGACCGCCCTGAGTTGCAATGCGCCGACGGCGCTCGTGGAGTCGGTGGTCCGCTTGAGGTCGGGGAGGATCCGCTCGTGCTGGAACCAGTCGGAGTCTTTGGGGTGGTGGACGAGCACCGGTGACCGGGTCGTCGGACGCAACACCCCGGATTTGGTCACCGACTGACCGACCAGCGAGTTGACCAACGTGGACTTTCCCGCACCGGTGGAGCCGCCGACCACCGCCAGGAGCGGCGCATCGGCCTGCACGAGCCGCGGCAAGATGTAGTCGTCGAGCTGGTTGACCATCGCCTGGCGTTCGGCGCGGATTTCGCGGGCCTCGGGCAGATCAAGACCCAGCGGCGCGTCCTCCAGTTCCTTGCGTAGCCGGATGAGGGCAGCCGTCAGATCCGCGGAGACCTCTGGCGTTGGCATCCGCGGTTCCTCCTTCCACGGCTCGCGGATTCGCCGCGGGTCATTGCCGTCAGAGACTGTCGTCACAGTCGCGTGGTCCGTTCTGTACTAGGTGTTGCATCCAAACCCTAATGGAGACCGGGTCGCGCAACGTTCACCACGGATCACTCTCCGCAGGCGGTGAGTCCTTCCTGGGATGATAGGGGTCAATTGGCGGCCCTGGCTGGACGCCATGCGGCGACGCAGAGTGACCGCCTGGCGCCGGCCCAGTGTGGCGCATCGGACCGGCCGGCGGCCAGCCGGCAGGCGGAGTCTGGACATACCAATATGGCGGCGAAGGGTACGGCGCGGGCGGCGGCCCGAGCTGAAGCGGTGGCGGCATCAAGATGTACGGCCGCATCTGGGCCATCTCGGTGAGCATCTTCCGTACTCGCTCCGGACCGTCCGGTGGGCCCTTCCCCTGTCTGGCCCGATCGTGCGCGAACGCCATCCTAAGGGCCGCCTCCTGATAGCGGCCCAGCGCTGCGGCCGCCATCGGACCGCCGTACTGGGCGGCGAATTTGCGAGCTCGTCGCCGCAGCGCGAATCGGGCCAGCCACGGAATCTCGTCGGGATGCAGCCATCCTCGGGCGACCGCGTCGTCCAGGCCACGAATCGCAATCCTGCCCTGGTGGTTACGAACCCACGCCGCAAGCGCGATGCCGCCGAGGAAGATCGGCACGAAGCCAAGACCATAGACCAGGAGGAAGCCCTTGCCACCCCAGTACGACACCGAACCGTTCCACAGGGCGTGGAAGCCCATGCCGACGGCGAGGCCCAGCACCGGCGCGACGATCTTGAGCCAGCGGCGCTGAGTGGCGACGGCGACGCCGACCCCCACGCCGAACGCCGCGGCGAACAGCGGATGCGAAAACGGGCTGAAGATGCCGCGAGCGACGAAGATCGCCGTCGTCCCCTCGGCTCCACTCAACTGTTCACTAAGCTCCCCAGAGTACGCGCCCGCGTAGTACAGGATGTTTTCGGTGAAGGCGAATCCGATGCCCACCAGACCTGCGTAGACGAGGCCGTCGACGACCCCGGCGAACTCACGTCGACGAATCAGCAGCACGACGACGAGGAAGAGGCCCTTGGCGGTCTCTTCCAGGATCGGCGCCCACACCGTCGCGAGGACCCGGTAGCTGACGTCGGCCTTGTCGAGCAGGTAATAGGGCACCTGGACGACCAGCGGTGCGATCGCACCACCCCACACGAACGCGGCCAGCAGGAACCGGACCGGCTCGGGCTCGTAGCGATCGAGCCACAAGAAGCACGCCACCACGAGGGGAACCGGCACGCTGGCGAGAACGAGCACGAGGGCAGCACCCTCGGGATCGCCCGACTGGCTGGCCAGCCAGATCGCCAACGCCACGCCCGCCACGCACAAAATCGACACCGCAACAATCAAGACGACCCGCTCGGCGGTCCACCGATCGCGCGGTGGCGGCGCCGGAAGGGCCGAAACAGCTCCCGCGGGCGCCAAGGGTGGTGGGACGCTCACACAGTGAGCGTAGTCAGCATCGCAGCCGCGTGCCGAGGTCGTACCCTCCTATGCTGAGCGGGACGTCGCACCGACGCCGCATGCGCTCGTAGCTCAGCTGGATAGAGCAGCGGACTTCTAATCCGCCGGTCGCAGGTTCGAATCCTGCCGGGCGCACCGGTCAAACGCACATTCACGCGAGCCCGTGGTGCGGGTCGTGGTGCGAAATCGGCTCTGCCGGCGTGACCGCTGACGCCGACGAGGATGAGCAGCCG
>JBKOYM010000069.1:0-18422 GCA_046725375.1 Actinomycetota bacterium
GGCTCCAGTCGAGGTGCCCACCCAGCCCAGGGACGGTCCGCACCACCCTGGAGGCGGTGACGGCCCGGTGGAGGGCCTCTTCGGCTTCGGGGAGAATGGTGCCGTCGACCGAGCGGGTTTCGTCGACCGCCGCCATGGCCAGCAGGATGGCGCGTTCGGGGTCGACGTCGATGTTGGCCACGGCGGCGGACGCGAGCTCCCGAGCGGTTGCGGTCCTCGCCTCCCGGGTCGCCCGCTGGCTTTGGTTCCTGGCCACCAGGGTGAGCGCCGCGGCGACGAGGGCCGCGATGGCGAACACGGCGACCAGGGCTCGCAGCCGGGTGCGGGATCGGCGTTCGATCCGCGCCTCGCGTGCGCGGCGGGCGTCGCCTTCGGCCCGTTCCCGGTCGCGCTGATCGATGCTGGCCTTCAGGTAGGCCCGTTCCGGCTGGCCGATGGCCAGGTCGGTGGCCGCGTCCCACGCGGCGGCCTGCTCCAGCCGGGCGCCGCGGAGGAGGAAGCTCGGGTCGCGGTCGGAGCCCCGCCACTCGGCGGCTGCCCGGGCAAGTCGCCGCTCCTGTCGGAGGTCGTTGCGGGCCTGTTCAATCCAGTCCCGCAGCCGCCCCCACGCGGTCAGAAGCGCCTCGTGGGCGATCTCCACGGTGGGTTCGCGGGTGGCGGGGTCGCGATCGAAAGTGAGGAACCGGTGCCGGCCGAACGCGTCGAGCATGCCGTCGATCGCGGCCGGGTGCACCTCGAGGGCATCGAGCTCGCTGCGCAGGACCCGCCGGCGGGTGTCCGGCGTGCCCTCTCCGAGGGTGACCAGCCGGAGGAATACCTGCTTGATCGCCCGTTGCCTGTCCGGGTCGCTGTCTTGCACGAGGTGGTCGGCCCGGGCGGACAGCGCGCCGGCTATGCCGCCGACCTCCCGATGCGCGTCCAGGGTCAGCCGGTCGTCGACGCGTCGTTCGAACAGTTCTGTGAGCGCGTACTGGACGAGTGGGAGGGCGCCCGGCTGGTGGGCGACTTCGGCGATCATCTCCGCGACCAGTCCCGGCTCCGGTGTGACGCCGACCTGCTCGGCCGGCCTGCGGATGGCCTGTTCCAACTCGTCGGCGGTAAGCGGCGGCACCGTCTCGGTCCCGGCCGCCAGGAGTTCTCCGAAACGCGGGTAGGTGAGGGGGCGGTCGTAGAAGTCGGCACGGAGGGTCACAACGACGCGGAGCCGACTGTTCGGGTCGACGGTGGCCACGCGCAGCGATTCGAGGAACTGCTCGGGGTCCCCCCGGTCGGGGGCCCATGGGTTGAAGGCCTCCTCGAACTGGTCGACCACGAGCACGACCTCCGCCCCGGCGGGAGCGACGAGCTCGACCGCCTCGAGCAATCCCCGGGGCCCCGATTCGAGGACGGCGGGCAGGCGGGGGGCGGCGTGTACGGCGACCCGTGTCAGGGCCGCTTCGAGCCGCTCCATCGGATGCACACCGGGTGACATCTCGGTGATGAAGCAACGCTCGGGGTCGCCCAGCGCCCCGCGCCGGATCGCCGGGACCAGGCCGGCGCGCACCACCGAGGACTTGCCGCTTCCGCTCGGCCCGATCACGGCCAGGAACCTGGACCCAGGCCCCGGATCCTGCAGCCTGGCGACGAGACGGTGGACGAGCTCGCCTCTTCCGAAGAAATCGGGCGCGTCGGCCTCGGTGAATGGCCGCAGCCCCTTGTACGGGTTCCGGGCCTCGACCCGGCGGGGCCGGACGATCGCGGTCGGCGCGCGGGCTGCTCGGGCGGCCTCGACGAACGCCGCGGCTCCCGGTACGTCGGTTCCCAGGTCGCAGCGCTCGCACAGTCCCGCGAGCGTGTCTGGGCTGTCGTCTCCCAGCAACCGTTTAGCGAGCCGTGCGAGCTCGCGGACGTCGGCGGATGCGTCCGGGGCCGGGCCGATCCCGATCCGGAAGTCGCCGAGGTAGGCGTTGCTTTCACCGTCGAGCAAGACGTTGGACGATCGCAGGCTGCCGTGGCCGACACCCTGGCCGTGGGCGAACGCGAGGGCGGAAGCGACCTGCTCCACCACCTCGAGTGCGCGGCCGCGCTTGAGCGGCTGTCCTCGCTCCTCCAGACCGTGGACGGTCCCGCCGCGCAGGTAGCGGGACACGAGGTAGGCGCGGCCCGGTTCGCGCCAGTAGTCGTAGATCGGAACGATGTGTGGATGCTCCAGGGCCGCGACTGCCTGGGCCTCGTGTTCGAAACGGCGGACGAACCCGGCCTCGGCGGCGATCGCTTCGTGGAAGATTTTCACCGCGACGTCTCGCTCCACCCGGGGCTGGATCGCGCGGAACACCGTCCCCCGCGGTCCGTCGAGGATCTTCTCCAAGAGTCGATAGCCGCGAAGCTGCCTGCCGCGTAGATCCAGCCCGGGATCGTGCCGAAGGATGCGTTCGTGCAACCTGGCCAGCTCCGAAGACGGATCGATCCCGAGCTCATCGGCCAGCGTCTGCCGGGCCCGCCCGAACGCGGCGAGCGCGTCGGCCTGACGGCCGTCGCGGTACAGGGCCAACATCAGCCTGCCCCACACGCTTTCGGTGAGTGGGTGGCGCGCGAGCAGGACCTCGAGCTCACCGATCGCTCGCGCCTGCGCGCCGGTCGCGAGGAGACCGTCGACCCGGGCCTCCTGCGCCTCCAGGCGAAGGTCCTCCAGCCTGGTCGCCTCGGCCTCCAGCGAGGGTTGGTCGGTCAGACCAGCCAGGGCCGGGCCCCGCCACAGCGACAACGCGTCCTCCAGCCTGCCAACCGCCAGGGCAGGATCGGCCGACAGCGCCCGCTTCGCCTCCCGCACAAGCTCGTCGAATCGGGCGGCGTCGACCTCCGACCGGTCGGCCCTCAACACATAGCCCGGGGATCGCCACTCGATGCGGTCGCGGCCGAGCACCCTGCGCAGGTTGGAGATGTAGGTCTGGAGGATGTTTCGGGCCCGCTCCGGCGGCTCATCGCCCCACAACTCATCGACCACCGTCTCCGCCGGGACGAGCTGGTTGGCTCGCACGATCAGATGGGCCAAAACCGTGCGCTGCTTCGGCCCGCCCAGCGGGATCGGGCCACTATCCGCCTCCACCTCCAGCGGCCCAAGGACCCGAAACTCCACCCGAGGCCCGGACCCACCCCGCTTCAGCGGCTGCTTCGGTGCGACCGCTTCTGAATCCGTGCCTCGTCCCGGCTCGCTGGCGCTCGGCGCGACCGAACCCGGGAGAGCCCCCGCCGTCTCCATGTCGCCGAGTATCGGGCCTTGCGTCGCGGATCGCCAGATGCCCGACCCTCCAAACCTGCCGTCCATGCACCCAAGCCTTGATCGGCGCGCTCAAGAACCACTCAAAAAGCGCCTGCAGTCGTTGTGAAGCGCCGCCCGGCACGCTCTGACCCAAGCAGAACCGAAAGGAGCCGAGTCAGATGCGCGACCTCAAGAACCAGCACCCCGACTCTCAGCGCACTTTGGTCCGCTCGCCCAACCGCCTCGCTGCCCGCATTCGGAGCGAGCGAGGACTTCGAAAGAACGTGAAATGGGTCGGGCTCGTCGTCGTCGGCGTTCTGGCTGCCGCCCTGTACGGCGGGACGGGGTTCGCCACGCCCCAGTCGGGCGTGACAACCACGCCGATCGCCACGAAGATCTCGTTCGGCGAGATCGACGTCAAGGCGGACACGGATCCAGCTGACATCTGGCAGGCTCGCCTCAAGACCCAGGGGTTGTCGGACGCCTATGTCGTCGACAACAAGTTCGCACCGGTCGATCCGACGACCGGTGCGGTAGCGACCACCGGTTGGCACTCGCATCCGGGTCCAAGCCTGATCATGATCGTCGCCGGAACGGTGACGAACTACGACGGTGACGACCCGACGTGCACTGGGCACCCCTACAGCGCAGGGGAAGGCTTCGTCGACTCGGGCGAGGACGAGCACATGCTTCGCAACGAAGGCACGCTCCCAGCAGAGACCATCGCCGTGCAGCTGCTCCCGAAAGACGCTCCGCGAAAGATCGATGCGCCTGTGGCTCCCGGTAACTGCCCGTTCTGAATCTGGCCCGATCAGACGAGCCTGCTCGAAGGAGGGCAGTCATGAAAGCCAGACCCTTGCTCCTGGTCGTGATCGCGGCGGCCGTGGTCGCCGGTGGATGCACGGGCGACCCGGACTCGGATGTCAGCAAGACACCGACCACCGAACCGGCGCCGGAGGTCCGCGAAACACCGACGCGCACCTCGACGCCACTCCCTCCCGATGACGTTGACCTGCAGCCCGGGACATACACCCTGGATCGCACGACGGTGCCTGCGGAGAACAGCGCAGGTTTCGACTCGGTCCGGATCACCTTTGCGGTGCCCAGCGGCTGGGAGTCCTGGGACCTTGGGGTCCTCCACGATGTCGGCGAGCTCGGGGTGACCTTCTGGAACGTCTCCTCGGTGCCTGCCGATCCCTGCCACTGGGAACGTGGGGGGCCGAGGGTTGGGCCGACGGTGGGCGATCTGGCCACCGCCTTGGCCGACCAGGCCAGGCGCCACGCCACCACGCCGACCGATGTCACGCTCGGCGGGTATACCGGGAGACACCTCACGCTGAGAGTCCCGCGCCACAGTGAGTTCTCGACCTGCGACCTGGGCTACTTTGTCAGCTGGGACGCGCCACCCTCCAGCGCGTTCGGCCGGTACCAGCAGGGGCCCGGCCAGGTCGACGAGCTGTGGATCCTCGACGTTGACGGGTTCCGGCTGGTGATCGACGCGGGCTACTGGGGGAGCACTCCCGCGCGGATCCGGGCCGAGATCCACCGGATCGTGGACTCGGTCCGCGTCGAACGGGTAGTGCCCTTGCCGGAGGTCATCAGATACACCGGAGGCGACGTCATCGTGGACCCCGTTACGGGCGAGCTGGGTCGACGCCTCACGCGAGGCGATCTCATCGCCGTGGACCCCGCCACGGGGGAGAGTCGAATCCTCGTCGACCGTGCAGCGATCCACGGCACGGTCGGCAGCGCCGCCTGGTCATCCGACCGCAGGTGGCTCGCGTACTCAGACGACAAGGGACTGTGGGTCATGAGCGCGAAAGGGACGGGTCAGCCCCACCGCGTGACGACGGAGCCCACGCTCTTTGCCTGGTCGCCCACCAAGGCTCGGCTCGCAGCCCTTCGCCCATCGAACGACCGATACGCAATATTCCTCATCAACCCATCGACCGGTCGCGAGACCAATCTCGGCGACATGCGCGGCGAGGACGGGCCCGGCTTCGACGGAGCCGTCATGGCGTGGTCGCCGGACGGGACCCGGATCGCGTACGGGACGAATGGAGGCCCGATCTACTCGGTCGACGTGAAGAGCGGTGACCATTCCCTGCTCGTGCGCCTGCCCGCGGATGCGACGTTGATCGAGGGGGTCGACTGGTCGCCAGACGGCCAGCACCTGGCAATCGACGGCGACGGCGGCGATTTCGAGGTCTTGTACCTCGCGGACGGGGATGGGTCCCACCTCCGCCTCGTCGACGGGTTCGTCGCAGGCGGCGTAAACATCGCGCCGCACCCCGACCCGTCCGACGTCACCGCGTGGTCACCCGACGGAAGCCGGCTCGCCTACGTGGACTACCGAGAAGATCAAGCTCGTTGCCAAGAAGACGGCGAAATCACCTGCCCCGGACCAGAGCCGCCCGAGCTCCGGATCTGGACGATCTCCGCCGACGGCTCGGCCCGGTCCCTGGTCGGGTCGCACGGCTGCGCGAGTGGCATCTCGCTGGAGACCTGCTGGCAAGGGTTCGGTGCCCCCTTCGGCGCTGGCCGTGGCATCACATGGTCACCCGACGGGTCGAAGATCGCCTCCAGCGTCACCGTCGACGCGTGCGAGACGAGAGAGCGCTGCATGGATCCCGAAAGCGCGCGTATCGGATACTTCGCCGTCAACGCCGACGGAACTGGCCAGTCCAGCGATCTCGACGAACTCACCTACCTCGCCTGGCGCGGCGGATGGTACTTCCATGACGTCATCCACTGACAAGATCGAGGGAGAAGATCCAGCCGGTCACAGCTGGGCGACCCGACTAGCCGGTGGCGCGACCACAGCTCCGGCACAGGCGGAGGAGTCCTCCGGCCGAGTCCTAACGACTGAGTTAGCCAGGATCGACGGGGACCAGTGCTCTACGGATCCGTGCCGGCCCAATGTCGAGATCGTGCGGTGACCCGCTCGCACGCGCCGCGTGGTGGCACCGCGCGTGTGACGATAACCAGGCGCACAGCGCTCACATGGCTACGCCTCAGGATCTCGCTCTGCACAGCGTTGGAGTGGTGGAGAGCCAGTAGTTCTCCTGCACCACGCCGGGCACGGTTCGCTCGCCGGTGATGGCAAGTGCCGGCATCTGATTTCGGTCGATGTCCAGGGCAGCGATCTCCTTCCCGGGCGACGCGGTTTACGCACTGCGCTCGCTGCGCTAGGCGCCGGGCGTCTGAACTCGTGCGGATCACATCTGGTCGGCGAGCTCGCGCGCGACGTCGACGGCGATGTCGATGGCTTGGGTTGCGAGTGGTGATTGGGTGCCCGCGGGCCAGTACAGGGCCATCTCGCGGGCGGGGGATGGTCGTAGTTGGTGGAGGCTGAGCCGGTCGTCGGACCAGGCATCGGATGCGTAGAGGGCAAGCCATGGCAGTACGGCGGAGCCGATGCCCGACCGGACCATGGACAGGATGGTTTCGTGGCCGACGGTGCGAAACACGATCCGCGGCCGGGCGCCTGCGGTGGCGAGAGTCCGCTCCAGCCATTTTTGGTGGTACGTAGGGGGCCAGCCGACCATCGGAGCGTCGTCGAGCAGCTTCACCCGGACTGGACCGTCGGGGAATTCGCCGGCGCCGGCACGGGCAACGAGGAGGTAATGCTCGTCGAGCAGCTTGATGTGCTCGACTTCACCTTCGATTCGGCCGTCGTAGAACAGCAGGTCGAGATCTGCGATCTGCGGATCGGCCGGTTCGATGTCGGAGAGCCTGATGTCGCAGCCGGGGTGCTGGTCGAGCAACCTGCGTACGACGGTCGGCAGGATCAGGTTGGACACGCTGGGGAAGGTACCGATGTCGATGCGTCCTTCGCCCACTCTGAAGCGCTCGACGGCGTCGGACAGCGCGTCCGACTTTGTGAGCAGGTCGTGTCCATGGGTCAGAACCAACTCGCCGAGTGGAGTGATCCGTACCTGCCTGGGACCTCCGGGCCGGTCGAACACGGGTCCGCCGACGGTCTTCTCGAGTGCGGCGATCTGCTGGCTCACCGACGATTGGGTGTAGCCGAGCCGGGCCGCCGCTCGCCCGAACGTTCCTTCCTCGGCGATCGCAGCCATCGTCCTCAGGTGACGCAGCTCTATGTCGGCCACGATCCATAGCATAGCCTACGGCGATCGAATCGATCGGAAACTATCGCTTTTCTCAATGCGGCGACGAACCTAGCGTCGTTGACATGACGACCAACCGCACGACCCCGGCCGCGGCGCCGACCGGAGACCGACCGGCCCGGCGGCGTTTGGATTTGCCGCCCCTGGTCTTGGCGCTGGCGGCGACATATTTCATCAGTCGCGCCGGCGGATTGGTGCGATCGTTCCTCGTGCTCTATCTCACGGAGGAGCGGGGACTCTCGCTCGCGACCGCGGGTGCGGTGGTCGCGGCAGTCGGCGTTGGAGTCATCGGGTCTCAGCTGCTCGGTGGCTGGCTGGGCGATCGGATCGGCCGACGCCACACCATG
The DNA here is from genome assembly GCA_046725375.1 of Actinomycetota bacterium. Taxonomy (GTDB): domain Bacteria; phylum Actinomycetota; class Actinomycetes; order Propionibacteriales; family Nocardioidaceae; genus DATFRX01. The sequence continues at coordinate 7,719 of JBKOYM010000069.1, forward strand.
CTGGTGGGGTTCCTGGGGACCGCCATCGCGCTGGTTGGGCTCGGTTCGACCGATTCGATGCCGGCGATCTGGGCGGCTGCCGTCGGCGTCGGACTGATGGTGGAGCTGTACTATCCAGCCGGATCGGCCGCAGTCGCCGATCTCCCTCCGGAGCAGCGAATCCCGGCCTTCGGGTTGCTCTTTTGGGCGGCCAGTCTCGGCTTCTCCGTCGCGACGGTCAGCGCCGGGGTCTTGGCCCAGCACGGCTACGGGCCGCTGTTTTGGATCAACGCCACCGCCTCGATTGTCGCGGCCCTGATCGTCTGGCGCCGCGTGCCCGAGACCCGTCCATCGACATCGAAGCAAACCCGGCGCGCGCTGCTGCCGGTTCTCCTCCGCGACCGACTGATGGTCGCAATGGCGGTGGTATACGCCGTCTACTTCACCCTGTTCCTGCAGACGTTCACGACGCTGCCGCTCATGATGACGGCCGACGGTCACAGCCCCGCGACGTACGGCGTCCTGCTGGCACTGAACGGCGCCGTCATCGTGGTCGTGCAGCCACTCGCGGTACGGCGGCTCGCCGGACGCGACCGCAGCACCGTGCTGGCCGTCTCGATGCTCCTCGTCGGTGTTGGCGTCGGCTTCGGCACCATCGTCCACAGCGGTACCGGCTACACCGGATCGGTCCTGATCTGGACCGCCGGTGAGATCGGCATCGCCGTCATGTTCGGCGCCACATTCGCCGACCTTGCCCCGGCCGACCTCCGCGGCAGATACATGGGCATCGCCTCCACCACCTGGAGCGTCGGCGGCGTACTCGGCCCCGTGGCCGGAACCGTCCTACTCGACCAGGCGGGACGAACCGCGCTGGGAATGGTGGGTGCGGTCACCGGCCTCGCTCTCTTTGCCGCTCAGCAGGCGCTCGGCCCGGCGCTTCGGTGCCGAACCTCGGCCCGGGGTGAACGCCGCCCGTCCGCCCGATGCGGAGAGTCTCAGGCGACACAACCCGCGTACGCGAACGCCTGAGCCAAAGGAGCCAGCCCATCCACAAGCGGCACCGACGAGTACGAAAGGACCTGACGATGCCAACCGCAGAACTCCTTGACGTCACCGAAGTCTGGTGGGAGACAGACGATCAACCGGCAGCGTGGGAAGAGATAGCCGCCAAGCTGTCCAACGCACAGGACACCTCCCACTGGCTTGCCACCGTGCGACCAGACGGCCGTCCCCATCAACGCCCGATCTGGGCGGAGTGGGTGGCAGGATCGCTGTACTTCGCCTGCGGCAGCAACACCGTCAAGCGCAGACACCTGGCCCGCGATGGCCGCTGCAGCATCTCGATGCACATCCAGGGCGTCGACCTCGTCATCGAAGGAAACGCGCGACAGGTAACCGACAAAACCGAACTGCTGCGGGTCCGTGACGCGTACGCGGCAAAGGGCTGGACGACACCCACCGTCCGGGACGGCGCCTTCCACGACACCTTCGGAGCTCCGACCGCAGGACCGCCACCTTTCGACGTGTATCGCATCGAACCCACGCTGGCCTACGGATTCCCCGTCGAAGAAGCCATCAGCCCCACCCGCTGGACATTCTGACCCGGGATGCTTGCGACGCCACGACGAGTACGAACAAGAACGAACGACACCTCCAGGAGCACACCATGACGACTTTCGCGTTGATCCACGGCGCCGGCGACGTCGGCTGGTACTGGCACTTGGTCGCCGCCGAGCTACGCGGCCGCGGCCACGACGTGATCGCCCCCGACCTCCCGGCCGACGACGAATCGGCCACCCTCACCGACTACGCCGACGCCGTCATCGAGGCCGTCGGCAGCCGAGAAGACCTCGTCGTCGCCGGTCAGTCGTACGGAGCGTTCACCGCCCCTCTGGTCGCCGATCGGCTCGCCGCCGATGCCTTGGTCCTGGTCGCCGGAATGATCCCCGCCCCGGGCGAGTCACCGAACGACTGGTGGTCCAACACCGGCTACAGCAGCGCGGTGCAGGCGCAAGCCGCGCTAGATGGCGGCCTGACCGGCAACCCGGACCCGTTTGTCAGCTTCTACCACGACGTGCCGCGTGAGCTGGCCGAGGAGGCGATGAGCAAGCAGCGAGCCCACCCGTCGCAGGCCTCGATGGTCGCTCCGTGGCCACTGGATGCCTGGCCGAACGTACCGACCAAATTCGTTCTGTGCACCCAGGACCGCTTCTTTCCGCCGGACTTCTTCCGGCGGCTGGTCGCCGAGCGCCTGGACATCGCGCCCGACGAGATCGCCGCCGGTCACTGCGTGGCACTGAGCCGACCCGTAGAACTCGCCGATCTGCTCGAGAGCTACCACCGGCGTAATGCTTCAGCGGCGCTCGAATCTGGCGGTAATGTCGCCGGATGGCGGATGAGGCAGTCCGAAGCAGATTCGGCAAGGCGGCGTCCGCCTTCACCAGCAACGCCCGAAACCCCAACCTTCGCCGCGCCCAGCTGAGCTTCCTCGGCGCGTGGACGGCCGAGTGGGCGTTCACGGTGGGGCTCGGGATCGTGGCCTACCGGGACGGTGGCGCGACGGCCGTCGGGCTCGTGGGTCTCCTTCGGATGCTGCCGTCCGCGATCCTGGCGCCCCTGTTGTCTCCGTTGGCTGACAGGGGGCGCCGGGAACGTGTACTGATTCTGGTGTCCACGGTGCGAGGGGTCGCGACCGGCGGGGCCGCAGTCGTCGTTGGTGTGGCGGGGCCGTCGGAGATCGTCTATGCGCTCGCGGTCGTGTCCACTGTCGCCGCCACTCTCTACCGACCGGCGCACTCAGCATTACTCCCGTCGCTGTGTCGCACCGGGTACGAGCTGGCCAGCGCCAATGTCGTACGTGGACTGCTGGACTCCACGGCGACGCTGGTGGGCCCGTTGCTGGCTGCCGTGCTGCTCCAGTTCACCAGTGTGACCGTCGTGTTCGCCGTCGCGGGCGGCGCATCGTTGTGGGCGGCGGCCTTGCTGGTGCGGCTGCATTATTACGCGCCGCCACGACCGCCCGCCCCGACGGAGTCCCGCCTGATGCGCGAGTCGATCGAAGGGATACGGGCCGTCGTCGGTAACGGCGACCTGGCGCTCATCATCGGCCTGGCCGCCGTGCAGACGATCACCCGAGGGGCGCTGACCGTCTTCACCGTCGTGGTCGCCATCGACCTGCTGGGGACCGGCGAAGCGGGCGTTGGCGCACTCACGGCGGCAGTCGGGGCAGGTGCCGTCATCGGTTCGCTCGCTGCGTCGTTGCTGGTCGAGACGCGGCGACTGGGCGCGTGGTTTACCGTCGGCGTTGCCCTGTGGGGTCTGCCGGTCACCCTCATCGGTGTGTTCCCGGACGAGGCCGCGGCGTTGGGCATGCTGGCCTGCGTGGGCGTCGGCAACGCGCTGATCGACCTCGGCGGGTTCACACTGCTGGCCAGGATTGCTCCCGACGACGTGCTGGCCCGGGTCTTCGGTGTATTGGAGAGCCTCGTCGCCCTGTCCATCGGGCTTGGGGCGATCGTCGCGTCGCTGCTGATCGAGCTCTACGGCGTACGTCCGGCACTAGTGGCTGTGGGTGTGCTGTGCCCGATCGCCGCGGTGGCTTCTTGGCATCGACTGCGCCGAATAGACCGATCCATCGGCGTACGCGATCGGGACATCAGGCTGTTGCAATCCGTAGAGATGCTGAACCCGTTGCCTTTGCCCGCCATCGAACAGCTCGCTCGCGGGCTGGAACCCGTCGCCGTGCCCGCGGGCAATGTCGTGGTCAAGCAGGGCGACATCGGCGACCGCTTTTACGTCATCGAGTCGGGCGAGGCCGACGTGATCGGAGACGGACTTGTCGTCGCCACGCTCGGTCAGGGCGAGGGTTTCGGCGAGATCGCGTTGCTCCGGCGCAGCCGTCGGACAGCCACGGTCCGAGCCGCCAGCGAGCTCCGGCTGCAAGCGCTGCGCTCCGAGCACTTTCTTCCCGTCGTCCTTGGCTACACGCCGAGTGCCCGACAGGCTCAAACGGTTGTCGACACGATGCTCGACCGATACACACCCCAGGACAATTCCGAGCAAACGCCTGAGTAGCAAGCGGCCCTGGCTTCTGCGCGTCGGCATCGCATGCCCATGCTGCTTGGTAGGATCTCGCTGCATGGAATCGGGGAGGACGCTACTCCTGATCGCCGACATCGGCGGCTACACCGAGTACATGCGCTCCCATCGGATGAGCCTCGCGCACGCCGAGGTCAACACCGCACGGCTGCTCGAGAAGGTGGTCGACGCCGCACCCGACTTCGACTTGATCGAGATCGAAGGCGACGCAGTCTTTCTCTCCCGTCCGGCCGACTCGGCCGACGGCGACGCCACGGTCGCCGCGACCATCCAGGCCGCCGTCGCCATGTACCGAGCGTTCCACCTCGAGCGGCAGTACGTCGCGGCCAACCTGTGCCCGTGCGACGGTTGCGCTCAGGCGGACAACCTGAAGCTGAAGTTCGTTGCGCACGTCGGCGAGGTCGCGACCCAGACCATCAAGCAGCGGCACAAGGTCGTCGGGATCGACGTCATCCTCGTGCATCGGCTGCTGAAGAACCCGGTGCAGGTCCCGGAGTACGTGCTTTTGTCGGAGGAGCTCTACCGGACCGGCGAAACCACGCTGGCCGATTCCGTGCACGAGATCTCGCAGGACCTCGAGGGCATCGGCCCCGTTCGCGCCTACTTCGTGGACGTCGAGGACCTCGACGACTCGGTCCCTCCGGTGCCGGATCCGTCGCTTCTCGGACGCCTCGGGAGGACCGTCGCCGTCGCCGGCTCGGGCCTGCCGTACATGCTGGGCCTGCGGCGACGGCGTCGTACGGCCTCGGCTCACTGATCAGTTCGGTGCACCGGGGGGTTCGGGTTCGCTGCGCTACCCCAGCTGGTCGCGGCGGCGCGTCAGGTAGGCCGTTTCGGCGGTGTTGCCCGCCAGTTCGATGGCCTTGTCGTACGCTGCACGCGACTCCTGACTGCGGCCCAGCCGGCGTAGCAGGTCGGCGCGGGTCACGTGGTAGGCGTGATAGCCGGCCAGCCTGTCGTCAAGCCGGTCGACGGCCGCCAACGCCACCTCCGGGCCGTCGAGCTCGGCGACCGCGACGGCGCGGTTGAGCGCGATGATCGGCGAGGGGTCGAGGCGGACGAGCTGGTCGTAGAGCGCGACGACCTGCGACCAGTCGGTGTCGCGTACGTCGCCGGCTGAGGTGTGCACGGCGTTGATCGCCGCGAGGATCTGGTAGCGACCTGGAGCAACGCCGGCGGCCAGGCGCTCGCGTACCAGCCGATGACCTTCGGCGATCAGGGCGGCGTCCCATGCCCGACGATCCTGCTCGCCGAGAGGGACCAGTTCGCCGCTCGCCGAGACCCGAGCGGTGCGGCGGGCGTCGGTGAGGAGCATCAGCGCCAGTAGCCCTGCCACCTCGCCGTCGTCCGGCATGAGCGCACGGATCAGGCGGGTGAGCCGGATCGCCTCGGCGGTGAGGTCGTGACGTACGGGATCGGTGTCGGCGCTAGTCGCCAGGTAGCCCTCGTTGAAGACCAGGAAGAGGACGGCGAGTACGCCGGAGACGCGGGCCGGAAGGTCCTCCGCTGACGGCACCCGGTAGGGGATGCGAGCCGCCTTGATCTTGCCTTTCGCGCGGGTGATCCGTTGTCCCATGGTGCTCTCCTGCACCAGGAAGGCACGCGCGATCTCGGGCACGGTCAGCCCGCCGACCATGCGCAGTGTCAGCGCTACCCGGGCCTCCATCGCCAGGGCCGGGTGGCAGCAGGTGAAGATCAGCAGGAGCCGCTCGTCGTCGATGGCCCCGAGAGGCTCAGGTGGATCGTCGTACAACATCTGAGCCTCCTTCTGCTTGCCATCGCGCTTGCTCTCGCGCCGGATCCGGTCGATGGCGCGGCGGTTGGCGGTCGTGGTCAGCCAGGCGCCGGGGTTGGGGGGCACGCCGTCGGTGGGCCATCGCTCGACGGCGACCGCGAACGCCTCGGCGGCCGCCTCCTCGGCGATGTCGAGGTCGCCGAAACGCTTGGTCAGGGCCGCGACTACCCGCGCCCACTCTTCGTGGTGGGCGTTGGTGATCGCCGTCTGGACGTCGACCACGCTCACAGCTCCTCCTCGCTTCGCTCGTCGATCTGCGAGCAATGCGCTGCTGTGTTGGATTGTTCACTCGCAAGCTCGCTCACGTGCCCAGGAACGGCCGCACCTCGACCCTCCGATTGCAGGCCCTGGACCCCTCCGCGGCGAGCTTGAGCGCCACGTCGAGGTCGGGGGCCTCGAAGACCCAGAAGCCGGCGAGGTACTCCTTCGACTCCAGGAAGGGCCCGTCGGTGAACACCGCCTCCCCGCCCCGGTTGTCGATGACGGTGGCCGTGGACGGCGATGCGAGGCCGCCGGCGAAGACCCAGTGCCCCTCGGCCTTGACGCCTTCGTTGAACGCGTCGATGGCAGCCATCTCGTCCGGGGTGCCGGAGTTCGTCTTGTCGTCGATCACGGAAACCAGGTACTGCATCTGAAGATCATCTCCCGATGGTTTGCGGCGCCCCTCGTCGGTGGTCGCTCACTCCTACCACGAACACCGCTGCCTCGATCCGACACCGCCTCCCGGGTTCGTTCACGGATTTCCGGTGCGCCGGTTGTTGTGATCCGACAGCGACCGTATCCCGTCCGTTCGGGGGCCGTCAGCGACCCTCATGGCATTGCGTCCGCGATCACCGTACGGACGCGGTGCAGGGTCCGAAGCGCCTCGGCTTGGCGTCCGGCCGGGTATTGGGCGAGTGCCAGTACTCCCCGTCGCCTCTCGCAGGTCAACGGACCTAATACCCGACTGATACCAGGCCGGCGCTCCCTCAGCACCGCGCCGCGAGACAACGGTCGTGCCCGCTTCGCATCACGAAAGGGCACAAGCATGAATTCCAAGGCAAAGACCACCAAAGCCGCGGTTGCTGGCGGAGTGGTCGGTCTAGCGGCCGGCCTCGTCGGCACCACTGTGCTGGTAGGTCAATCGGCCGCCGAGACAACGGAATCCACCACCGCCGGCCGACAGCAGCCAGCCTCCGCGTACCACGGTTGCCAGGTGTACTCGGCCGGACGGTTGGCGACTGTCCCCGGTTGTAAGGAATTGCTCGGGATCGATGGATTCCGCAACCGGGACGATCAGGCTGCTCGCGACTCGGACATCGAGACCCCGCCCGCGAACTGGCGGCGCTTGATGGACGAGGTCGACAGCCCGACGCCGACCGGCTCGGAGCAGGACGGCGAGCCGAACTTACCGAGGGATGATGGGTCGCACGAGTACGAAGAGATCACCCTCGGCGGCCTCGCCGGCGCTACCGTCACGGCCGTCGTGGCCGGGACAGTCGCCCGACGTCGCCTGCGCCCCACCGAACGAGACGAGGGCGAGGTTGGCACCACCGATCTAGCTTCAGAACCGGAACGTTTGCGGGAACCTGAATTCGAGTTCTACGGCGAGATCCTCGAGTCCCCTCGTCGCGGCAGGTGATTTGGCTACTCGGCGGTGATCACGACATCCGGAGTATGACCGTCGGCTCCAGCGAGCTGTGAGGCAGCGGCTGGAGCCGTACGGTCAAGGGAATTGGCAGGCGCCTACGTGGTGCCTGCCGGCTCCCGATTCGCCGATTCGGACTCGTCGGAGCCGCCACCGGGTAGGCGCTCGGCTATCTTGTGCGTCGCAGTGTCGGCGGCACTCGTCGCGGTGTGCTTGGCGGTGTCGACCTGGCGTCGTACGCGCGGGTTGTTCCACACGCCGGTCGCACGCTCCTTGATTTGCTCGTAGCGCTCGCGACCGGCCCGGGTGCCGAGCACGTATCCCACGCCGAGACCGACGATGAACGTTCCCTTACCCATGATCCATACCTCCTCCCGTAGCTCGAAATGTACCCACCTGGATCGCCCTCAGACGGCACGGGCCTGACCGTGGCTTTCGGCGACTCGGACGGGATCAGGTGTGCTTACGCAAGTGTGAGTGCGAGCTTGAGTGCGATGCTCTTCGGCGGCGAAGAATCCCAAGCGGCAAAAGGATGTACACCGCGATCGCGAGGTAGCCGAGCACGGGCAGCAGCGGGTAGAACCACGCCAGCACGATCATCGCGAGGTAGCCGAGCAGTCCGGGCGCGAGCCGCCTCGTGATCATCCTGCGGTCCGCGTCGGCGACGTCGGGCTTGATCAGATTCTCCCGGACGGCGTACCGCCACAGCAGCGACACGAGTGCCGACACCAGCAGCAGGTTGAGACCGTAGATAATGGTCGCCACCCGCTCCGGTTCGGACTCGCCGATGTAGTCGCCCAGCAGCTTCGTCGGGATCGGCAGGAACGAGACCAGCATCAGCAAGAGCAGGTTCAGCCGAACGAGCACCGGCGTCGCATGATCGAGGAACTCGGTGACCACGGTGTGCGCGACCCAGATCGCTCCAATGGTCGCGAAGCTCACCAAGTACGCGAGATAGGACGGCCATTCGTCGCGGAGCGCGCCCAGCAGGTCGTCGTCGGCGCCACTCGGGACGTCGATCTCCAGCACTAGCAGCGTGGTGGCGATCGCGAACACGCCGTCGCTGAACGCCTCCATGCGCGCCGCTCGGTAGGTCCGCACTTGGATCGCCGGCTGGTCGTCGCTGTCAGTCACGGTCGCGCTCACGTCAGGGTGTTGCCGCCGTTGACGGCAATCTTCTGCCCGGTAACGTAGCTGGCTCGCTCCGAGGCGAGGAACGCCACGACGTCGGCGACTTCGGTCGGGGTACCCATCCGACCGAGTGGGACGCGGTCGGCGTACGCGTCGAGAACCGCATCCGTCACGTCGGTGTGTCGCTCGGTCGGGACGAAACCGGGTGCGACGAGATTGACCGTGATGCCGTCGCCGCCGAGCTCGCGCGCCCAGGAGCGGGTGAGCCCGAGCTGGGCTCCCTTGGCCGCCACGTACGCGCTGGAGTGCGGCGAGCCGAGCTCGAACACCTCCGATCCGACCTGGATGATCCGGCCGTAGCCACGGCGCCGCATGCCTGGCACGACGGCCTGGGCAAGCAGGAGCGGGCTCTTGACGAAGAAGCCGAGCTGATCGAGGACGTCTCGCCAAGTCAACGACTCAAGGCCGATCGCCGGCTGTGGGCCGGTCGCGTTGACGACGAGGGTGTCGATGTCACCAAGAGTCTGCTGAACCCGCTGACACAGGGCCGCCACCTCTCGTTCGTCGGTCACGTCGGCGCGGAATACGTCGGCATGACCGCCGGCGTCGATGATCTGGGTCCGTACCGCGTCGGCGGCTGCGTGGCTTCGCGTGTAGTTGATAGCGACCGCGTGACCGTCGCGGGCGAGCGCGCCGGAGATGGCCGCGCCGAGACCGCGAGAACCCCCTGTGACCAGGGCGACTGCCGGCCGGTCCATCGGGCCTCCAGCGTGTTGTCGCATCGCCGCGTACCGCGCCGATCATACGGCGTGCGCGGCGTGGCGGTCCGGCGGCTGGATCAGCTGTGGACGCAGGTTTCGCGATACTCCCGATCGGGGAAGGCCTCTGCCCATTCGGCGCTGGTGAGGTTGCGGCCGGCGACGGCGCAGGCGTGGGCTTCCCAGGCGGCTGGATCGGTCTCGAGGCTGAGGACAGATCCGTCGTCGTATGCCAGGACCAGCGTGTGTCCGTCGTCGAGGTAGACGGCCGTAGCGCGTAGATTCGGTTCGCCTGGCTGGACTCTGGCGTACGGGACGACGTCGGTCGGGTCGGAGAGGCTGACCCGCCCGTCGAAGCCGACGCTGACCAGCGTTTCGCTGTCCGGCGAGAACGTCACCCAGCTGACCGGGCCATCGTGGATCGGGTCGTGGGTGCGGGCGATCTCCTCCCCGGTCGCGACGTCGATCACACCAACCCGCCCGTCGAACCCACCGTACGCGTAGAGCCTGCCGTCGGCGCTGAAGTTCGCTCGTACCCCCCAGCTGTCGACGTGCAGCCTGCGGAGTACACGGCCCTCGTCGAGGTCCGCGAAGACAACGTCGGTGCCCGCACCGATGTCGGGACTGTCGGCGGTGACGGCGACCAACCCATCGTTCGTCGTGCGGAGACCGACCGGCGAGATGTCCAGGTTGAAAGTCCGGCCGGTCGGCTCGAGGGTGTCGGCGTCGAGTTCGCGGACCAGCCCGTCCGCGTCGGCCAGGACGATACGTGCACCGTCGGGCGTGTACGCCATCGCGCCCAAGTTGTCCTGCATGTCGCGTCCGGGTGCCTCGGCGACGAGTTCGCCGGTCTCGACGTCCCACAGCTGGACCGCTCCGTTGAAGCTGACCGTGGCCCAATGGCGGCCGTCGGGCCGATAGGCCGCCCACGCAAGGTCGTCTCCGTCGATGGGAAGGTTCGTCGAGCCACCGGTGCCGATGTCGAGGAGCCTTGGCTTGTTGCCTGTGAGTAAGACGCTGGTGGCGTCTGGACTCAGGAGCGAAGTGCCCTCGTCGGGGACCTGGACCGGTCCGGGCGCGACGAGCTGTTGGGCGAGACCACGCGTACGGTCGAGGTCCCAGACGATCGTGGTGCCGTCGGCCCCAGCGGTGTAGAGCTGCATATCTCGACCGATATCTTGGCGGAACTCGACGGCGTGCACGCTTCCGACATGGGCCCGAAGGTGCTGGACGGCCGCACCCGTGGTCGCGTCCCAGACGATCGCGGTCTGGTCGTTGCTCACGGTCGCGACGAGGCTGCCGTCATGACTGAACGC
>JBKOYM010000016.1:0-26042 GCA_046725375.1 Actinomycetota bacterium
CGTCGTCAGCTCCAGGCGCATCCGTGTCACCAGTGCCCGGACCGTGACGATCACGCGCGCTGGGCCGAGCGATACCTCAAGCTCGAACGCGACACGGTCGACCTCCGGCGCCGCATCGAGCAGCGCACCGGATCCATCGCCCGCCAGTTCGACCGCGTCTGCGAGGTGCTCGACGAGCTGGCCTATCTCGACGGCGATCGGGTCACCGGCGACGGCCGGCGGCTCGCGCAGCTCTACAACGAGCTCGACCTCGTCGCCGCGGAGTGTCTGCGCCGGCGCGTCTGGGAGGGTCTGACCCCGGCCGAGCTCGCCGCGTGCTTGTCAGGTCTGGTCTATGAGGCCCGCAACCCTGACGAGGCACCGCCACCTCGGTTGCCGCGGGGGCCGATCCGCGATACGGCCGATGTCACGATCTCGATCTGGTCCGAGCTCGAACGGCTGGAGCGGGCGCACCGCGTACGGTTCCTTCGACGGCCCGACTTCGGGTTCGCCTGGGCCGCGTACCAGTGGGCTCGCGGCGCGCCGCTCGATCACGTCCTCGTCGAGACCGACTTCGCGGCGGGCGACTTCGTTCGGGCCGTCAAGCAGTTGCTCGACGTGACCGACCAGGTCGCCGACGCGGCCGGCGAGGGCGAGCTGCGTACGACCGCTCGGGCCGCCTCCGACGCATTGCGCCACGGCGTCGTCGCGTACTCCTCGCTCGCCACGGAGTAGCCGCCCCACAGAGAGAACCCGATTTTGCGCGACACGCCCGGCGTGATTCGCCAAATGGGGGTCGCTCAGTGGGGCGTCAGCCGTTGATCGCGTCGACGACCCGGGTGGCGGAGCTGCCGAGGCCCCAGCGCTCGACGAGGCCGTCGAATGCCTCCGGGTCGGCGGGCGCCGGCGCCGGCAACGTCAGGTCGACACCGTCCAGATCTAAGTCGCGAGCGACCCCGACGACCCTCGGTGCGATCGCCAGATAGTCCGCCGCGTCCCGGATCCGCTGCCGGACCGTCGGCCCGAGCCCACTGGCCGGGTCGTCGACGGCGGCGATGATGCCAGCCAGATCGCCGTGCTTGGTTAGCAGCGACGCGGCTGTCTTCTCGCCCACGCCGGTAACGCCAGGCAGACCGTCGGACGGGTCGCCCCGCAGCGTGGCGAAGTCGGCGTACTGCGCGGCGTGAACGCCGTACTTGCGCCGCACGAACCCATCGTCGATGCGCTCGTGCCTGCCGACTCCGCGAGCGGTGTAGAGCACTCGTACCTGACGATCGTCGTCGACCAACTGAAATAGGTCGCGGTCGCCGGTCACGACGTCGACGGGCATCGGCGCATCGGTCGCGAGCGTCCCGATCACATCGTCGGCCTCGTAGCCGTCCACGCCGACGACGGCGACTCCCAGCGCGGCGAGCACGTCCTCGATGATCGGCACCTGGGTCTCGAGCGGGTCGGGCACGACCTCGACATCGGGCGCGTCCTCGACCACCTCGGCGACGCGGTGCGTCTTGTACGACGGGAGCAGTTCGACCCTCCACTCGGGCCGCCAGTCGTTGTCCCAGCAGCACGCCAGCTCGGTCGGGCGATATTCGCTGATCAGTCGCGTCATGAAGTCGAGCAGGCCTCGGACCGCGTTGACCGGGGTACCGTCGGGCGCCCGGATCGAGTCGGGCACGCCGAAGAACGCGCGGAAGTACAGCGAGGCCGTGTCGAGCAGGAGGCGTCGGTCCATGCCGGAGAGGCTACGCTGGCCCGGTGATCGACGACCTGCGCGACCGCCTCTCACGCGCCCAAAAGGCCACCCGCGAAGCCGGCATCGACGCCCTCCTGGTGTCGCCCGGCCCCGACTTGCGCTATCTGACCGGCTACGACGCAAAGCCGCTGGAGCGGCTCACCTGCCTCGTCGTGCCGGCTGACGGAGACCCGAGTCTGGTCGTGCCCCGCCTGGAGCGACCGGCGGCACTCGCATCGCCAGTGGGCGGTCTCGACCTCACTGTCATCCCGTGGGACGAGACCGACGACCCGTACGCGCTGACGGCGACCCGGATCACCAGGGGCGCGTCGGTCGTCGCCGTCGACAACCACATGTGGGCGGAGAAGGTGCTCGCCTTCCGGACTGCGATGGCGACGGTCGAGCAGCGGCTCGCCAACCCGGTGATCGGCCCACTGCGGATGCGCAAGACCGCGAGCGAGGTCGCCGAGCTGCGTCGCGCCGGTGCCGCGATCGACAGCGTCCACGCCAACATGAGTGAGTGGCTGCGGCCCGGCCGTACCGAGCTCGAGGTCGGGCGCGACATCGCCGACGCGATCGTGGCGGCCGGACACGCGACGGCCGACTTCGTCATCGTCGGCTCCGGGCCCAACTCCGCGTCGCCGCACCACGAGCTATCGGACCGGGTCATCGAGACGGGCGACCCCGTCGTCGTCGACATCGGGGGCAGCCTGGAGAGCGGATACTGCTCCGACTCCACACGCACCTACGTCGCAGGCGGAGAGGCGCCGGAGGAGCTCGTCTCGTACTACGCGGTCTTGCGGGCCGCGCAGGCTGCGCAGTGCGAACACGTACGACCCGGTGTCAGCGCAGAGTCGGTCGACGAGGTCGGACGAGCGATGATCACCGAGGCGGGGTACGGCTCGGCGTTCTTCCATCGGACCGGGCACGGCATCGGCCTCGAGACCCACGAAGAGCCATACATCGTCGACGGCAACGAGCTCACCCTCGAGACGGGCATGGCGTTTTCGGTCGAGCCCGGCATCTACCTCGACGGACGCCACGGCGCACGCATCGAGGACATCGTCGTGGTGACCGACGACGGTGTGGAGCGGCTGAACAACTCCAGCCGTGACCTGACAATCCTTCCCGGATAGCCCGAAACCTCTATTGCACGTGACACTCGCAGATTAGGTTTGATTGCGTGGAGGAGATCGACGCGAAGATCGTCCGGCTGCTCGCCAACGACGGCCGGATGTCTTTCACCGACCTCGGGAAAGCGACCGGACTCTCGACGTCTGCGGTCCACCAGCGAGTGCGTCGGCTCGAGCAACGCGGCGTTATCCGGGGGTACGGCGCGCGGGTCGACCACGAGAAGCTCGGCCTGCCGCTGACGGCGTTCATCTCGATCCGGCCGATCGACCCGAGCGAGCCCGACGACGCGCCGCAGCGGCTCGACGCACTGCCCGAGATCGAGTCGTGCTATTCGGTCGCAGGCAACGAGAACTACATCCTCCAGGTACGGGTTGCGTCTCCGAGCGCACTCGAGGATCTGCTTGCCAGAATCCGCTCGGCGGCCAACGTCACGACGCGGACGACGATGGTTCTCTCGACTCCGTACGAGCACCGTCCGCCGATGCTGTGACCTGCTCGGCCGATATCGACTGACTTACGGTGAGCCGTACCGCCGACGGTACGAACAAGGCTCGAATTCGCCATGTGAGGGTTCGCGAGAGTGGGACGCCAGGGACCTCGGCGTCCAGGGTGACTGTCACCGCCACCCGCGTCGACTCCTCATGGCAATTCGACACCTCTCATGGGTTGCAGCCCATGAGAGGTGCGGTTTCCCATGAGCTCATGGGAAACCGACGGCGCCGGAGCTCCGTGGCGACGGATCAGTGGATCTCGAGAAGCTTCTGCGCCTCTGCCGCCTCGCGGCTGGCCCGGGCGGCCTGCTCGGCGGCGGCGTGCGTGTCACCGGCGTGCTCGCGCCACCACGCTTGGCCGTCCTCCGGAAGCGTGTGGATCGGGTCGTAGTACTCGTAGCGACGCTCCAGCGCCTCGGGGTCGTCGGCCTCGATCGAGGTGCGGTAGTTCTTCGTCCAGTACGAGATGCCGCGGTCGCGGTCGTACTCGGTGAGCTGGTGTACCCAACGCTTGCCGACGAACGGCACATCGCAGACGATCCGCGGCGTCGCGAACCCCGGCAGGTAGCCCATGATCGCGTGCTGCAGGTCCTGGGCCTTGGCGACCGAGGTCCGCCAGTGCTCGCTGAACGGGATCATGTCGCACATGTAGAAGTAGTACGGCATGATCCCGGCTCCGTCGAGCAGCGCGAACGACAGGTCCAGCAGCGCATGCGCGTCGGCGTTGACGCCCTCGAGCAGCACGCCCTGGTTGCGCACGTCGCGAATGCCGGTGTCGAGCATCGCCCGCGTCGCCTTGGCGACAAGCGGCGTGATCGAGTTGGCGTGGTTGACGTGGGTGTGGATGGCGATCGACACGCCACGCTCTCGCGACACGGTGCCAAGTCGCTCCATGCCCGCGAGTACGTCGTCGGCCAGCCAGTGCTGGGGGAGGCCCATCAAGGCCTTGGTGGCGAGCCGGATGTCGCGGATGTTCTCGATCTCCAGCAGCTTGGTGACCCAGTCCTCGAGCCGCCGCCACGGCATGTTGGCCACGTCGCCGCCGGAGACGACGACGTCACGTACCTGCGGTGTGCGCCGGAGGTAGTCGAGCATCGACTCGAGCCGGTCGACCGGCTTCAGGCTGAACTTGTGCTTGTCGATCACCGGCGTGGAGTTGCCGACCAGATCCATCCGGGTGCAGTGCCCGCAGTACTGCGGACAGGTCGGCAGCACCTCGGCCAGCACCTTGGTCGGGTAGCGGTGGGTCAACCCCTCGGTCGCCCACATGTCCGCCTCGTGGAGCGAGTCGCGGGTCGCGTGGGGGTGGCTCGGCCAGTCGGTCCGGCGGTCGGAGAAGACCGGGAGCATGTAGTGCCGGATCGGGTCGGCGTACAACGCGTCGGTGAAGCCCGGGTCGTCCGGCGACAGGTGCGGCACCATCGTGTTGATCATCTGCGGCGGCAGCAGCATCGACATGGTCGCCCGCTCGGCCTGGTCGCGCTCGAGATCGGCGTAAAAGCGCTCGTCGAGCCCGTCGCCGACGAGGGCGCGCAGCTGCTTGATGTTCTTGACGCAGTGGGCCCGCTGCCACTGCACCGACTCCCACTCCTCGGTCGTGACGTCGCGCCACCCGGGATAGCGCGTCCAGTCCGGCTCGACGAGCTCAACGCGGCGGTAGGCGTACGGCTGATCAGTCGTCATGTCGTGGTCCTCGCCAGCTGCTCAGGGGTCGGTTGTCGATGCGCTCCATTCCATGCCAGAGTACGAAAGAGTCTATGGCGAGTCCAATGACCTGCCGTAAGATTTTCAGAGCATAGGTACTCAATCGGGAGGACTTACGTGCCGGACCGTCTCGCCCTGTCGCCCGTCGGACTGCACCGCGTCGTGGCGCCGTCCGGCGCGTTGCCACAGGCCGCCGAGCGGCTCGATACCCGGCCCGACCTCTGGCCCGACGAGGTGCGGATCCGCGTCGAACGGCTCAACCTCGACGCGGCGAGCTTCCGCCAGCTCGAGCGCAAGCACGGAGGAGACGGTGCCGCTATCCGCGCCGATGTCCTCGACATCGTTCGCATCCGGGGCAAGATGCACAACCCGGACACCGGCTCCGGCGGCATGCTGATCGGCACGGTCGAGGAGGTCGGCCCCGAGTCGCCGCTGGGCCTCAGCGTCGGCGACCGGATCGCTACGCTCGTGTCGCTGACACTGACGCCGCTGATGATCGAGGACGAGCTGGCCGACTGGGATGGCATGGGGGAGCAGGTGCAGGCCAAGGGCTACGCGATTCTGTTCGGCCGGAGCATCGCAGCGCGACTGCCCGACGACTTGCCGACCGAGCTGTCGCTCGCCGTGATGGACGTCTGCGGCGCGGCGGCTCTGACCCAGCGGGTCGTGGCCGCCGCGAACGAACCGACGGTCTGCGTCGTCGGCGCCGCCGGCAAGAGCGGGTCGCTCGCCCTCGCGGCGGCGGCCGCTGCCGGGGCGGATCGGCTGATCGGCGTGGTGCCCAACGGCGAGGAGGCCGAACTCCTCACGGCCGCCGAACTGGCCGACACGGTCGCCATCGCCGACGCGCGCGATCCGGTGTCGCTGTCGAACGCGGTTCACTACGCGGGTGGGCCGGCGGACGTGACGGTGGTCTGCGTCGACGTCCCCGGTTGTGAGGGTGGCGCGATCCTGTCAACGGCCGACGGTGGCACGGTGATCTTCTTCTCGATGGCGACGTCGTTCAGCGCCGCCGCGCTGGGCGCCGAGGGACTCGCGGCCGACGTCACGATGCTGATCGGCAACGGCTACGCTCCCGGACACGCCGATCTCGCGTTCGGGCTGCTGCGCGACAACCCGGCCGTTCGCCGCCTGTTCGAGGCGCGGGTTGGCACGGGGAGGACGATGGAGCCATGAGGATGAAGCGCTGGCCTGAGTGTTGGTGCGACTTTGCGCCAACACTCGTTCGGAGCCGTAGTTTCACGCCAACACTCGCCGGCGTGGGGACGGGGTCATGAGCGTGCAACCGAAGCTCGGGCTCGATCCGGCCGTTGTACGCAAGGCCCGCGAGCTGGCACGGACCGCCGGCCAGCCGATCGTCGAGCTCGCCCAGCAGCACACGACGGTCTCGGTCGAGCGAGCCACGCTGCGATTGGCCGGGCTCACCGGCGCCGATCCGGACGGGACGCCGTGGGTCAATCGCCTCGTCGACGCGATCCGAGGCGACGTCGATCTCGACCACGGCATCGCGCTCCCGGTCTGGGACTCCCTCGTACGCGGCGACGCGGCCGACCTCCATGAGCTCGCGACGAAGGCCAGCGTCGGATCGGCCCGCTTCCGCATCCCGGAGGGCACCGACGCCGACCGGGCGATCGCGGCGGCGACCGAGGCGATCGGCGCCGGCATCGCCCGGATCGACCAGCGCCGGGCCGAGCGCGAGCGGCTGATCGAGACGGTGGGCGATGCGCCGCGTACGCCGTGGATCTATCTCATCGTGGCGACCGGCGACATCTACGAGGACATTCCGCAGGCCCAGGCGGCCGCTCGCGAGGGCGCCGATGTGATCGCGGTGATCCGGTCGACCGGGCAGTCGCTGCTCGACTTCGTACCCGAGGGCGCGACCCGGGAAGGGTTCGCCGGCACGTACGCCACGCAGGAAAACTTCCGACTCATGCGGGCGGCGCTCGACGAGACCAGCAGGGAGCTCGGTCGTTACGTCCGGCTCACCAACTACGCCTCTGGGCTCTGCATGCCCGAGATCGCCGCCCTCGCGGGGCTCGAGCGGCTCGACATGATGCTCAACGACTCGATGTACGGCATCCTCTTCCGCGACATCAACCCGATCCGGACGTTCGTCGACCAGCGGTTCAGCCGCCAGGTACATGCCCGGGCCGGGATCATCATCAACACTGGTGAGGACAACTACCTCACCACGGCCGACGCGATCGAGGCGGCGCACACCGTGACGGTCAGCCAGCTGCTCAACGAGTACTTCGGCCGGGAGGCCGGGCTCGACGACTGGCAGCTCGGGCTCGGGCACGCATTCGAGATCAACCCGGACGTGCCCAACAGCTTCCGGATGGAGCTGGCCCACGCGATGCTGGCCCGTGAGCTGTTCCCGGATGCACCGCTGAAGTGGATGCCGCCGACGCGACACATGACCGGTGACGTGTTCCGCGGCTACCTGCTCGACGGGTTCTTCAACCTGGTGGGCGCGCTGACCGGCCAGGGCATCCTGCTCGTCGGCATGATGACCGAGGCCGTCGTGACGCCGTGGCTGTCGGATCGCGACCTGGCGCTGCAAAACGTGCGGTACGTGATGAACGCCGTGGGCGATCTGCACGAGGACTTCCAGCCCGCTCCAGACGGCTACGTCGCGCAGCGAGCTTCACAGGTGCTCGGCGAGAGCATCGACCTGCTGGAGCGGATCATCGCCCACGACAACGGCCTTCTGGACGCGATCGCGGACGGCACCTTCGGCCTCATGAAGCGACCGCCCGACGGCGGAAAGGGCCTCGACGGCGTGATCCGCAAGGTCGACGGCTACCGCAACCCGGCCCTCGATCTTCTAGAGGAG
Source organism: Actinomycetota bacterium (assembly GCA_046725375.1). Classification (GTDB taxonomy): domain Bacteria; phylum Actinomycetota; class Actinomycetes; order Propionibacteriales; family Nocardioidaceae; genus DATFRX01. The sequence continues at coordinate 7,877 of JBKOYM010000016.1, forward strand.
GGCCGATGACCGCGAACGGCCACCAGGGCAAGGCATCGCCGGGAGGCGCCGACAGACCGGTGCACGACCGCAGGATCATCCGGCCGTACGGCGACACGACGGGCGACGGCATGGTGCAGCTGTCGTTCACTCTGCCGATCCCGTACGACCGGGTCGCCGAGGGCGCGGCCGCGCAGCTCGCCAACAAGATGGGCATCGACCCGGCGATGGTAGTGCACGCCAAGGCGATGGGGCCGGACTTCACGTTCTTCGTCGTCTACGGCAAGGTCAACCATCTCGTCGACGTCGACGCGGTCCAGGTGCTGGAGCGCGACTTCCCGCTGCTGACGCCCAAGGAGGTCAACCTCGCGATCCGCGAGGGAATGCGCCGTCGGCTGACGATCGTCGGCGGCTGCATCGGCACCGACGCCCACACCGTCGGCATCGACGCGATCCTCAACATCAAAGGCTTCGCGGGTGAGAAGGGCCTGGAATACTACCGCGAGATCCGCGTCGTCAACCTCGGCGCGCAGATCTCGGTGCCGGACCTGGTCGCCAGCGCCCAAGAGCACAAGGCCGACGCCGTGCTGGTGTCGCAGGTCGTGACCCAGCGCGACGCCCATCTCCTCAACACCAAGGAGATGTCGGCCGCCTTCCGCGAGGCGTACCCCGAAGCGGACCGACCGCTGCTCATCGTGGGTGGCCCGCGATTCGACGAGATGATGGCGAGCGAGCTCGGCGTCGACCGGGTCTTCTCCCGCGGTACGACGCCGGCCGACGTCGCGAGCTATCTGGTGCATGCCCTGGTCCGCCGGCGAGAGCGAGACACATGACAGCCGGCGAGGATCCCGTCGATGCTCGGCTCGGCCTGACGGTCACGCATCGCCGCTACGTGCCGGCCTCGCATGCGCACTACGGCGGCAATCTCGTCGACGGAGCGTACGTCCTCAGCCTGTTCGGCGACGTCGCGACGGAGTTGTGCATCCGTACCGACGGTGACGAGGGGCTCTTCGCGTCCTACAGCGATGTGCAGTTCCTCGCGCCGCTGCGGGCCGGCGACGTCGTCCAGGTGTCGGCGATGGTGTCTCGTGTCGGACGCCGTAGCCGCGAGCTCACATTCGAAGCCACCGTCATCAGTCGCAGCCGTCCGGAGATCTCGGAGTCGGCGGCCGAGGTGCTCGATCCGGCCCTGTTGATCACGACGGCCGTCGGCACCGTGGTGGTTCCGCCGAGTGCCTGACATCGCGACTCGGCGCGTCGAGTCCGACACGCCGTGACTAGGAAATCTACGTCGCAAATTTTCCCCGTCTAGAACAACCCAGGTGACCTGCGCAGATGTCCTAAATGCCCAGGCCAGGGCGCGGGTTGACAGTCCGCTCGGCGATAGGCAGGCTCGATAAGTCCATCATGTGAGCCGGTGTCTCGGGCCGGCGTCCGAGTGGCCGCGCGACGTGGGTCCGGATCCAGACCTCTCCTCTCGCGGCGGACCGGGTCGTGTCCCGCGACAACGGGGTGGCACAAGCGCAGAGCCCTGCGCCTGTTAGACAACGGCTGGGGGCTCGCCGCCAGCGGGTAGTTGGCTGGTCCGAGGGGCGCGGGCTCTGCGCTGTATCTCGCTTCCCGGTAGCGTTTACCTCAGATCATTTCGCTGACCAGGAAGCCTCGTGCCCTATTACCTTCGCCTGCTCGCCGCCGGTATCTGTGGTGTCGCGGTGTACGCCGGTTTCCCGCCCCATAGCTGGTGGTGGTTCCTGGTCCCTGGGCTCGTCGGCCTCGTCTACCTGCTCCAAGACGTCAGCCCCCGCGCGGCGGCCGGTGTCGGCTTCGTCTTCGGACTCGGCTTCCTGGGCCCGCTGCTGGTCTGGCTGTCGGTGCTCGGCCCGGACGTCTGGCTGCTCGTCGCGATCGCGTCGGCCGGCTTCTACGCGTTGTTCGGCTGGGCGTATGCCCGTACTCGCAAACTTCCGGGTCATCTGCTCTGGGCCACCGCGTTGTGGGTCGGCATGGAGTACTTGCGCAGCGAGATCCCGTTCGGCGGGTTCCCCTGGGGCCGGCTCGCATTCGCGACGCCCGATACGCCGATGCTGTCGTTCAACCGCTGGATCGGCGTCGCCGCCACGAGCGGCGTGATGTTCCTCGGGGCGTGCGCGCTCGGCGTGGCCGCTCATGCCGCGGTGGTCAACGGTGTCGGCCGGCGACTGGCCTACGCGGCGGCAATCCCGGTCGGGCTCGTGCTGTGTGGCACCGTGCTCCCGACCGGACTCGCATCGGCAACGGGCACCGCCACGGTCGCTGCGGTGCAGGGCGATGTGCCGGGCACCGGAGCCGAGAGCCTCGGCGAGCGGCACGAGGTGACGACCAACCACGCCGAAGCCACGATCGACTACGCGAAGCAGGTGGACGCCGGGACCGAGCCGCGACCGGACCTGGTCATCTGGCCGGAAAACTCCACCGACGTCGACCCGTTCCACAACCCGCCGATCTACGCGGCGATCGACAACGCCGTCCGGACAATCGGCGTGCCGACCCTGATCGGCGCCATCGTCGACGGCCCGGGACCGGGCGAGGCGCAAAACGTCGGACTGGTCTGGGACCCTAACGACGGGCCGCTTCCCGATCGGTACGTCAAGCGGCACCTCGTGCCGTTCGGCGAATACATCCCGATGCGCGACCTGATCGCCCCGCTGTCCTCGCGCCTGGACCAGATCGCCCGGGACATGCAACCCGGTGACGAGCCGGGCCTGCTTCAGGTCGGGCCGGTGCTGGTCGGCACCATGATGTGCTTCGACGTCGCGTACGACGACACCGTCGCCGACAACGCGGCCGAGGGCGCAGAGCTCATGGTCGTGCAGACCAACAACGCGACCTACTACGGCACTGCCCAGCCAGAGCAGCAGTGGGGCATCGAACAGGTGCGCGCCGTCGAGACCGGGCGTGACGTCGTCGTCGCGTCGGTCAACGGGATCAGTGGCTTCGTGTCGGCCGACGGCGAGGTGCTGCAGCGTACGCACAGCCGCGATCAACAGGTGCTGGTGCAAGACGTACGCCTCGCCGACGGCGTGACCTGGGGAGTCCGGTTCGGAGCCTGGATCGAGCGGGGTCTGGCGTTGCTCGGCGCCGGAGCGGTCGTCGCCGCCTTCGTGATCAGCCGCCGCCGACGCGACACTGGCGAGAGCGGCGACCACGCCGACCGAGACGTACCGTACCCGCCGGAGGAGACCGAGGCCGAGCCGGTCACGACCGAGAGCCCGCGGTGACTTCGTCCTCGGGCGACGGGGGAGTACTGGTCGTCATCCCGACGTACAACGAGTACGACAACCTCGCCGATCTGGTCGAGCGGATCCGGGCGGCTGTGCCAGCGGCGGACATCCTGATCGTCGACGACGCCTCACCCGACGGCACCGGCAAGCTGGCCGACACGCTGGCCGCCGCCGATGACCGGGTCCACGTACTGCATCGGCTGGCCAAGCAGGGCATCGGGGTCGCCTACGTCGCCGGGTACGGATGGGGCATGTCCCACTCGTACCAGCGCTTCGTCCAGATGGATGCGGACGGGTCGCACCTGCCGGAGCAGATCCCGCGCCTGCTCGACATGCTGACCGACGCCGATCTCGTCATCGGCTCCCGCTGGGTCGCCGGCGGCCGCATCGTCAACTGGTCTCGCCGTCGCGAATGGCTCTCGCGCGGCGGCAACGTCTACGTCCGATGGATGCTGGGTCTGCCGCTGCGCGATGCGACCGGCGGCTTCCGGGCGTTCAGGCGACCGACCCTGGAAGGACTGGCGCTCGGTGCCGTTGCCTCGCAGGGTTACTGCTTCCAGGTCGATCTGGCGCGTCGGGCCGTCGAGGGCGGGTGTCGCGTCCGCGAGGTGCCGATCACGTTCGTCGAGCGTCGATTCGGGGATTCGAAGATGAGCGGCGGCATCGTCGCCGAGGCGTTATGGCGTATCACACTGTGGGGCTTGAGGCACCGGCTGCGCTGGATCCGTGACGTACGCTGGCGACATCGGCGCTCGGCGCGGTAGCGAAGTCGGCGCCCCAGAATTGACGGAGGTAGCAGATGCGCGCGCGTTGGTTGCTGATCGCGTTCCTGCTGATGCCGGTGATCGAGATCGCCGTGATCATCCAGGTCGGCCAGCTCATCGGCGCCGCGTGGACGGTCGCCCTGCTGTTGGCGGACAGCGTGCTCGGCGCGTGGCTCGTCAAGCGCGAGGGCGGACGGGCCTGGCTCAACCTTCGAACCGCGATCGACTCGGGTCAGCCGCCCGGGCGCGAGCTCACCGATGCCGCCCTGATCCTGGTCGGCGGCACGCTGCTGCTGACGCCGGGATTCGTCACCGATGTGTTCGGGTTCGTGCTGATCCTTCCGGTGACGCGACCGCTGGTCCGTCGCTTCGTGCAGGCATGGCTCGCGAAACGAGCGACGACTTACGTCATTGGTGGCGTCGGCCCCCGCGGCACCGGTCGACGACCGACCGTTGTGCCAGGAGAGGTCATCGACGACTAGGGCGCGCCCTGGGCGAGTCAGGCGCTCCGCTTGGCCCGCTTGCGCTTGTGCAGGTGCTCGGGCCCGATCTCACCGGTCCGCAGCAGCTCGAGCCGCTCGGACAGGATCTCCTCGAGCTCCGGAATGGAACGACGCTCCCGCAGCATGTCCCAATGGGTCCGGGCCGGCCGCTCCGGCTTGGCCTCCGGCTCCGCGCCATCGACCTGAAGCGCGACGCTCCCGCAGCGTGGGCACTCCCATTCGGCCGGCACGATGGCGTCGTCGGCCATCACGATGATGAAATGGTGCCCCCGCGGACAGTCGTAACTGATCTCCTGTCGTGGAGCCATTTCGACGCCACGCTCGTCCTCGAAGCTTTGTGCACCCAGCCGCGCGCCACGTAATACCCGTTCCGCCATGGCCCCTCCAGACTGTGCGTTCGGATCGTCTCCTTTACGTAGGGTCGTCATTGACCCCGCATAGTGGCTAAACGTATGGGGTCCACATGAGATTCCCCTGAGAGCACACAAATCCGACCGGGAGGCCGCGTGAGTTCCGAGTTGTGGTCGGTGCCAGGCCGATCACGCCGACCCTGAGTCGGAACTCACGTGGGATCGGTCACACGAGCGACGGCTGGGGATTGCCCGCATCGGCGATGCCACGCGCCGTGTCGACCCGCGACAGCAGCACGAGTCCGACGGCGAAGAATACGATCAGCGCGAAGATCGCGGGTCGATAGGAGTCGGTCCACTGGTGGACGAGGCCGAAGACCAGCGTGCCCAGCCAGCTGGTGCCGCGTTCGCAGGCTTGGTAGAGGCTGAAGTACTCGGCCTCGCGACCGCGTGGGATCAGCTGGCTGTAGAGCGACCGGCTGAGCGCTTGCGTGCCGCCGAGTACGAGCCCGATCAGGACGGCGAGCGCGAGGAACGGCACGATCTGCTCGCGCGGCAAGACGAACCCGAAGCACACCACCAGCATCCAGACGAGGAGGCCGGCGAGAATGGTTCGACGACTGCCGTACGCACTCGCGAGCCGCCCGAACAGCAGCGCACCCCCGAACGCGACGAACTGTACGAGCAGGATCGTCGCGATCAGCACCGAGGTGCCGAAGCCGAGCTGCTTGTCGCCGTACGTCGACGCCGAGACGATCACGGTCTGGATGCCGTCGTTGTAGAAGAGGTACGCCAGCAGAAACGTCAGCGTCATCGGAAACTGCCGCAGGTGTCGCAGCGTGTCCCGCAGCTGCCCGAAGCTCTGCCGGCCGATACCTCCGGGCTCGGCCACCCGGTCGAGCGGCGGTCGGTCCCGCAGCCCTCGATACGGGATCCAGGTAAAGCCGGCCCACCAGGCCGCGGCGCTGAGGATGGACAGCCGCACCGCCATGCCTTCGGACAGTCCGAGCTGGTCGTGCAACGTCACCACGACGAGGTTGGCGCTGAGCAGCAGTGCGCCGGCCAGGTAGCCGAGTGCCCAGCCGCGCGACGACACCGCGTCCCGCTCGTCCGGTGTCGCGATCTCGCACAGGATGGCGTCGTAGACGACCAGGCTCGCGCCGAGGCAGACGTTGGCGATCAGCAGGAGGACCGCGCCGAGCTGCCAGTCGGAGCCGGCGACGAAAAACATTGCGCCCGCGGCGATGCTGCCGGTCCAGGCGAAGCCGGCCAGCAGGCGTCGCTTCGCGCCGGAGCGGTCGGCGATCGCCCCGACGACGGGAAGCAGGATCGCCGAGAGGACGGTCGCGAGGGTGACGACGTAGAAGACGAGGGAGCCGGCGGACACGTCGACGCCCAGCACATGCAGGTCGGTGTGGCACGGGTTGTCGTCGCTCACGCCCGGGCCACAGGCCGCTCGCTCGGCGACCGCCGTCAGGTACGGCGCGAACAACACCGTGCCGACGGTCGTGACGTACGCCGAGTTGGCCCAGTCGTAGAAGTACCAGGAGCGCTGCTCGCGATGCCGCGCCTCCGGCGGATCGTACTCGCGGGTGACCGTCACCGCGGCCCGCCGTCCCATCGGCCACGAGCGATGAGTAGGTCGCGGAGGGCGTCGATCCGGTCGGTGATGATTCCGTCGACACCGAGGTCGAGCAGCTCGGCCATCTGATCGGGATCGTTGACCGTCCAGACGTGCACCTGGAGACCGTGCCGGTGTGCCTCTGCGACGAGGTTGGCCGTCGTCAGCGTCAGCCGGCCGACTCGCTGCGGAATCTGTACGCACGCGGCCCCAGACGCCACGACCCGTCGACGTACCGGGCCGAGCGGCGAGCGCAGCCGGGCGATCTCGGCGCTTCCGAGAGACGTAGCGACGCGGGGGCCGAGGAGGCGTCGCACCCGTCGGATGCGCGCGGCCGAGAACGACGCCACGCAGATCCGTGCGTGCGTGCGGGTCGCCTCGACCAACTCGACGGTCGGGTCGACGGCCGAATCCTCCTTGACGTCGATGTTGAACCGCGCGTCGGGGAACTCCTCGAACAGCTCGGCCATCGTCGGGATCGGCTCGCGGCCGCGCACGCGGGCCCGACGGACGTCGGCAGAGTCGAGATCGGCGATCCGGCCGGACCGGTCCGTCAGCCGACTCAGCCCCCTGTCGTGAAACGCGAAGACGACCCCGTCACGGCTGGCGTGCACGTCGGTCTCGAGGTACCGATAGCCCAGCGTGACCGCGTTGGCGAATGCCGTCAGCGTGTTTTCGATACCGACGTTCGGCTCGTACAATGCGCCGCCACGATGGGCCATCGGCAACGGAACCGGATGGTCGAAGAACGGAAGGTCGGCCGCACGGGTCACGCGGACAGTATGTCGTCCACCGACCCCGTCACGAACGGGCGAGTGTGACGAAGCCCCGGCTGGATCGTGACTTCGCGTGGGATAACGTTGCTCTCGTGGAGTCGATGACCTGCCCGAAATGCCAGTCAGAGATGCAAGCACAGTCCCGCGCGGGCGTGACGTTCGCCCAGTGCACCAAGTGCGATGGCATCTTCCTTGACCGCTCCGACCGGTTCGAGCTCATCGAGCAGGAAAACGACTGGCACACCCAGCGCGCCCCCGGGACGGCGCCGCTGCCGCGCATCACTCCCGACATGGCGGCGCCACCGAAGACGATGCCGGAGCGCCCGAGCCGCTCGTTCATCGACGCGATGTTTGGCTAGCCGAGCGACGGCAGGTCGCCACCGTGTGGCCGGTCACATGGTCGGGGCGAGCGATCGCTGCCCCGGTGGAATCGGTGACGGTGCCCATCACGCCACCGGTACGGTTCATGACTGAGCCGTTCGCAGTGTTAGCCGCGCAGGTACGCGAGAACGGCCGACACTCGACGGTCGCTGGCCGGATCGAGGTCGAGCTTAGCGAAGATGCTGCCGACGTGCTTGCGCACGGCCGCCTCGCTCACGAACAGCCGTTCGGCGATCGAGCCGTTGGTCAGTCCTTCGGCCATCAGGCCGAGCACCTCATGCTCGCGCGGCGTCAGCCGGGCCATCGGGGCATCGCTGCTTCGGCGAGACAGCAGCTGCCGAACCACCTCGGGGTCGATGACGGTGCCACCGGCGGCGACCCTGTCGAGGGAGTCGACGAACTCGGCGACCTTGCCGACCCGGTCCTTGAGTAGATAACCGATGCCGCCGCGTCCTGGTGCGTCGAGGAGCCCCGGCAGGTACGCGTCCGCGACGTACTGCGACAGCACCATGATCCCGACCGAGTCGTTGTCGGCTCGGATCACCGACGCCGCCCGCAGGCCCTCATCGCTGAATCCAGGCGGCATCCGTACGTCGGTGACGACTACATCCGGCGGGTCGGCGCGTACGGCGTCGATCAGCGCCTCGGCGTCGTCGACCGCGCGTACGTCGTGGCCGACGCCGGCCAGGATCCCGGTCAATCCCTCGCGCAGCAGCGCCGCGTCCTCGGCCAGCACGACCCTCAGCGAACCTGGCACGGCACCTCCATCCGCAACACCGTCGGTCCGCCGGTCGGGCTCGACACGTCGAGCGTGCCACCTAGGGCGTCGACCCGCGTGCCGAGCCCGGCGAGGCCGGAGCCACTCGCGGGATCGGCGCCGCCTACTCCGTCGTCTTCGACCACGACGACCAGACTCCCGGCCGCGAGCCAACCGCGCACTGTGCAACGCGACGCCCGGGAGTGCTTGGCGACGTTGGACAGCGCCTCGCTCACGACGAAGTACGCGGCGGCCTCGATCGGCGCGGGTAGCCGCTCGTCGATGCGCAGCTCGACCGACACCGGGATCGTCAACCGGTCGGCCACCTCGTTGACCGCGGCGGCCAGTCCGTGATCGACCAGCACCCTCGGGTGGATGTCACGCACGGCGTCCCGCAAGTCGGCCAGGGCGCTGTCTGCCTCGGCATGGGCCTTGCGGACCAGCTCACGGCCCTCGCCTTCGGGCAACTGGTATTCCGCCAGGCCGAGGGTCATGGTCAGCCCGACCAGCCGCTGCTGGACGCCGTCATGCAGATGACGCTCGATGCGCCGGCGCTCGGTCTCGAACGCGTCGACCAGGTCGATCCGCGACCGGCGCAGCTCCGCCACTCGCTGCCGCAGCTCGTCCTCTCGCGGCCCGAGCAGGCCGCGGGCCAGCTCGACTTGGGCGGCGGCCGCCAGGGTGAGCGTGTACGCACTGAGCACGAACCAGGCCGGCGCGGCGAGCAACGCCAACGGCACAGCCTCCGACGGCGAGTCCACCTGCCACCACAGCACGCCCACCGGCTCGTACTCGGCGAGCAGTGGCGAAAGCGCCAGGATCACGGTGACCAGCAGCGTGAACAGAACGAGTACGACATCGATCCAGCCGACGAGGATCGCGAGCAGCGCGGTGTAGCCCAGCGCACGGAGCGCGGCCGGCTCGCGTCGGCGGTACGCGATCCACTGCCGCAGACCCGCGTCGGGCAGCGCCGGATGCGGGCTCGCGAGCGCGGCCTGGTCCGGTCCGAGCATGAGGCGCAGCCGCCATCGCTCCAGTCGGCCAACAGCGACGCCCAGGACTGGCAGCGAATACAGCACGACGATCCCGATCCAGATCGGACTGAGCACGATGCCGATGACCACGGTGCCCACGAGCAGAGTCAGGATGCCCGCGCCGACCAGGCCGGTCGTGACGACGTACGCGAACGACCGCCACGGCCACGACGACGCGACGAAGCGCCAGGGGCGATCGGCGAGGGCGCGCCACGCGGTCTGTGGACGTTGCATGCCATGACGGTAATGCGACGAGCCGCCCGACGTCGGTAGCGCACGCGCTACCTCAGATGTCGCGTGCGGGCCAGAGACTTCGGCGTCGCGGCTGCCTTGGATGGATGCCATGCAAGCCAACGCCTCCGCGGTCGTCCTTGACCGAGTCACGAAGACCTACCGCTCCAAGGCCGGCAGGGTCCCGGCGCTCCGCGACGTGACGTACGCGTTCCCGCGCGGATCGTTCACGGCCGTCATGGGACCGTCCGGCTCGGGCAAGTCGACCCTGCTGCAGTGCGCCGCCGGCCTCGACAAACCGACCTCGGGCCGGGTGCTGCTGGCCGACACCGATCTGAGCCGACTCGACGCCGTACGCCTGACCAAGCTGCGCCGGGCCCGGATGGGATTCGTCTTCCAGGCTTATAACCTGCTGCCCGCGCTCAACGCGCGCGACAACGTCGCGCTCCCGCTGCGACTGGCCGGCACGAAGCCCCAGCGGGCCGAGATCCGCGACATCCTGGGGCGGGTCGGTCTCGACGGCCTGGAGCGGCGACGCCCAGCCGAGCTGTCCGGTGGTCAGCAGCAGCGGGTGGCCGTCGCCCGCGCCCTGATCAGCCAGCCGGAGGTGTTGTTCGCCGACGAGCCGACCGGCGCCCTCGACACCACCACGAGCCGTCAGATCATGGGACTGCTTCGGCACGCGTCCGAGTCGGCCGGGCAGACGGTCGTGATGGTGACGCACGACCCTTCGGCCGCTGCGTACGCCGACGTCGTCGTCTTCCTCGAGGACGGCGTCATCGCCGGCTCGCTGCAGGGCGCGAACGCCGGTGAGATCGCGGCGACGATGAGCGAGCTGGAGGGATGATGCTCCAGATCAGTCGGCAGACTGTCCGGCACAGCTGGGTGCTCTACGTCGGCTGCTTCGTCGCGGTCGCGGCCGGCGTATTGCTGCTGGGCCTCGCCGCCAATGCGATCGCCGCCGGCAACGCGTACGCGAACGAGCATCCCGGCGGTGTCCTCGTCACCGTGACCGGCGACGGCACCGGTGAGCACACCGAGCGCTATCTGCCCGAGGACCGAAGCCCTGCAAGCCTCCAGGCGCTGCTCGGCATCGTCTCCGGGATCTGCGGCTTCATGACGATCTTCGTGGTCGCCAGCACGTTCGCGTTCGTCGTGGCGGCCCGACGCCGTGAGCTCGGCGTGTTGCGACTGGTCGGCGCCACCCCACGCCAACTGCGCCGGATGATCATCGGCGAGGCGCTGACCGTCGCTGTTGTCGCCGCGATCGCGGGATCGATCCTGGCGTACGCCCTGACACCCGCGATGCTCGACCTGGCTGCCGGTACGGAGTTTTCGCCCATGCGGCTCGACCCGCCGAGCCCGTGGATCCCGCTGCCGATCGCGGCCGGGATCGGGGTCGTCGTCGCGCTGCTCGGAGCATGGGTGTCGTCACGACGGGCGGCGAAGGTGGCGCCGATCGACGCGCTTCGCGAAGCGGCGACCGAGCCACCGCGGCTGACCGTGAGCCGAGTGATCTTCGGCCTGCTGGGCCTCGGTGGCGCCGGCACCATGATCGGGTTCATCCAGCCGGACAACTTCGAGGTCGCGATCACGATGGCGATCTTCGCGCCCATCGTTTTCGTCATCGGCATGGTCGCCCTCGCGCCGCTGTTCGTCCCGCTGGTCACTCGCGCATGGGGGCTGTTGGCCCGGCGTACCGGCGGCGTTCCGGCCTATCTCGCCGAGCGGAACGTCTGGGCTGCTCCGCGTCGCACCGGCTCGCTGGCCGCGCCGATCATCGCGATCTGCTCCATCGCCGGATCGCTCACGGTCATGATGAGTCTCATCGGTGACCTCACGTACGCGCAGGGTGTCGAGGCCGCCCGGCCGAGCCTGGTTGTCGCAGGCGATGGGCAGCACGACCTCACGGCGGCGCTGCGCGGCATGGACGGAGTGGCCGCCGTCGACGCGACGGTGCCGGCCGAGGTGGTCCTGACCGATCGCGGGTCGGCCGACGGGACGACGGCGGAGGGGATCGATCCGGCGACCTTTCAGCGGGCGCGTCGGCTCGACGTCGAGCAGGGGTCGCTCGACCGGCTGCACGGCGACGCCGTCGCGATGATCGAGTCGGTGGCCCGGGACAACGGCTATCGGATCGGCGAGCCGGTGCGGCTGGCGTTTCTCGACGGGTCGTCGGTGACCCTCGAATTGGTGGCCGTCGTCGCGGACGCGCCCAATCTCGTGCCGGACCTGATGCTGCCGAAGGCGATGGTCGAGCCGCATGCGGCGTCGCCGGTGCCGGAGCAGTGGACGGTGCTGCCGGAGTCTGACGCCGATCTGGACGACCTCGCCGACGACATCCGGCAGGACACCGGAGCGACCGTCGAATCCACGAGCGACTGGCTGGGGGAGCGATCCGACGAGTTTCGCCGCTCCAACAACCGCGCCCTCGTCGTCATGCTCGGACCGGCCGGCGGGTACGCGGGGATCGCCATCGTCAACACGCTGCTCGTGGCCAGCCTGCGACGGCGGCGGGAGTTTGTGGCGTCCCGGCTGCTCGGCGCGACGCCGCGCCAGATTCGGCGGATGATCTTCTGCGAGTCGTCACTGGTCTGCCTGGCCGCGCTCACGATCGGCGCCGGTGTCACCGTGACGGTGTCGGTGTTGGCTCGGCGAGCGATGATGCGCGATGTCAGCCACATGGCGACGACGATTCCGTGGGGCACGCTCGCCGCGATCGTCGCCGCCTGCGTCACGTTGGCGGTCGCGACCGCGCTCGTACTCGCGGCGCGGGTGCTTCGCGATGCGAGCCCAGCCGCCGCGACAGAGGAGTGAGTCTCGCGGTGCCGACCGCCCCGTCAGATGTCGCGGAACGTCTCGATCTGCGCGCCGAGCGCGTTGAGCCGGTCGGCGAGATCCTCGTAGCCACGATGGATGACGTAGACGCTGCGCAGCACCGATGTGCCCTTGGCGGCCAGCATGGCGAGCAGGATCACGACGGCCGGACGCAGCGCCGGAGGACACATCAGCTCCGTACCGCGCCAGCGGGTCGGGCCCTCGATCAGCACCCGGTGCGGGTCGAGCAGCTTGACCGTCGCGCCGAGCTTGGTGAGCTCGGTGAGATAGATCGCCCGGTTTTCGTAGACCCAGTCGTGCAGCATCGTGGCACCGTTGGCGGTCGCGGCGATGACCGCGAAGAACGGCAGGTTGTCGATGTTGAGCCCAGGGAATGGCATCGGGTGGATCTTGTCGATCGGCGCGTGCAGCACCGACGGGTACGTCGTGAGGTCGACCAGGCGGGTCCGGCCGTTGGCGGCGGCGTACTCGTCACTCCGGTCGTAAGAGAAACCCATCTCCTCGAGCAGCGCGAGCTCGATCTCCATGAACTCGATCGGCACCCGTCGAATGGTGATCTCGGAGTTGGTCACGATCGCCGCCGCGACCAGGCTCATCGCTTCGATCGGGTCCTCGCTCGGGGCGTACGTCACGTCGACGTCGATCTCGGACCGGCCGCGCACGGTGAGCGTAGTCGTGCCGATGCCGTCGATCTCGACGCCGAGCTCGTTCAGGAAAAAGCAGAGGTCTTGGACCATGTAGTTGGAGCTGGCATTGCGGATCACGGTCTCGCCGTCGTGGAGTGCCGCGGCGATGAGCGCGTTCTCCGTCGTCGTGTCGCTGCGCTCGGTGAGGACGATCGGCCGCTTCGGGCCGACGCCGCGGTCGACGGTCGCGTGATAGAAACCCTCGGTCGCCTTGACCTCGAGGCCGAAGTGCCGCAGGGCGGTCATGTGCGGCTCGACCGTGCGGGTTCCCAGATCACAGCCGCCCGCGTACGGCAGGCTGAACGTCTCGTGCCGATGCAGCAACGGACCGAGGAACATGATGATGCTCCGCGTCCGTCGGGCCGCCTCGACGTCCATCTGCTCGAGCTTGACCTCGGCCTGCGGCAGGATCTCGAGATCGCCGTCGTCGCCGAGCCAGCGGGTCCGGACGCCGATCGAGTTGAGCACCTCGAGGAGCCGGTTGACCTCTTCGATCCGGGCGACCCGGCGCAGCGTGGTGCGGCCCTTGTTGAGCAGCGACGCGGCGAGCAGGGCGACGCCAGCGTTCTTGCTCGACTTGATGTCGATCGACCCGGACAGCCGGGTGCCGCCGGCGACGCGGAGGTGCATCGGGCCCGGCACGCCGAGGGACACGATCTCGGAGTCCAAGGCCTCACCGATCCGAGCGAGCATCTCCAGGCTGAGGTTTTGGTGTCCCCGTTCGATGCGGTTGACCGCGCTCTGACTGGTGCCTAGGACCTCCGCGAGCTCCGATTGCGTCCATCCTCGATGCTTGCGCGCATCGCGAATCAGATTGCCGATCCGGCTGAGGTAGTCCTCGGCGTGCTCACTCACTGCTGTCCTCGCTTCGCTCGTCCCTCGGTGAGCATGACCGCGGCGTTGAAGTAGTCGCCCGCGAGCTCGCTCACGGTCGCTGCTCGAATCAGTCGCTTCCGATTCACGGTCGCTCACCCTATCTCATATCTGAGATAGGTCCATGGATGCCCCCAGGACGTGTCGTTGAGAAGACGCATAAGTGAGTCGATCCGTTGCCTCGGGCGGCTTGGGAGCCCACGTTCGGACGGTTCGTAGCGTGCCGAACGGGGCATATTCCGATCAACACGGATTCATGGCAAGGTCAGAGATTGCGGGATTTCTGGCCGTTTTGTCCGAGGAGGCTCGATGCAGATCACGTCCCGCCGCTGGCTCGTGCTCGCGGCCACTCCGTCCCTGATCGCCGTCGGCGCGATCGTCTCCTACCAACAAGCAGCGACCGCCGATGCAGGGGAGTACGTCGCGCTCGGCGACTCGTACGCCTCGGGCGTCGGCACCCGCGAGTACGACGACAGCAGCGGGTCGTGCAAGCGCTCGCCGTACGCGTACCCGTCCATCGACGCCGCGCGGATCGGCGCGAGTCTCACGTTCGTGGCGTGCAGCGGCGCCCGGGTGCCGGACGTTGTCAACAACCAGATCGGCGAGCTCGACTCCGGTACGGCGTGGGTGACGGTCCAGGTCGGCGGCAACGATGCTGGCTTCTCCGACGTGATAACCGAGTGTGCGCTGCCCGCGTGGGCGTCCGACTGCGCGGGCCGGGTCGCCGAGGCGCAGGCGTTCATCCGCGACCAGCTGCCCGGCCTCCTCAACGGGCTCTACAGCGAGATCAGCTCGCGGGCCCCGGCGGCGGCGGTCGTCGTGGTCGGCTATCCGCGGTTGTTCAATGGCGAGGACTGCAACGCCGGCACGTTCTTCAGTCCGGACGACGAGCGGCTGCTCAACGATACGGCCGACCTGCTCGGCTCGACGATCAGCGGGGTCGCCGGCAGCCACGGCTTCTCCTACGTCGACCCGATCCCGGCGTTCATCGGACACGCGGTGTGCGACGACGTGGAGTGGATCAACGGGCTCTCGAACCCGGTCGACGAGTCGTACCATCCCAACCGCGACGGACAGGTGGGCTACGCCGATCTCGTCGACGACTACCTCTGATCCGGTCGGTCGCGTCGCCGACTGGGGAGGATCGCGCCAATCACGTTTTGGCGCAGGGGTCCCCAGTGCCAATAGGTTCGTCGCAGGGGACCCCCGCGCCAACAGCGCTCGCCGCAGGCATCGCCTCACCAGTTGGCCTCCTCGGGCGCGTCCGGCAGCGGCGTCGACGCCGGGTGGATGACGTACGCGACGCCACCCGAGTGCGGGATCCACACGTTCTCGAACTGCTCGCGGTCGTACGTCGTGCGTACCTGGTCGTTGGACGGGATCAGATGCGACGCCGGGTCGTTGACGACGACGTCGCCGTTGTCAGCGAAGCCGACGATGACCATGAGATGCCCGTCGGTGCCGTAGCCGGCGCCGTCGAGCTCGCCCTTCTTGAACGACACCGAGACGACGAGCGGGATGCCCGCCTTGATGAACTGCTCCGCCTCGGTCAGCGACCGCAACCGGGTCACGAAGCCCTTCAGCCCACGCGACGCGGCGTACGCGGTGTTGAAGGGCCAGTTGCCAGCGCCGTCGTACGTGTAGTCGAAGACCTGCCGCGCCGCGTGATCGACCTGCGGGTCGGCGTACGACGGATCGACCCAGCTGTGACCCTCGGGGTAGTCCTCGACCGTCGGCCCCGCGCCGAAGTAGTCGACCACCATCGCGGTCGAGGTCGGGCTGCACCAAGCCTCGCCACCGTTGTCGTACTCGGGGTACTGCCCGATGTGGGTCTCCTGGGAGTACGTCGGGACGTCGAGCACCATGCCCTCGGCGCCACCCAACGGACTGGCCGGCACCTTCTTGCCGTCGGGTAGCTGGGAGGCCATCGCTCCGACGCTGCGAACCGAGGGTGTCCCGGTCGTGCCAGCGGCTCGATAGAGCTCGACCCGCAACTGCCAGTTGGCGAACGTGCGGTCCTTGCGGGTGGCCAGCGTGTCGGTCAGTACCGTGGCGAGTTCGTCGCCCTGACCCGACACGGACGTCCGGCGGATGTCCTGATCGGAGCCGGCCCACCGACCGAGCACGTACCACTTCGAGGTCGCGCCGGTGTCGGCCGTGCCACGGACACTGACCTCGATCCAGGTGTCGCCAGGCGTCGCTGCGTTCCACGACGAGATCAGCTCGGTGAAGTCGAATCCGGGGGAGACGACCGGCGAGGTCCACGTGCCGTAGTCGTACGTGGTCGTCGATCCGTCGCCGAAGGGATCGGTGTAGTCGCGCTGGCCCGCCGGGTCGGTGATCCGCAGCCCGTCGGTCGTCGGCGTCGTACCGTCGAAGGTCCCGGCCGAGAAGTCCGCCACCGAGGCGAAGTCGTCGTAGGCCACATGCCGCGGCTGCGGCGAGTCCTTCACGCCGGCCGCGACCGAACCGGCATCGACCTGAGTCGCGGTTGTCGCCGCCGGTGCGATCAGGCCGACGCTGGCGACAGTCGCGACGATTACCATCACCCTCGACCTCGTGCGCATGGACATACCCTCCTGAGCCGCTCACCTTTGGCAATGAACCCAATCACGCCAAGCCGCCCGGCGCCAGCCCGAACGAGGGCAATCGTGCTGCGGGCCTTAGGGGTTGGCGGCCTCGTAGGCGCGTCGCACTTCGCGCGGGATCGAGCCACGCGGCGGGACCTTGTAGCCGTTGGCCGAAGCCCAGGCGCGGATCGTGGTGGTCGCCGCCGCGACCTTCGTGCGAGTAACCGGGCGTCCCGTCGCCGTCAGTGGCTGCGCCGCGGCGATGAACTCCTCGAGCGCGGCCCGCAGGGCGGCCCGTTCCGACCTGGTCAGGTCGATCTCGTATTCGTCGCCGTCGAGTGCGAAGCGTACGGTCGGGTCGCGCTCGTC
This sequence comes from Actinomycetota bacterium, assembly GCA_046725375.1. GTDB lineage: Bacteria > Actinomycetota > Actinomycetes > Propionibacteriales > Nocardioidaceae > DATFRX01. The sequence continues at coordinate 24,869 of JBKOYM010000016.1, forward strand.
GTCGATCGGCTTCCCGGACAGATCGGATACGTACTCGACGATCTCCTGCCTCGCCACGAGTCCTCCGTTGGTCGAGTTAGTCAAGCGACTCCGAGCCTATGCCGTTGCGGTCAGCCGTCGTCGGCCCAGCCGACCGCCTCGCACCAGACGCGGGCAACGAAGGCGCCGGGCTCCTCGCCCCACGCCCGCCACGTCTTGACGATCGAGGCTCGCTCATCCGGCGTCGTCCACCCGGCGTCGACGGCGCGGTCGAACGCCGGCGCCTCGACATGCGCCGCTGTCGCGTCGGCGAACTCGCGCACCTCGTCCGGGCCGCCGTACGACACAGCACGTGCCGACGCGACGCACCGGGCAAAGCCTGCCTCGCGGAGCAGCCAGCGCAGCCGCTTGCCGACATACGGACTCGTCTCGCGCCGAAGACGCCGCGTGATGTCGCGGGAGCGTCGCAGCAGCGGGCTGCTCGGATAGATCAGCTCGCCGTCCCAGTCGATGTCGGATACCGCGATGACCGCACCCGGACGCGCCACCCGGCGAGCCTCGCGCAGGACCGCCATCGGGTCGCGCAGCCGCTGCAACAGGCCGCAGGCGTGGATCGCGTCGACGCTCTCGTCGCGAAACGGCAGCTCCTGCGCGTCGCCGGTCACGAAGGCGAGCCGATCGGCCGGCCCCTCGATCTGCGGCTTCACCGCGATGTCGAGCCCGACCGTCAGCCCGGGCCGAACCGCGTCCGCCAGGCCCCTCGTGATCGCGGCGTGGCCGCACCCGAGATCCAGCACCAACATGCCGGGTCGAAGGTGCGGCAACAGCGACGCCGCATGGGTCTCGGCGGTGCGCGGATACGCGGTCACAAATCCTCCCCAAGGCAGACGTTCGTAGATCGTACTGGTCATAGCGGCCACTCCCGGGAGAGCAGCCGCGGCATCACACCGCGAAGTGCCGTGCGAGTGCCGGCCGCGGCGCGATGTCGGCCACGAGCGCGTACCCCAGCAGAGCAGCGACACGTATCCGACGCTCCAGACGACGGCCGCAGCTACGAACTGCGGCAGCACGACGTCGTGACCGCCACGCAGATGGGCCGTGATCATCGCCAGGGCAACCGGCCGGATGAGAGCACCGGCGCGACCGAAGTCCGCTCGCCAGCCGCCTAGCAGGCTGCGGAGGGCGTCGACGTCGC